>NZ_JAZAYT010000033.1:0-322198 GCF_036321945.1 Flavobacterium facile
TTCATCAATAATTTTTAATTTTAAGTCAAATCCAACGGATTTTTTTTGACAGTGTGGTTGGTTTTCTTTCATATTGTCCTGTAAATAGTTGTTGATTTTTTGTCAACCTATTTCAGGATTTTACATTGTCAAAGGTTACACATAACGGGCCGCGGCTTGCTGAAGTGGCGACTTCGTAAATTATTATTTTCTATCAAAGATACAATTTCTTGCGAAAGAAAAACGTGAATCTACTACAAAATTAGCCATTTTAGCAAACCGCTGTTAAATACAGGTTTTTGTTATTCCAATGAGTTTTACTTCGTAAGTTTTCTGAATTAATTCGGAAAACGCTCAATTTCCGCAATACTTTTCCGCAAAATTTTTCAAGATAGCATTTCCGATTCGATAAGTTTTTCGTAATCTAAATCAAGTAGTAATTTCCGATTCAATATTTTTTTGCAATACTTTTCCGCAAACCAATTCAAGTAACGATTTCCGATTCTACAATTTTTACGCAATACTTTTTCGCAAACCAATTCAAGAATCGATTTCAGTTCATAAAGTTTTTTCGCAAACTATTTCCGCCATCAATTTTGTATTCTACCATTTTCGACAACAAATTAAAACTCAAAAATTTTAAATAAAATAATTGTATTTTTTTAAATTTAAAACAAAAATAGGAGCGAAGTGTTTTCTGAAAATAGATGTGAAAATAATCAGATTTTATTCAGCGTTCTCGATTCCACAAAACTTGTATTTAACGTTTCGGGGCTTTGCGTTCGGGCGGGAAATCGAAGCACAAAAGCTGGTTTTATTACTAATGTTTAATTGAAAAACTGCTGTTGAATTTTGCACTTCAGCCCGCCTGACGCAAAACCCTTGTTGGTGGCAGTTTTTATTTTTTATTTCTACGGGGCCAGTATGATAAAACTAATATCACTAAAAAAATAGGCACTACTACCCACAACAATAGTCTATCATATGTTTGCCACCATTTTCTTGGTACACCAATATTTTCAATTTTGTCTAAAAATTCATTGTCTTTTGTAGTAACCTGTGAGAAATTGAAATCTTCAAACACATAAGAAGTATCATCTACTTTTACATCACAATATTTACCAACATAGTAAACACCTTTTTCATTTGAATGGTGTTTTAAAACGCCTCTTTGTATTGTATTGGCATCCGGTTTGTTTCTACCTTTTAGCCTTTTTGTCCAAAATAAAATTTTACTTTTATTATTGTCATATAAGTAAGGACGAAATATAAAACTATATGTTCCATTTTTTATTTTTTTATCTGTATTTTGTAAATCTTCCCATTCGCAGTCACTCACATTAATGTTCTTAATTGTTATCATCTTATTGAGATATTGTTCGGGATTTTTCAATACATCAGCATATTCAACAAATGAACTATTGCTTTTTGCATTCTGTTTCATTTGTTCGGTTTTTTCTTTTAATTCTTTCAAATCCTCCTGCGAAACTTGTGCAAATAATGCTAGTGGATAAATGCACAAGAGAAAAATTAGTGTTTTTATAATATGTTTCATTATTAAGTTTAGTTTTGAGTTGTTTCTTTTTGTCAGGCGGTTTCAAGTTTCTATTGCAATATTTTGGGTTATGAATTTACCGTTTTATTTCCCAAATTTTTGAATGATTTGGTTTGAAAATTCGAAAATAAAACTGCTGTTGAATTTTGCACTTCAGTCCGCCTGACGTAAAACCCTTGTTGGGGGCAGTTTTTTTATATACTTGTTGTAGTAATTTTTTGCTTCGAGTTTGTTTATCACAACAAAATTTAACAATTCAAACTTTAGGATGCCAGTTTCTTTTTTACCGCTTAACAATAGCCACAAATCCTGTTTACACTCCTTTGCATCATTATAGTTTTGAACAATAAATGTATTAAGATTGTCATCACAAGTAGCATCACAGAAATATAAATTATAGATTGTATTAGTAGGGTATTCTGTAAAAACTATTTTTTGATTGACCATCGTTATTTTACCAACCACATTATCTTGCTTATTTTGTATCTCTAAATTTTCTAAATCAGCACAAGAAAGACAATGCTTTTCTCCGACAAATTCATTTAAATTTGAATTATTGTAAATTTGAATTATTTTATAAAGCACTATCAAAGTGATAAATAAAATTACGAAAATAATTATATTTCTTTTCACAAATCTTTTTTATTTATTAAAGTTATTCTTTATGTTTAAACTCATAATTGTATCTTATTTGCAGGTGTTTGTAAAATTGCCACCAACGTTTTAGGGCTTTGCGTTCGGGCGGGAAATTAAAACACAAAAGCCGATATTATTACTAAAGTTCATTTGAAAAACTACTGTTGAATTTTGCACTTCAGCCCGCCTGACGCAAAACCCTTGTTAGCGGTAGTTTTTAATCTTCCTGAATTAGGTCCAAAACTCTTGCACTGTCCCATTCTTCTTTATCGTCATTAAATATTCTTAGCCAATCAATATTAATTATTTCAATTTTGTTGTTATTAGTTTCGTCCCATTTTATTTTTAGTCCGTTGTTTACTAATTTTTTAGCGATTTGCCTCCCTATTTTTAACTGCTCAATTTGTCTTTTGTTTTCATCTTCTTCTAAACTGTCAAACCCGATTAACAATGTTTTCGATTCAGGATTTAGGGCTATTTCTAAATCTTGGTAATGATAATAGCAATAACCAACTGCTTTTGGCTCAATTTCATACTCCTCAAAGTCTGCCCATAAACTTGATACTTCCGCAATTGCATCAGAATTTTCATAGCCTTGATTATGTAAAGAAATGATTTTACACTCAGAACAAAGTTCGTCAAAAGCAATTTTTAATTTTTCAGGGTCTGTTGGGTGTGTCCAAGTAATACTTTGAGCTAAACGATTTTCGTATTCTTTTTTTATGATTTCCCTTATCCACTTTTTTGTCGTTTTGTCTGTCAGCTCATAATCCTCTACAATTGACAGAATAATGTCTGTAAGTTCTTTTTGTGAATAGAACCCCATATTTGTATAAGTCTTAATTCTTTCTTGAATTTGTATTTGATGGTCTGTCATAATGTAGTCTGTTTAAAATTACCGCTAACTCTAATATATACGAAATCGAAATTTCGAATACTTGGTTATTGTTTTGTTATTTAATGTTTTAAGTAAAATATATTTATAAAAGCGCATTGCGTAAAATGAAATATGGTTTTACTTGTTGTTTCAAATTCAAATATAGTATTTTTTTTACAAAAAATCTAATGGACTAACAATTTTTCTTAAACTATTATCCGTAACCTGGGTGTAAACTAATGTAGTTTTTATATCGCTATGTCCTAATAAATCCTGAATAAAGCGAATATCTGTGCCGTTTTCCAATAAATGTGTAGCAAAACTATGTCGTAAACTATGAACTCCTACTTTTTTTATAATATTTGCTTTTTTTGCAGCAATTCTAAATATTTGTTGAATACTTCTAACGGAATAAGCACCACCATATTGCCCTTCAAATAAATATTCTTTCGGTTTGTACGTTTTATAATAGTCTCTAAGTTGAGGTAAAATGCTTTCGGGTAAATTTACATAACGGTCTTTTTTGCCTTTCCCACGTACTATAAATACGCGCATGGCTTTGCTATCAATATGTTCTATTTTTAAATTTATGACTTCCGAAACGCGTAAACCCATGCCGTAAATTAACTTTAAAATGGTATTGTGCTTTAAGTTTTCTGTATGGTGTAACAAACTTTTTACTTCCGAAAGGTGTAACGCTTTAGGTAATATCAATTGTTTTTTTGGTCGGGGTAACTCTAAAAGTAATTGTGGCTGTAGTAATACTTTTTCGTAATAAAATTTTATGCCATTAATACGACTATGTAAAGTGTTTTCAGCATATTTCAAAATGTTTATGCAATGAAGTAAATAATTTTGTACCTCTGTAAGGGCGCAGTTTGTCGCCGGTTTATCCTGAAGGTAATACAAATATTGTGCAAAATCTTGAATGTAGGTTCGAATAGTGTTCGGACTGTAACCAAACAATTGCAATTGATTAACGAGCTTCTGAATTTCACCTTTGTTTTGATCAGAAATTTTACTTAATACAAGTTTTCCAATTACGGGCGTTTCCGGAATGTTGAATCGTTTTCTGTATTCAGAATTATTTGGTAAATACCACATTTTGTGTGTGTTACTCCAGTTTCTTCCTACACAGTTTTTAATTTCTGTTAAAAACGGAATGTCATTCGTAATTTTAAAGAAAATGACATTTTTTTCACGATGTTTACCTAATATAATTTCATAAGGCATAGACAAGTTTATTTTGGCGGTTACCTCACAAATTTAATTTAAATTTTTATAGTTTCAAAAAATAAATTTGTTTTAAAAACGAAACGTCTTGTATAGCCTCGATAGGAGCAAAGTACCATGTACTGCGGATAGCGGGTGTGAAGTTGTTTGAAAGGAGATTTGTCTGCTCCTAAAAAAAAACCACTAATTTCTCAGTGGCTTTGTAGTTGTTCGTTGAAATTATTTTATTTTCAATGTTCAAACCCAAATCGAATGGTAACATCTAACTCAATAATAGCGATGTCTTTTATGGTTTTGAATTTTATGCAATATCCTGTTATTCTTGTTTTTTATTAATGATTCGATAATGTTTCCAATAGATGTTCCAAATTGTCAATAGACATAGTAAAGCCTTCTTTGAAACCCATTGCGATCATTCTTTCTAAACGTTCCAGTGATTCATTATAAATACGAATAGATACTTTTGTAATTCCGTTTTGCTCACTGAAATTGTATTCCCATTCAGAACCAGGCAATTCAGGATTTTCGTTAACATCTGCAAAAGAATTATACATTTTAAAATTGGTTTTTGGAGTTATAGAAGTGTATTCTTGAATGGACCAACGTTCTAATCCTTCCGGACTTACCATCGCATAAAATCTTTTGCCACCTACTTCAAAATTCATGTATTTGGTTTTAGACGACCAAGGTTTTGGCGCCACCCATTGATCCAATAATTCTGGTTTTGTAAAAGCATCCCAAACTAAGGAAAGTTCCGCATTAAATTCTCTAGTTATGTGTACCGTTTTTTCGGATTTGTCAAGAGTAAAGTCAAATATTAAATTAGGATTCATCTTATTGTTTTTTTATGGTTTCTAAAAGTTCGTCAAGTTGATTAAATCGGGTTTCCCAAATTTTTCGGTATTGTTCAAGCCATTTGTCAATTTCTTTCATTTTTTCAATTTCAAGCGAGTAATAAATTTCTCTGCCTTGATGCACTTGTTTTACCAAGTCACATTCAATTAAAATTCGTAAATGTTTAGAAACGGCTTGTCTTGTAGTATTAAAATTTTCTGCAATTGCATTAGGTGTCATAGCTTGAATGGCTATTAAAGCAATAATGCTTCGTCTTGTTGGATCGGCAATGGCTTGAAAAATATCTCTTCTCATTTTAAAAGTGTTTAATACGAAACTAATTGGTTGCAAATATACGTGCAACTTTTCGGTTTCGCAAATTTTAGAATAGTTTTTTTAAGAATGTAGATTTATAATAAGAAATGGGAACACAAAAAAAGCGACTAATTTCTTAGTCGCTTTTTAGAATTTATATTTTAGAATTTATTTAGAAAGCGTTTTCATTTCTTTTTCTAACATATCGTAAAACTGGTCAATTTTTGGCATAATGATAATGCGCGTTCTACGGTTTTTAGCTCTGTTTTCTGCCGTGTCATTTTCTACTAACGGAATAAAAGAACTTCTTCCAGCCGGAATTAATTGTTTCGGATTTACACCTAAATCATTTTGTAACACACGTACAATTGAAGTCGAACGTTTCACAGATAAATCCCAGTTGTCTAATAATACCGAATTTTTAATCGGCACATTGTCTGTATGACCTTCCACCATACATTCGAAATCTGGTTTGCTGTTTACTACTTTCGCCACTTTCGCTAAAACGTTTTTCGCTTTTAAATTCACATCATAACTTCCTGATTTAAATAATAAATTATCAGCAATAGAAATCATAACTACACCTTTTTCAACGTTGATGTTAATGTCTGGATCGTCAATACCAACTTCACGTTTCAAACTCGTAACTAAAGCTAATGTAACACTGTCTTTTTTAGTTAATGCATCTTGTAAACGCGTAATTTTTAAATCTTTTTCGCGTAAGCTTTCAAGTGATTTTTCAAGGTTTTGAGCACCTTTTGTAGTTAAAACAGTCATTTCTTTTGAACTGTTTATTAAATCAGAATTATTTTTCTTTAAATAATCCAATTGGCTCATTAAACTACTTTTTTCAGCATTTAATAAGTCTTTTTCAGACAAACAACTGTTTAACTTAACAGTTGCCGAATTTAATAAATCTTGAGTTTGTTTTTGTTGCGCTTCTAAGGCTGCGAATTTCTTTTTAGAAACACACGACGTAAGCACAAAGGGAATTGTTGCGGCTAAAATTAGTACTTTTCTCATTTTAATAGGATTTTTTACAAAGTTATACAGAAAAAATCATACCAAAGTGTAACGAAAAGTGAAATTTTAGTTAAAAAAGTTTTAAGTCAGAAGTTAGATGCTGGAAGTCAGCAGGTTTTAGTTTTTAATTTTTAGCAAAGCTGAAAACTTAAATGACTTATGAGTTTAAATTTTATTAATGTGTTTTTATTCCCCTCTTTTAGAGGGGTGCCCGAAGGGTGGGGTGTCAAATAACTTGACTTTTTTTTAGGACTTTTCGTTGAATCTTATTAATCTCTCAAGTTTTTTTTTTTCTGAAAAATCTATGTTCTCTCTTTTAAGCGAAGCGACTTTTTTCACATAAAAACCTATTTGCCTATGTGTTTAAAAAAATCTGTTTTCTGTAGAGTCTATGTTCTCTCTTTTAAGCGAAGCGACTTTTTTCACATAAAAACCTATTTGCCTATGTGTTTCAAATAAAATCCGTTTCTTACTTTAAACGCTCAAAAGTCTTCTTTTTCCCAACAAAATAGCTCCAAACAATAGATTTCGTATAGAAATAATCTCTTTTTTGATAAGAACTTCTCTTTTTTAGATTTCTGGAAAGTAAATGATAAAAATAGAAATGCGCTTTTAAAATCGCCCAAAAATGATTGAATTTTCCTTGAAAAATAAATTGCAAACCAGCCACACCATCTAAACACAATCTTGCAAAAATAATAGGGAATAATTTCCCTTTCGGAAGATTTTTAGTCAGCATTAATAACGAATTTCGAAAATTCAGAAAGGTTTTCTTTGGATTCGCTTCGTTTAAAGTCGCACCACCAACGTGATATACCACAGAAGTCGGACAATATTTTGCTGTAAATCCTAAATTATTAGCGCGCCAACACAAATCAATTTCCTCCTGATGTGCGAAAAAGTCATCATCAAAACCTTGTAAGGTTCTATACACTTCTTTTCGAATAAAAAAACAAGCACCAGTGGCCCAAAACACTTCAGTTTCTTGATTATATTGTCCTAAATCTTCTTCCAACGTATCAAAAATTCGACCTTTACAAAACGGATAGCCATATTTATCAATAAATCCGCCAGCGCCGCCTGCATATTCGAAATGCGTTTTCTTTTTAAAATCTAATAATTTAGGTTGAATGATAGCTGTTTTCGGTTCGTTATCAAAAATGGCTTCAATCGGTTGCAACCAATTTTCGGTAACTTCAATATCCGAATTTACTAATGCGTAATAAGGTTCTTCTACAAATCTCAACGCTTCATTATACCCTTTTGCAAAGCCAAAATTACCTGTGTTTTCTATGATTTTTACAGAAGGAAATTCGTTTTTCAAAACGTCAATAGAAGTATCTGTTGAAGCATTATCCGCTACATAAATCGTAGCATTTCCAGAAAACTGAATCACAGATGGCAAGAATTGCTGCAATAATTTCGCACCATTCCAATTTAAGATAACTACGGCTGTTTTAGTCAATTTCAATGTCAATTACAATATCAAAAATCAAGTTCAATATCAAGTTTAAATTATAAGCTTTTATTTTAAAATAAATTTTGAAATGAACTGCTTTTTATCATTCATTTTCTCCCATTCTCCCATTCTCCTTTTCATAAAATGGTAATTCCTTCAAAAAAGTATATTGTTCTTTTTCAAAATCCATTTGGCAAAAATAATGATTTAATCCGTTCGTAACCATTAAATATTCGGCTTTCAAAGTAAAATTATACCGCGCAATTTGATCAAAAGTGTTTTGAGATATCGTTACATCTGGTTGTTTGCATTCTACAATCAAAAAAATACTGCCATCAGAATTAAAAACTACAATATCGTAACGTTTACTCATTCCGTTAATTTTCACTTGTTTTTCAACATTAAGTAACGATTTAGGATAGTTGCATTCTTCCATCAAATAGAAAACCGTATGTTGTCTAACCCATTCTTCCGGAGTTAACACCACAAATTTTTTTCTAATTTCATCAAAAATAGCAACTTTATTTTCACTATTTTTGAACCGAAACGAGTAGGATGGAAAATTCAACTTATTCAATGTTTATAGTTTATTGTTAATTGTTAATTGTTTGTTGTTTGAATGGCAAAAATAGAAAAATTTGAGGATTTAGAAATTTGGAATATTTCTCGTGATATTTGTAAAGATATTGAAATCTTGTTTGAAACCACTGGTTTAGGAAAAAGATATTCATTAAGAGACCAAATGGATAGAAGTTCAGGTTCAATTATGGATAACATTGCAGAGGGTTTTGAAAGAAATGGAAACAGAGAATTTATTAATTTTTTGAGTTATTCAAAAGGTTCGTGTGGCGAATTAAAATCACAATTGTACAGATCTTTCGATAAAAATATAATTTCTGAAGAACAATTTCGAGTAACTTCACAAAAAATAGAACTAGTAAAAAACAAAATCGGAGCATTTATGAAATATTTAAATACTTCTGAAATTAAAGGTTTGAAGTTTAACAATAAACAATAAACAATAAACCAAAAACAACAAAAAAAAACAATGACAGACGTTATTAAAATAGTTAACGATATTAAATCTAGAAATTTTAAACCTGTATATTTTTTATGCGGAGAAGAAGCGTATTATATAGATAGAATTTCCGATTTAATTGAAGAAACGGCACTTACAGAAGATGAAAAAGCATTCAATCAGATAGTTTTATACGGAAGAGATACCTCGGTGGAAGAAATAGTTTCTACTGCGAAACGTTTTCCGATGATGGCAGATTATCAGGTGGTTATTGTAAAAGAAGCGCAGAATTTAGTTAAAACGTTTGAAAATTTCGCCAATTATATGGCCAATGTACAACCAACAACCATTTTAGTTTTTGCTTACAGAGCGAAACCTGATGGAAGAAAGAAAATTTTCAAAACGATTAAAGATATTGGTGTGTATTTTGAAAGTAAAAAACTGTACGATAACCAAGTTCCAGAATGGATTGTAAAAGTTTTAAAAGGTCAGAATTACGGAATTGAACCAAAAGCTGCAGCGATGTTAGCAGAATTTTTAGGTACAGATTTAGCGAAAATTAATAACGAATTAGATAAACTAAAAATCGTTTTTCCAGCCGGACACGTTTTTACGCCAAAAAATATAGAAGAAAACATAGGTTTCAGTAAAGATTATAATATTTTCGAATTGAAATCGGCATTAGCGCTTAGGAATCAAGAAAAAGCATATAATATCATTCATCATTTTGCTTTTAACATGAAAGAAACCCCCATGGTATTAGTAACCGGACAAATGTTTTCTTTTTTCTCACAATTGTTACAATTCCACGGATTAAAAGATAAATCCAAATTTAATGCCGCAAAAGCATTAGGAGTCAATCCCTTTTTTATAGACGAATACGCTACTGCTGCTCAAAATTTCCCTATGCGAAAAGTGAGTCAAATTATAGAAGTCATTAGAGATATTGATGTAAAATCCAAAGGTGTAGGCGCAGGTTCCATGAAAGAAGATGATATGTTAAAAGAAATGGTCTATAAAATATTCAATTAATCCGTCATAGTAAACCTACTTCATATTCATTTAAAAGCACCTTCAAAAAGTAGATAAAGTATAAATAGTGTATAGATAGTGTATGGATAGTGTATAGATAGTGTATGGATAGTGAAGGTGCGAAATCATAAATAACACACTACTTTAGTAATAATTAGGTAGTTTAATTTTAACTAGTATTGTTTCTTTATAGTATAAAAAATCCCGATATTTGCAGTCCTAAATTTATAAAATTAAAAAGATGAACAAAAATACAGTATTAGCTTGGGCTACAGGTATCATGGTGATAATGGGATTAATTATAATGGGTTTAGCTGTTTACAGATACGATGATGTTGCAGGTTGGGGCTTTGCCGCAGTTGCCGTAGGTTTTTTTGCAAATGCATGGGTTTTTAACGCCTTAAAAGGAAGAATGTAATTCTAATATACGAACTAAGAATAGGATATACGAAGTTTGAGTTCGAGAGTTTTAAACTTGAAACTTGAAACAAAAAATAAACAAATAAAAATAAATTATGTCAGACGATAAGAAAGTAATTTTCTCAATGCAAAAATTGAGTAAAAGTTATCCAGGAGCAGATAAACAAGTACTTAAAAATATATATTTAAGCTTCTTTTATGGAGCAAAAATTGGAATTCTTGGATTGAACGGTTCAGGAAAATCATCTTTATTAAAAATTATTGCAGGTATTGATAAGAATTATCAAGGTGATGTGGTGTTTCAACCAGGTTATACTGTTGGTTATTTAGAGCAAGAACCACTTTTAGATGAAACTAAAACGGTTATTGATATTGTTCGTGAAGGAGCAGCAGAAACATTCGAATTATTAGCAGAATTCAATAAAATTAATGACGATTTCGCTTTGCCTGAGGTGTATGAAAACCCTGAGAAGATGGAAAAGTTAATGGATCGTCAAGCAGAATTACAAGATAGAATTGACGCTTCAGGTGCTTGGGAAATTGATACCAAATTAGAAATCGCCATGGACGCACTTCGTACGCCAGATCCAGAAACTCCAATTTCTGTTTTATCTGGTGGTGAAAAACGTCGTGTAGCTTTATGTCGTTTACTTTTACAACAACCAGATGTATTATTATTAGATGAGCCAACCAACCACTTGGATGCCGAATCAGTACTTTGGTTAGAACAACATTTAGCACAATATTCTGGAACTGTAATTGCCGTAACGCACGATAGATATTTCTTAGATAACGTTGCAGGTTGGATTTTAGAGTTAGATAGAGGAGAAGGTATTCCATGGAAAGGAAATTATTCTTCTTGGTTAGACCAAAAGTCAACTCGTATGGCGCAGGAAGAAAAAGTAGCTTCTAAACGTAGAAAAAACTTAGAACGTGAGTTAGACTGGGTTCGTCAAGGAGCAAAAGGGCGTCAAACCAAACAAAAAGCGCGTTTACAGAACTACGATAAATTATTAAACGAAGACCAAAAAGAACTAGACGAGAAATTAGAAATTTAT
The DNA here is from genome assembly GCF_036321945.1 of Flavobacterium facile. NCBI lineage: Bacteria > Pseudomonadati > Bacteroidota > Flavobacteriia > Flavobacteriales > Flavobacteriaceae > Flavobacterium > Flavobacterium facile. The sequence goes on from NZ_JAZAYT010000033.1 coordinate 11,440, forward strand.
ATTCCTAATGGACCACGTTTAGGAACGAATGTTATTGAAGCTAAAAATGTAGCCAAAGCATTTGGTGACAAATTATTATATGACGATTTAAATTTCGTTTTACCACAAGCTGGAATTGTTGGAATTATCGGACCAAATGGTGCCGGTAAATCTACTATCTTCAAAATGATTATGGGCGAACAACAAGTAGACTCAGGAAGTTTTGAAGTTGGTGAAACAGTAAAAATCGCATATGTAGATCAATCGCACTCTAATATTGATGTTAACAAAACACTTTGGGAAAACTTCTGTGATGGTCAAGAATTGATTATGATGGGCGGACGTCAAGTAAATTCAAGAGCTTATTTATCTCGTTTCAACTTTGGTGGAAGTGATCAAAATAAAAAAGTAGCAACGCTTTCTGGTGGAGAACGTAATCGTTTACACTTAGCCATGACATTAAAAGAAGAAGGAAACGTTTTACTTTTAGATGAGCCAACGAATGATTTAGATATCAATACACTTCGTGCTTTAGAAGAAGGTTTAGAGAATTTTGCAGGTTGTGCCGTAATTATTTCTCACGACAGATGGTTCCTAGACAGAGTTTGTACACATATCTTAGCATTTGAAGGCGATTCACAAGTATATAGTTTCGAAGGAAGTTTTACTGAATATGAAGAAAACAAACGCAAACGATTAGGTAAGGATGTAACACCTACTCGTATCAAATACAAGAAGTTAATTCGATAATTTGTAAATAATTTATATTAAAAATCCTGATTTATATCAGGATTTTTTTATTTTTACAATTCTCAACTCATAAAATGAAAGTAAAGCTATATTTCATACTCCTTATAATTCTCCTTATCCCAAAATTACTTTTTGCTCAAGTTGCTGTAAACAATAGAGTAGTAGCTATAACAACATTAAAGAAGGCAATTAATGATTTAAATAATTTGAATTGTAAATCGTCTTTAGAAAATTCTCAACAAGTCCTTCAATATGCTTTAAAAACTGACGATTATAGTTTTGCTGCAAAAGCCTACAATATAATTGGATTAAATTACGAAGAATTTTCAGATTTAAAAAAAGCCATTTATTACTACGAAAGAGGAATTGAATATGCTTATAAAGCTAACGATATTCAGTTATTAGATTTTCTACATAACAATCTTGGAAATGTTTATTTTTTCAGATTAAATAACCCAAGAAAAGGATTAAAATATTACATCAAATGTTATGAATATTCTAAACAAAATGGTGTAAAAACAGATATAGCGTATGCAGAAGTAAATATTGCTGATGCTAATATGGAATTAGGTGATTATAAAACGGCAAAAATATTTTTAGATAGAATTAATTCTTTTGCAAAAAACACGAAGGATTTTGAAATTTTAGTAACATATCATTCCTTATTAGGAAAATATTATTCCAATATGAATGATAAAAAAAATGCTGGAATTAATTATGAAAAAGTAATAAATAAATTAAAAGTAGGTGACAAAAATTTTATCAAAGCGAATGAATTAGAATTGTATGATGAAATTTATGCTTTTTATAAAAAATATAATAATGTGCCTAAAGCTTTGCGTTTCTTGGAAATGCATGATAGTCTACAAGATGTTGTTTATATAAAAGAAAGAAATCAGGAAATTAAGTTTTCAGGATCTTCAATTGATGTGATTGAAATGAACAATAAAATTCAGAAAATTGCTTCTGAGAAAAAAGTGCAAGATCAAAAAATGACAGCCTCATCAAAACTTGTAAAAATGAGTTTGTTTTTCGCTGGTATTTTATTGGTTTTTCTGATTGTTATGTTTAAAATCTATTTAGATTATAGAAAATTAAATAAAAAACTGTTTGAATCCAACGAACAATTGAAAATTGCCAACACAAAATCGGAAGAAGCTTCTTTATTAAAATCTCAATTTTTATCTAATGTAAGTCATGAACTAAGAACACCTTTATACGGCGTAATTGGAATGGCGGACATTATTGAAAATGAACATGTTGAATTGAAGAAAGACAAGTATTTTAATGCCTTAAAATTCTCCTCTAATTATTTGTTGTCCTTAATTAACGATGTTTTAAATGTATACAAAATTGAAGACACAAAATTTGAATTAATTTATGAAAATGTAGAAATTAGAAAAGAAATTTCTGTCATTAGAGAATCATTGGGAATTATTGCAAAATCAAATAAAAACGAATTAAATATCCACGTTTCTGACGCTGTTCCTCTAATAATAAAAACCGATTTAACTCGATTCTCACAAATTCTAATTAACTTGATTAGTAACTCTTTAAAGTTTACTAAAAAAGGGGTAGTTTCTATTAAATTACAACTTTTAGAAGAAGATGCCGTTCAGAAAATTCAAATTCAAATTGAAGATAATGGAATAGGAATTCCAGAAGAATATTTAGACAAAATTTTTGAAAAATTTGTGCAAGTTGACGTCAATTTAAATGAGCAATATAAAGGAACTGGATTGGGATTATCCATTGTGAAAAGATTAGTCGATTTGTTTAAAGGAGAAATTTCAGTCAAAAGTAAAATAAACGAAGGAACCATTTTTACCGTAAAAATTCCTTATATCCAAGCAGATTCTGAAGTAATATTTAAACAAAATACGGTTTTAGACACAAAAAACAGTAAGACACATTTGAAAATTCTTATCGTAGAAGATAATAAAATCAATCAAATGGTAACCAAAAAATTATTAGACAAAAGTGATCATACTTGTAAAATTGCTGAAAATGGATTAGAAGCAATTGCATTAGTTAAAAAACATAAGTTTGATTTGATATTAATGGATATTCACATGCCAGTTTTAAACGGATTTGATGCTTCTAAAAGAATCAGAGAACTAGGTGTTTTAACACCAATTATTGCTTTGACAGCTTCAGATAAAAATGAAATAATTAATGAAATGGCCATTAATGGAATTAATGATGTTTTAGTAAAGCCTTTCGAAATTAAAGATTTGCAAGTAATTATAGAGAAACATGTGTAAATTATATTTGAAATGATTGAATTTGTAATTTTACCTCTTCTTTATATTTAAGCTATGAAAAATTTTAAATTTATTTTCTTTTTTTTATTGGTTTTCAATATACATTTTTCCCAAACAAATGTAAATAGTGATGAGGAGGCTCAAAAATTATTTACCATTGCGAGTACTAATTTTTACAATCTAAATAATAAAGAATCTATAAAACAAACCGAAAAAATACTTACCTATTCTTTAAAAAAACAAAATTTTGAACTAGCGGCTAAAGCATATAATTTATTAGGATTAAATTTTGAACAATTTACAGATTATAAAAAAGCAATTAAGTTATACAAAGAGGAATACTATGTGCTTCCAAAATAAATAACAATGCTGCTTTGGGCTGGTTGTACAACAATCTTGGCGGTGTTTATTCCTATAATAATATAGATATTAACAAAGGAACTTATTATTTTAAAAAAGCCTTTCATCACACAAAAAATCTTAAAAATAATAGTGATTTTTTAGTGGCAGCACTCAATATTGGCGCCAATTTAATCGAACTAAAACAATATGAAGAAGGGAAAAAATACTTAGATAAAGCAAAAGACAAGGTTTTAGTTTCTAATGAAATGGATGTTATTATTTCTATGTATGCTTCTTATTCAGCGTATTATGATTTATATAAAAATGATTTTAAAAATGCTGAAAAAGCTTATTTTGGCGCTATAGAAGCTGGTAAAAAAGATAATACGCCAGCAATTAGAATGAACTTACTTGATATTTATAAATCATTTGCTGAGTTTTATAAAAAATACAATAAATTAGAAAAATCTGTTGAATATTATAAACTATATATCGATTTAAACAGTGAAATTTATAACGAAGAACAAAAAAACATACTTCAAGGAAAGGATCAAACATTTAGATTAGATTTAATAAATTCGAGAATTGAAAAAGTTGAACAAGAAAATAAAGATTACGTTAAAAAATTAAATTTCAATAAATACTTTATCATTTTCCTTACCATCTTAGTGTTTACTTTTTTAACTCTATTGTACTTTCTTTATAAAAACTTTACTAAAAATAGAAAAATTAATATAAAACTAAAAAAAGCAAATATAGAATTATATGTTGCAAAACAAAAAACAGAAGAAATAGCCAAACTTAAAACTCAGTTTATGTCAACGGTTAGTCACGAATTACGAACGCCTCTTTATGGAGTAATCGGTATGACTGAGATAATTGAAAATGAACATGCCGAATTAAAAGATAGTAAATACATAAATTCATTAAAGTTTTCAGCAAAATATTTATTGTCATTAATCAATGATGTTTTAAGTTTATCCAAAATTGAATCGGAAAATATTGAGCTTATTTATGAAGATATTAATTTTAAAAGTGAAATCGAAACTATAGTAAATTCTATGGAAGTGATTGCTAAGCAATATTTTAATGTTATCACTTTAGAGTTAGATTCAAATGTTCCAAAATATATTAAAACCGATAAAACAAGACTGTCTCAAATTTTAATAAATTTATTGAGTAATGCACTAAAATTTACAAAAGATGGAAACGTTAATATTCATATTTATGTCGTAAATAATTCTGTTTTAAATTTTGAAATTACAGATACTGGTATAGGAATTCCTCAAAAATATATTGATAAAGTTTTCGATAAATTTGTTCAAGTGGAAAGAAATTCCGACGAACAGTTTCAAGGAACAGGATTAGGTTTAGCCATCGTAAAACGATTTGTGGATTCATTTGACGGACAAATTCATATCGATAGTGAATTGAATAAAGGAACAACTATTCGATTTTCTATTCCATTAATTTTAGGAAAAGAAGTAGAAAGAAGTACTTCAAATAAAAACGGCATGACTATTGATAATTTGAGTGTTTTAGTAGTGAAAGACAATAAAGTAAATCAGATTGTTACGCAAAAAATACTTAAAAAAAACAAGATGATTTGTACCATAGCGGTAGATGGTTTTCATGCCTTAGAAATTTTAAAAAACAATAAATTCGACATTATTTTAATGGATATACATATGCCTAAAATGAACGGTTTTGAAACTACAGAAAAAATCCACGAATTAGGAATAACTACTCCAATAATAGCTTTAACTGCTTCGGGTAAATACGAGTTAGAAGGTGATATTTCAAAGTACAAAATGAATGATATTTTAGTAAAACCTTTCGAATTTACTGATTTGCAAAATTTAATAATCAAACACATAAATTTATAGAATTATATGAGTTCATTAAAATATTTCCTAATAGTATTAATTAGTTTTCAATTAGGATTTGCTCAAAATAAAAAGTACACCTCTAAACAAGTAGATAGTTTGTTTGAGTTAGGTAATAATTATTATAAAAAATCTGATTATTATAATTCATTAAAAGAATTAAGATTTGCCTTAATTGAAGCAGAGAAAATAAAAAATGACACATTAGTTTCAAATATTTATAATAGAATAGGAAGAAACTTTGCACAAATTAAAAATTTAGAATTTTCAAATTATTTCTTTAATAAATCTTTAGTATTAGCCAAAAAAACTAACAACTTAAAACATCAAATTCTTGTATTAAATAATTTAGGCAACCTTTTTACGGCGTTTAGTGAAAAAAAATCTAATCAAAAACAGGCTATATCTTATTATAAACAAGCGTTGCGACTCGCAAAAAAAAATAGTCTTAATGAAGATATTTGCTTAATTTCAATGAATTTAGCATGGTCCTATTTAAAATTTAAAGAATTTGAAAATGCTAAACCTTATTTAGACGATTTTATAAAGTTACATCCAAAATATGGTAATAAACTTTTTAATAACATCGTTTATATGTTGCAAGCAACCTATTATGAAGGAATTGGCCAATATCAATTAGCTGAAAAAACGTATGAAGAGGGGTTCGCAACATTTAGTGAGAAATTAATATTTAAAGAAAAAAAAAGCGAATACTTATATAGATACTCCAGATTATTATCAAAAATAAATAAACCACAAGAAGCTGCATTATACTTAAAACAAGCCGATAGTATTAATGAAATATTTTATAATAAAGAAATATTAAATAAAGCAAAAGAAACTTCTTCAGCTTTAATTTTAGATGCTTTCAAAATCGATAAAATTAAAGCAGACTTTGAATTAAAAAGTAAAGAACAAAATTTAAAACTCAACAAAAATATATTTTACATAGCTTTAATTTTTCTTGCAATAATTAGTTGTTTTTCTATTTATATTTTAAAGTTATATAAAAATAAGAATAAAATTAATGAACAACTTACCAGTCTAAATATCGAATTAGAAAAGGCTAAACTTGTAGCAGAAGAGTCAAATGAAATGAAATCTAAATTTGTTTCTACGATAACCCATGAACTTCGTACGCCGCTTTTTGGAGTTATTAGCTTAACAGAAATTTTAGAAAAATCAGTAATTGAAGAAGAAAGTAGAAGCCATTTAAAATCATTAAAATATTCCGCTAAGTATTTATTAAGTTTAGTAAACGATGTTTTGCAAATTTCAAAACTTGAAAATAAAAATTCTAAATTAGAAAAAAGTATTTTCGAATTTAAAAGCATAATCAATTCAGTTAAATTAAATTTAGAACAAATTGCAATTCAAAATAATAATAAATTTGTAATAGATATTGGTAACAATGTGAATGAATATTTTTGCTCAGATGAAGTTAAATTGACTCAGTTGTGCCTAAATTTAGCTTCAAATGCATTAAAATTTACAAAAAATGGAGATGTAACTATTAAAATTGATAAAATAAATGAAATCGATAATTTACAAGTTATTAAATTTAGTTTTATAGATACAGGGTTTGGAATTTCAGAAGTAAATCAGAAAAGGATTTTTGATAAATTTTTTCAAATAACTCCTAAAGACAATTTTTTTCAAGGAAGTGGCTTAGGATTAACAATTGTAAATGATATTTTATTACTTTTTAATTCTAAAATTGAATTAAAATCAGAAATAGGTAAAGGTTCTGAATTTAGTTTTATTCTAAATTTAGAAAAAGCTACAAACAGTAATCAGTTTGAAACAGAAGTTATAAATCATGAGTTTAATAATTTAAATGTATTAATTGTAGATGACAACAAAATAAATCAAATAGTAACTTCTAAAACTATTAAAAATTTAAACTGTATACCAACTATTGCAGATAATGGATTTGAAGCTATTGAAATGATTCGATTAAAGGAATTTGATATCGTATTAATGGATATTAATATGCCAGAAATTGATGGGTTTGACACCACTATAGAAATTAGAAAATTTAATAAAAACATTCCAATTATTGCTTTTACTGCTTTTGATAAATCAGAAATTCAAGAAAAAGTACAAATATCTGGTATTTCGGATGTTTTAAACAAGCCCTTTACAAGTTCTGAATTAATACATATAATTACAAAATTTACTTCTTCAAGTAGCATATAATTATGAATTACTTTTATATTATATAAAAAAAAATCCATTTTTTTTAAAAATGGATTTTTGTATTTAATCGTTTTTGTTATTTTTTGTTTTCGACCCAATTTCTAGCATTTACAAATGCTTCTAACCAAGGAGTCACTTCGTCTTTCTGTCCTCTTTCTGGATAGTTTGCCCAGTTCCAAGGGAAAGTAGAACGTTCAATATGTGGCATCGTAACTAAATGTCTTCCAGTTGCATCACACATCATTGCTGTGTTATAATCTGAACCATTTGGATTGGCCGGATAACCTTCGTAACCATATTTAGCTACAATGTTATAGTTTTCTTCCGATAATGGTAAATTAAATTTTCCTTCTCCATGCGAAATCCAAACTCCTAAAGTTGTACCTTCTAAACTAGATAGCATCACCGAATTATTCTTCTGAACTTTTACAGAAGTAAAGCCACTTTCGTGCTTATGAGAATCGTTATGTTTCATTTTTCCGTGAACTTCGTGTTCTGGAGTAATTAGTTCTAATTCCATCATTAACTGACAACCATTACAAATCCCAACAGAAAGTGTGTCTTCTCTTTTGAAGAAGTTTTTCAAGGCTGTATTTGCTTTTTCGTTGTATAAAAAGGCACCAGCCCAACCTTTTGCTGAACCTAAAACATCTGAATTCGAAAATCCACCAACAGCTCCTATAAATTGAATGTCTTCCAAAGTTTCACGACCAGAAATTAAATCCGTCATGTGAACATCTTTAACATCAAATCCTGCTAAATACATCGCATTTGCCATTTCACGCTCAGAATTACTTCCTTTTTCACGAATGATTGCCGCTTTTGGTCGGTTTGTTGTAGAAGTCGGAGTTAATTTTCCATCAAAATGAGATGGGAATGTAAACTGTAAAGGTTGATTAGCAAAATTCTCAAATCGCTCTAACGCTTTTCCGTTTTTAGCTTGTTTTTGATCTAATAAATACGACGTTTCAAACCACGCTTTTCTATATTTTGAAACACTTAAATTGAAAGTATCATCGAAGTTTGTAATAGAAACTGTATCTGAATTCGTAACCGTTCCAATGTTGAAAATTTCAACACCATTCGCTTTAAATTTAGCTTCTACTTCTGCATCAGCTTGAAAAACTACCGCAATATTTTCAGAGAATAATAATTTAGTAGAATCGTTTTCATTGATAGAAGTTAAGTCGAAATTCGCACTTAAATTCACATCAGCAAAACACATTTCTAATAAAGTTGTGATTAAACCACCACTTCCGATATCGTGACCCGCTTTGATTTTTCTTTCTTTAATTAAATCTTGTAACGTATTAAATGCTTTTTTGAAGAAAGCAGCATTTTTTATAGTTGGTGTTTCATTTCCAACTTTATTTTGTGTTTGATTAAATGACGAACCACCTAATTTAAACGAATCTTGAGATAAGTTTAAATAGTAAATATTTCCACCATTACGTTGTAAAACGGGTTCTACCACTTTCGTAATATTGGAACAATTTCCAGCTGCTGAAATAATAACCGTTCCTGGTGCAATTACTTCATCATTAGGATATTTTTGCTTCATTGAAAGGGAATCTTTTCCTGTTGGAATATTTATTCCTAATTCGATAGCGAAATCTGAACAAGCTTGAACTGCTTCATATAAACGAGCATCTTCACCTTCATTTTTACAAGCCCACATCCAATTCGCAGATAACGAAACTGAATCTAAATTATCTTTTAAAGGCGCCCAAACTAAGTTAGAAAGCGATTCTGCAATAGCATTTCTTGTACCAGCAACTGGATCAATTAAAGACGAAATAGAAGCGTGGCCAATTGAAGTGGCAATCCCTTCTTTTCCTTTAAAGTCTAAAGCCATTACACCTACATTGTTTAAAGGCAATTGTAACGGTCCAGCACATTGTTGTTTTGCTACTTTTCCGCCTACACAACGGTCAACTTTGTTGGTTAACCAATCTTTACAAGCTACAGCTTCTAATTGTAAAACTTGCTCTAAATAGGTTGGAATTTCTTTTGAGTTATATGTTGAATTACTGTAATTTCTAGCAATTGTTTTGTCATTCATGATAGTTTTTGGCGAACTTCCGAAAAAGTCTTCCAAAGCGTAATCCATAGGTTTTAAACCTGTAGATTTTGATTCGAATGTAAATCTATGATCGTTAGTTACCACTCCTACTTCATACATTGGAGAACGTTCTCTATCTGCAATTTTTTGTAAGATGTCCATGTCTTTTTCACCAATTACTAATCCCATTCTTTCTTGAGATTCGTTTCCGATGATTTCCTTTGCAGAAAGTGTTGGATCTCCAACTGGTAATTTATCTAAATCGATTAATCCACCGGTTTCTTCTACTAATTCTGATAAACAATTTAAGTGTCCACCCGCACCATGATCGTGAATCGAAACAATTGGATTGTGATCGCTTTCCACTAAACCACGAATAGCATTCGCAGCACGTTTTTGCATTTCTGGATTAGAACGTTGGATCGCATTTAATTCAATTCCTGAACCAAAAGCTCCCGTATCTGCTGATGAAACCGCAGCTCCACCCATTCCAATTCTATAATTTTCTCCACCAAGAATGACAATTTTATCGCCTTCTTGTGGCTTCTTTTTAATCGCTTGATCTAATTTTCCGTAACCAATTCCACCCGCTTGCATAATTACTTTATCGTAACCTAATTTACGATTTTCTTCATTATGTTCGAAAGTTAAAACAGAACCAGTAATTAACGGTTGTCCAAATTTATTTCCAAAATCTGAAGCTCCATTTGAAGCTTTAATTAAAATATCCATTGGTGTTTGATACAACCAAGGACGTTCTGCCATCGCTTCTTCATGTTTACGATTGTTATTTAATCTTGAGTAAGATGTCATGTAAACAGCAGTTCCTGCTAATGGTAACGAACCTTGTCCACCTGCTAAACGGTCACGAATTTCTCCACCAGAACCTGTCGCAGCTCCATTGAAAGGCTCCACAGTTGTTGGGAAATTATGTGTTTCTGCTTTTAAAGAAAGTACAGAATCAAATTCTTTTTCTTCATAAAAATCAGGTTTGTCTGCACTTTTTGGTGCGAATTGTGTCACTCTCGGACCTTTAACAAAAGCGACATTATCTTTATATGCCGAAACGATATCGTTAGGGTTTTCTTGAGATGTTTTTTTGATTAACTTGAATAATGAGGTTGGTTTTTCTTCACCATCCACTACAAAAGTTCCGTTGAAAATTTTATGACGACAGTGTTCTGAATTGGCTTGTGAGAAAGCAAAAATTTCAGAATCTGTTAGTTTTCTTCCTAATTTAGTTGCTAAATTATCTAAATATTCGACTTCTTCTAAACTTAAAGCTAAACCTTCTTGTTTGTTGTACGCATCAATATCGTCAATTTCTAAAATCGCTTCAGGTTGAATATTTACCGTGAAAATATCTTGATGTAATTCGGTATATTTTTGAAGTAACATCGGATCAAAATCATTGAAATCAGCCGATACTTTTTCGAATTCTTCGATTCTAATAATCCCTGAAATCCCCATGTTCTGAGTGATTTCAACCGCATTTGTACTCCAAGGTGTAACCATAGCAGCACGTGGTCCTACGAAATTTTGAGAGATAGTTTTACTGTCAATTTGTTGTGTTTCTCCAAATAGCCAGTTTAGTTTTTGGATGTTTTCGGTAGAAATTTCAGATTGTGCTTGAACTGCAAATACTGTATTGCTTTGGTTTCCAAAGAAAAAAATCATTATGTTGAGTTGTTAGTTGTTTGTGGTGCAAAGTTAAACTTTCTTATTAAAGTATAAAAAAAAAGAGCGGTAAAAACCGCTCTAAATTTGAAATTTATGGTAAATATTCATAAGCCCCAATATCTGATGAGGTTGCCCTAGAATTTCCTAGAATATCAGCAAAATTTGAAAAGCTTAAATTTGCGTTTCCAATTACTGATGAACCCAGTAATATGTTAAGTTTATTTTTATCCGTGTTTTTAAATTTTGGATTAAATGAGTTGGAGTTATTTGAAATTAAGCATCCCGTAAATAGTGCAGAATTGTTAAAAGCATAAAGCGGATTACTTCCAAATTGATTATTAAAATCATTAAATCTAATTAAGCAATTATCGAATTTGTAGTTGAAAGTTCCAGCGAATTTTTCGAGCGAAATACCTAAATTACTCGAACCATAAAAAATACAATTCTTAAAATTAGTATTAGTTAAATGGGTTGGTGTGGTTGAATTTATATCTTCATTATCCATAACCAAGCAGGTTTGACTTGGAGCACTCCAATAATTAGCAAATGTACAATGTGTAAAATCATAACTTCCACCAAAAGTGCAGGCTAAACTCGCTTGTCCGCAATTGTTAATCACCACGTTTTTACCAGTCATATTTCCAGTTCGGGCTAAAATTCCCACATTCGCACAATTGTAAATTTGTACATTTGTCATATCAATAGTTGGAGTAGGAGTGCCATCATTTCCAGTAACTAACATTCCAACTGTTGCATTCTTTATAGTTAAATTAGTGATATTATTTGCTTTACTTCCAGGTAAAAACCAAACGGTTCCCCATTGTCCTGCTGCTTCTGCATAAATTGGTTCTAGTCTGTCACCTTCAAAAGTCACTTCGTTGTTGACTAAAACTGAACCGTCTGTGTTATAAGTGCTTAATCCGCCATTTATATCCAAACTCGCATCGTCAGCAACAATTAAACCTGAATTGGCATGAAAATGAACTTTCGCACCAGCATCAACGATTAAAGTCTCGTTTTCTGGAATTTTCGCATAGCCATAAACTACATAGGGTTTATCATTGGTCCAATGCAATTCATCACCATTAACAACGTCGGTATGACTTAAATTGGTTCCTGTTATGTTTACAGGATCGGTATTTGTCCCTAAATTAATTTGTTCGTATGTGAAATTATTTGGACTGCCACTTCTTTCAGGATAAATAAAAACGGCATCTTGAATTAAAGTCACCAATTCTACTTTTTGAAAATCTGTTGCACCGCCAAATTCAATTCTATCTGTATATAAAAAATCAGTTGGATTAGCATCAGCAACATCTGAAGTCACTTCAATAAAAACAAACATACTGTCGTTTGCCAAAAGTTCTACATTTTCAAACTCTTTTCCAGGAACGCCATCTACCATTAATCGGTAGTTGGAAGCTTGTCCTTTTCCTAATCGTATTCTCGGAATAGAAATATTTTTGTTACTGTTATTGTAAACTTTCAAAGTATAAGTACTCGATCCAATATTCGTGAAAACAGTATCTAAATAAACGGTTTCTTTAGAAAATGATAAAGTTCCAATACTCGATTCAAAATCAAGCTCGTTTCTACACGAAGTGAAAGAAAAAGTTGCAATTAAACCAAGTATAAGTATGAATTGACGCATAGTGTGTTAAATTTTATTTAAAACGAAAAAATCTTCGTTTTGGTATATTTTTATTCGAAATATAAATTTGTAACTTTGTAAAAATAACTATTTATGTTTAATAAAGAAAAGTTTTTAGCACTTTGTAACGAATGGTCTAAAAACACCTTAATGGAAACGCTTGAAATTGAGTATATTGATGCTGGTGAAGATTTTTTAAAAGCGAAAATGCCTGTCAATTCAAGAGTGCATCAACCCATGGGCTTACTTCACGGTGGCGCTACAGTTGCTTTAGCTGAAAGTGTAGGAAGTGCAGCTTCATTAATGTTTATTAATCCAGAAAAACAAGAAGTTCGCGGTATAGAAATCAGTGCTAATCATTTACGAAGTAAGCGAGAAGGAACGGTTTATTGTACGGCAAAAATTGTTCATAAAGGCGCAAGTATTCATTTGTGGGAAATTAGAATTGTGGATGAAAAAGACAAATTAATTTCTCTATGTAAATTGTCTAATATGGTATTATCAAGAAGAGAAAGATAATGAATGTATTAGAAAAAGCTACTTTCAGTTTTCAAAATCAATTGCCTTTTGTAGTTTATGCGAAGCCAAATGAAACAACTTTATGTGGTGTTTTTCCAAAAGATGCTGTTTTAAATGTATTTGAAAATCAAAGTGGTTTTGTTTTTGCAAGTTTTTACCATGACACAAATGTAGTTTTTCCTTTATCCGATTCAGAAATTTTTCAAGAAGAAATGAATCTTGAAATAGAGGAAAATTTAATCCATATTGATTCAAAATCTGATGTAAACACTCAAATTTCTTTTGAAAATTTAGTCAGAAATGGTGTTTCAGAAATTGAAAAAGAAACCTTTAAAAAAGTCGTTTTATCTCGTAAAATAGAAGTTTCTCAATCAGTTGATGTTATAAAATCATATCAAAAACTATTAAAAAAATACCCAACAGCATTTAGATATTTATGGTTTCATCCGAAAGTTGGTTTATGGATGGGCGCTACACCAGAACAATTAGCAAAAATTAAAAACAATACCTTTGAAACAGTTGCTTTAGCTGGAACCCAAGTTTTTTCTTCAGCTATTACTTGGCAAGAAAAAGAAATTGTAGAACAGCAATTGGTAACAGATTATATTAAAAATCGAACAGAAAATTTAGTTGAAGATTTAAAAATTTCTGATTCGTACACACAAAAAGCGGGGAATTTAGTACATTTAAAATCAGATATTTCAGGAAAGTTAAAGCATCATATTTCAGAAATTGACATTATAAACGCTTTACATCCAACTTCTGCAGTTTGTGGAATGCCTTTAGAAGCAGCCAGAAATTTTATTTTAGAAAACGAAAACTATAATAGAAAATATTATTCAGGTTTTTTAGGCGAATTTCAAATGCATGAGCAAACCAATTTATTCGTAAATTTGAGATGTTGCGAGTTTGTAAATACCAATACCAATACCAATGTCAATCTCAAAAATCAATCTAAAGTCAATATTTACGTTGGTTGCGGAATTACAAAAGAAAGTCAAGCCGAAAAAGAATTTATAGAAACAGAAAATAAAGCCAAAACGATTTTGAGTGTTTTATGTTATTCGTAAAACCTTTTAAACTCATAAACTAATACCTTTTAAACCAGAAACATGAAACTAGACATATTAGCATTCGGCGCACATCCAGACGATGTAGAATTAGGTTGTTCAGGCACAATTGCCAAAGAAATTTCTTTGGGTAAGAAAGTCGGAATTATCGATTTAACTCGTGGTGAATTAGGCACACGTGGAACAGCTCAAACCAGAGATGCCGAAGCTGCGGAAGCTGCCAAAATTTTAGGAGTTCCTGTTCGTGAAAACTTAAATTTTAGAGATGGTTTTTTTATCAATGACGAAGCACATCAAATAGAAATTATCAAAATGATACGCAAATACCAACCAGAAATTGTGTTGTGTAATGCCATTGTAGACAGACATATCGATCACGGAAAAGGTAGCAAGTTAGTCAGTGACGCTTGTTTTTTATCAGGTTTATCAAAAATTGAAACAGAGCTAAATGGCGAAAAACAAACGCATTACCGACCAAAATTAGTATATCATTACATACAATGGCAAAACATTGAGCCTGATTTTGTTGTTGATATTTCTGGGTTTATGGACGTAAAAATGGAATCGGTAAAAGCATATAAAACACAATTTTATGATCCAAATTCTAAGGAACCAGTAACGCCAATTACTTCTAAAAACTTTTTAGATAGTGTGATTTATCGTGCAGTTGATTTAGGACGGTTAGTTGGCGTGGAACATGCAGAAGGTTTTACTGTGGAAAGATATTTGACAGTCAATAGTTTAGGGGATTTGTTGTAAAATTGTTGTAAAATTTATTAAATTTTCTTTGCAAGTTTCAAGTTTAGTCTTATATTTGCACCCGTATTCATACATGGTGGTTGTAGCTCAGTTGGTTAGAGCATCGGTTTGTGGTACCGAGGGTCGCCGGTTCGAACCCGGTCTTCCACCCAAAAAAAGCCTTACAGAAATGTAAGGCTTTTTTTATGCCTAAAAAAAATCGTCCCGATTATATCGGGACGATTTTTTAGTTTTATTTACTTTCTCTTTAAGATTAGTAATCCCATAATACTAATTACTAAAATTGATAATGCAGTAAGTACGGTTACAAAATCTCGTATTGATTTTCCTGCCCATTCTAAATATAAAAATTTATGAAATAATGCAAAAGTATACCCTTCAGCTCTGTCATAATTATTTACTTTTGCTGCAATTCTGGATGTATTAGTTTCAATGAAAAAAGTATAGTTTTCCGGTGTATTGTAAGCGATTTTGGTAACAGGAAGACGTTTGTTAACGAAACCATATTCTCTTTTATCAAAATCATTTAAAATAGCAACTTCTTTTTGATTGCTTTCCTCTAATAAATTACGATCTATAAATTGATGTTCTTTGTTTAATTCGGTAACTAAAAATTGAGCATATTTTAAATCTAAATCTTCTGGTTTATTAAGTTGATTGATATTGTAAAACGAAATGGTGTAACTTGGTTTTGGTTTGTTTTTTAAATCCTTATTGTCAGTTTTTTCTATTTTTTTAGTGCTACTTCTTAAATATGTTTTGTTATTAAAATTGATCAAGCCAAAATTGATATCTTCATTCCAATCTAAGTTTAATTTCTTAATATCAAAATCAATACTTTTTGTTTTGAAAATTGGCTCATAAACTAAAGACGTAATGGTATTGGGTTCCCATTTTTTGATAATATGAAATAAGCCACTTAAAACAAAAGCAAACGTGAAAAAGGAAAATAATAGCCCTAGTTTTCTATGATTTTTTCTTGCTTTTAGTTCGCTTGTTGTCGTGTTTATCTTTTTAAATTGCTTCCAGAATAAACCATAAATAATTAAGCCGCTAAGAGCACTCAATAAAATTATTAATGACGAAAAGCCAACTAAAATAATTCTGGCATATTCATTTGAAATTTTTTCTATAAAGGAGAAATTATGAAACGTATCAAAAAACCAAATAAAGGCTTGACGCGATTTGGGATTAAAAGTAGCCAATTTACTAGATGATGTTTCTACATAAATTTCCATTTCATCATTACGATTAAAAGAAATTTTATGAACAGGTAAATACCTATTAATGTATTTATATTGATTGTCAAATTCCGTTAAAACAATATGGTTTGATACTTTACTAATACTATCATTTAAAAAATATCTCGATAACCATTCTGCATATAAATTGTCACCATTTTTAAGCAAATTGGACGTCTGTGTATTGAAATACATGAATTCATTTTTACTGTTTTTAACTTGATAAAACTGTTGGTTTTTAAAACTAACAATTCGGAAGTTTTTTATGGATTCTATTTTATTTTTAGTTAAAACTTCTTTTAATGTAAAATTAATTTTTGTCGTATCAATTTTCTGATTTTCTAAATATTCCTTTGCTATTTCTGGTTTGAAAAAATGTGACATCATAGGATGCATAATTCCAGATAAACTCCAAAATATCACTGGAATTATCGTGAAAAAAGCTAAATATTTATGATATTTATAAATATTTTGTTTCAATCTTTTTTTAAATTTTGAATCTTTTGTTCTCATAATTATTTCTTTAAATCAAAACTATATTGGAATCCAAACATAAAAGTTCTTGGAGCAGCCACGGTATATGTTGCTTGCGAATTACTCGTGTTTCCTCTCGTTACATTATATGCGTATAATTTGTCCGTTGCGTTTAAAATATTCGTAAATACCTCAAAACTTCTCCATTTATAACCTAATCTCGAGTTAAAAATAGTGTACCCTTCATATTTTACAGTGTTAATTTGATCTTGGTAAAAGCTAGAAACATACTGACATTCCACAGCAATTCTGAAGTTTGGAAACCAATTTGGTTTATAAGTAATTTCACTATTTCCTGACCATTTTGGAGCGGAAGGCATTTCAAATCCATCTAAGTTTTTAAGCGCATCTGTTGGTTTTGCCGACACATCAAATTTTACAAAAGTATGTTGTGCTGTTGTTCCGCCAACTCTAAATTGCAATTGCTTAGAATGGTAATAATTCAAAGAAAATTCTACACCTTTATGTCGGGTTTGTCCAGCCGATTGGTAATCGAAAGAATTATCTGCTTGACGAATGTTTAACAACTCATTTTTACCATTTAATAAGTAAAACGCATAATCTATCGTCAGTTTGTTAGTGATTAAATTCGCATAACCACCAATTTCATAGTTTCTGAATAAAGCAGGTTTTAAATTGTAATAAAAATCAGCTGGAATTCCTGTATTTCCTCCAGTTCCTGGTTTTAATCTGAAAATTGAAGTGACTCCAGGTGGTGTAAATCCTTCGGAATAATTGATGTAATACCCCACGTTTTTATTGATGATAAAGTTCAATCCGCCTTTAAAAGTGGTGCTTTCATACTTCTGATTTCCTTTACTGTTGTTCAAGTAATTATTGTAACTCAAATCCATAATATCATGTCGCATTCCAAAAGTTAAAATTAAATCGTGATTCAATTTAGTTTTCGTTTGAATGTAGGCTGCAACATTTTTTACTTCCGAATCGTAATCGGCTAATTTCAAACCATTTTCACCTAAATTTTCATAACTAGAAACCGTTTGCCCGCCAGGATTTAAATTGGCTTTTAAATTAATTTGGTTCGAATAATAACTAATTGGAGAATAATCATATAAAAATCCAGCAACTGCTTCTGTTTTAAGGATATTTATGTTTTGAATTTGCTGAATTAAAGCGCCATAACTTTTAAAATTATTCGAGTTTACTTCTCCTTTTGCTGTAGCTTGACCAGTTGTCCAACGAATTCCGTATGATGGATTTTGTCCTAATTTATTGTCTCTAAAATAAGTTGTAATGGAAGTTTTTGAGGTAGTGTTCCATTCTTTTTCAAAAGTTAATTTGGTTCGTAAAGCTTCGGATTTTCTATAAGTAAAATCGGTTTGACTTGTATAATTTCTATCATAAAATGTTTTTTCATTTACACTTCCAAACATATCAGAATTGTAATTTCCGTTGAAAATCGTACCAATTAACTTTGTTTTGTTATTGAATTGATAAACTAATTTCGCATTAATATTCGCTTTTTTATAATCAGAATAAGCCATCCATGAATCTTTCTGATCGGCATATAAACCAGCAACATGAACACCTAATTTTCCAAAAGTTGTACTTCCAGAACCAGCAAAATTTCTATAACCAAATTGATCGGCCTGTAAACCAATTTTGAAACTCGGATGCCAACTCGGATTAACCGAAATTAAATTGATAGAACCACCAATAGCATCTGGGCCGTAAATAGATGAAGTTGGACCTTTTACCACTTCAATATTCTGTAAATTGAACTGATTAATTTCTAACAAAGCGTTATGATTAAAAATTCCTAAAGGTCGAATAGGTAAGCCATCTTCCAAATATAAAAAATAGGAATTGGTAGTCATAGGTTGTCTTATGGCCATAGAATGTTGCTCGTTACCTAAGTTGACCATTATCGCACCTGGAACTTTATTAACCAATTCGTACATGGAAGTGGCTTTAGTTTCTTCAATTGTTTTCTTGGATAATTTATGAATGGCAACGGGCATTTCCGCCTTTTTTGTTTCAGTTTTATTAGCCGTTACAAACACTTCTTCAATAGTATTTGCAATTGTGTCGTTGCTTTTTGAGTTTTGCGCAACAACAAGGTTTCCTACTAAAAATAGTAAGATAATATAAATGTTTTTCATAGCAAGTTTAGACTAAAATCTTCTTTTTCGAGACGATTATAGCACAAGATTATGTTTCAATAGAATTTTCTACTGAAAGGGATTAAAATTAAATTTCGATACATCAGTTTATAAAAAATAAACGTTCTAAAAATTAAATTTTAACAAAGTGGTGGGTGAAAAATACGATTTGTTAGGGTTGGAATTTCACTTTCGATATAAAATGAAAACGAAGATTTTGGAGTTTGAAAATTGTAGAAAGTAAAGGTAAATTCAGGTTGAATAAATACCAATTCCATTTTTTCTTTATATGAAATAGGAAGGTTAGAGTCATTTTCTGTTTCTGAAACTTTCTTCAATTCTTTTTTCAAATGACAATGTCCGTTACAGGTATTTTCCTTTTCTTCTTTTTTCTCACAAAGCGTTTTGGCAATATAATCTTGATTCATTTTGAAACTAATCACAACGAAAAAATTGCTAATTGCTGGCAAAAAGAGTAAAAAACAGATGAATATGGAAATTGTTTTTTTCAGAATTGAAATTTTATGCAAAAATAGGCTATCAATGGAAATTAAAGAAACTTTATCGGGAAAAAATTACTTATTTTTGTTTCTGTATTAATTATCAGAATACTTAATGCCAAACTGGAATACGTACATAAAGGAATATCAAAATTATTTGCTATTGGAACGCGGATTGTCTCCGAATACGATTGAAAATTATAGTTTTGATATTGAAAAATTAGTTGGTTTTTTGTCTGAAAACAATATAGATGTTTCTCCAATTAAAATTACCGATGAACAAGTGCAACAGTTTATTTATACGATTTCCTCACAAGTAAATGCGCGAAGTCAATCGAGAATCATTTCAGGATTAAAGAGTTTTTTCAATTATTTAATTTTCGAAGATTACCGAAAAGACACACCTTTAGAGTTAATTGAAGTCCCAAAAACAGGCAGGAAATTACCAGATACACTTTCAACTCAAGAAATCGATTTACTGATAAACGCGATAAACTTAACTTCGGCTGAAGGTGAACGCAACAAAGCAATGTTAGAAACCTTGTACAGCTGTGGTTTACGAGTATCCGAATTGGTAACGCTAAAAATTTCCGATTTATTTTTCGAAGAAGGTTTTGTCAAAATTACTGGAAAAGGAAACAAACAGCGTTTTGTACCGATTGGTTTACCAACTCAAAAAATAATTCTGAATTATAAAAACTTCATTCGTAGTCATTTGCCTATTCAAAAAGGACATGAAGATACGTTATTTCTGAATCGTCGTGGAAAACAACTCACTCGCGCCATGATTTTTACAATTATTAAAGATTTAGCGGTAAAAATCGATTTAAAAAAGACGATTTCTCCACATACTTTTCGTCATTCATTTGCCACGCATTTATTAGAAAATGGAGCCGATTTACGTTCTATACAATTGATGCTAGGTCACGAATCCATCACAACTACAGAAGTCTATATGCATTTAGATAGAAAATTCTTAGCAGAAGTGATGGACAGTTATCATCCAAGAGGAAAATAATATTAAATAACTTTTTCTATTGAAAAACTTGTAGAAAGTGATTTTCCGGTTGAACCACTATTTTGGGATTTAAGTTTAGCATTTCTATTAGCACCAGTGATTGATGAATCATAATCGCTAAAAATTCTAAATCCATAAGTATGCCCTTTGTCTAATTGTAAATAATTTGAAATTCCAAAACTCTCGTTTCTTCCTGGTGTCATAGAAGCACTGTTGTTATCTCTGTGTTTAAATGTTCTTCTTAAAACCCAGTTATTATCTGTGAAATCCCAAAGTCCAATTAAAATATCTAAATCATAATCATCACTAGTATAGTCTCCAATATCAAAATCCATTGATATTTTATAATAACCAGTGTATAAAGGAGCATATTTTCCTGATGTTCCATTGTATTCACTATTCACATCTATTAATTCATTGGATAAAATAATCTCTTTAAAGTTGTAATCTTGATCTAACAAAATATCGGAATTTAGAAATCCGACAAATTTTGTTCCTGGTGCTGATGGATCAGAATAACTATTTACTAATGTTCCATCTGGTTTAGCGTAAACGGCAACAGTTTTGCTATTTGGATTAGCTAAACCTCTAACTCTAACATCTCCATTTACATCTAACTCTTTTGTTGGGTTTGTGGTATTAATTCCTACTTGAGAAAAACTGAATACTGACAATAAGGCGAATAAAAATGATAATTTAATTTTTTTCATTACTATGTTTAATATTATTAATTAAATAGTAAGTTGATTATTGCAAACTTGGGGGTTTTACTTTGCAAAGGTCTTATAAAAATAAATTTAATAATATTATTTTCGATGAATGCATCATTTAATCGATAGATTGCATCTGCTCTATGTTTTGACAGTTATAAATCTCAATAAATATTTGTGAATTTTAAAGTTATAATTGCGTGTTGTTTTTGTTTTTTTTTGTGTAAAAATGCTAAAAAATTTTATATTAATTAGTTTTAGCGTAGATTGTGGGAAATATTTTAAATTTTTAACGAATTTTAAATTTTTAATCCATTCAAACTACTACTAATTAACTTTAATTTAAATGAAGACTTATACGATTCAAGAAATAAACCACATTCTAAAAGGAGAAATTGTTGGAAACACAACCACTTCAATCACTGCTCCAGAACAATTAGAAGAAGCAAAAAATACAGAAATTTCTTTTATCGGAAATAAAAAATACGAAAAATTTTGGGTCACTTCAAACGCCTGTGTAGCCGTAGTCAACAATGATATTGCTATTGAACCAGGTGAAAATCGTGCCTTTATAAAAGTCGCTAATGCTGATTTGGCCATGTCACAAGTTTTAGAAATGTTTGCACCACCAGCACCTGTTTTTGCTGTAAATATTCATCCAACGGCAGTTATTGATGTTTCCGCAAGTGTTGGGAATAATACAAAAATTGGAGCAGGTACATATGTTGGTCCAAATGTTCAAATTGGCGAAAACGTAATTATTTATCCAAACGTTACCATTTTAGACGACTGTACTATCGGAAATAACACTACAATTTGGTCGGGAACAGTTATTCGTGAGCGTTGTCATATTGGAAGTCATTGTATTTTACATCCAAATGCAACAATTGGTGCAGATGGTTTTGGATTTCGTCCTGATCCTGAAAAAGGGTTGGTGAAAATTCCACAAATCGGAAATGTAATCATCGGAAACGGTGTTGAAATTGGTGCAAATTCTTGTGTAGATAGAGGAAAATTTAGTTCTACTGTTTTAGGCGATGGTTGTAAAATAGATAACTTAGTACAAATTGGTCACAATAGTAAATTGGGTAAATTTTGTATTATGGCAGGAAATTCTGGTTTAGCCGGTTCTGTAACTTTAGGAAATGGAGTAATTATTGGCGGAAGCGCTTCTATAAAAGACCACACCGTAATTGGCGATGGCGCTATTGTTGGCGCGGGTTCTGGAGTTACTGGCGATATTCCTGCAGGAAAAGTTATGTTAGGTTATCCAGCTGTAGAAGCTAGAGATGCTTTAAAACAATGGGCAATTTTGAAAAGATTAGTTAGAGACTCTAATAAGTAAAAAAATAAGAAAAATCTCATTTTTGTATTGGTTTTTAAGTTACTGATAATCAGTTTTTTGAATAACGGAAAAAAAATAATTTCAAAAAAATCGTATTTTTTATTAGGAAAATATAAAAAATAAAATAAATATTTGCATCAGAAAATTAATAACCTTTTAAACGAAGAAAAATGTTTGTATTTAAATCATTACCTCAAAGCTTTGCGTCAGTTGGAACTGATGTGGCTCTTCTTCGTGGCTTCACACAATCATAGATAAAACAACATATATGAAAAAGCCCGAAGACATTTAGTTTCGGGCTTTTTTTTGTTTATTCTAGAACCTTCAAAAACTTTCCCGGAACGTATTCAAAATATTACAATGCGCTATAGCTATGCCTTTTTGGTAGGTCTAAGCTCGTTGTTAGGAATCATTTTTAAAATAATCATGGGAAATAAACTCTCTGGGAAAGACTTAATCAAATTAGGCTTCCCAAAAAATAATGCCATAAACATTGCTTTAGGGCAAATTAATAGATATCGAAAAAGAGAAAAAAAGGAAAGTATTTTAACCGAAGCGAAACAAGTATTGCTGCATCCAGAAAAATTCAAAGGAGACGGCACTTGGGGAAAAGTCGCGGAAGGTTTAGTCAATCCGGTTCAAGTAAAATTCAACGAATTGAAAACGACTCGAGCACCTTTTTCCATCTTTGGAGAAAACGAAATTGACGAACAAGCGAAGTTTCAATTATATGATGCTTTAAAATTACCAATTTCTGTCAAAGGTGCTTTAATGCCCGATGCACATTACGGTTATGGATTGCCAATTGGCGGCGTTTTAGCCACAGACAATGCGGTAATTCCGTATGGCGTTGGAGTAGATATTGGTTGCAGAATGAGCTTATCTATTTTCGATTTGCCAGCGTCTTTTTTCAAAGGAAAAGACCATCAATTGCAAGCGATTTTGAAAGACAATACCAAATTCGGAATGAGTGAAACGCATAAAATAAAAGCCGATCACGAAGTGTTTTACAGAGACGAATTTAAAACAATTCCATTGGTAAAACAGTTGTTAGACAAAGCCTACAAACAATTAGGCTCATCTGGTGGAGGAAATCATTTTGTGGAATTCGGAATAGTTAAATTAGACAATCCTTTACCGGAATGGAAATTGGAAGCCAAAGAATACATAGCGGTTTTATCGCACAGTGGTTCACGTGGATTGGGTGCGAATATTGCGAAACATTATACATATTTAGCAAGTAAACAATGTCCGTTACCCAAAAATGTACAGCATTTAGCATGGCTAGATTTGAATACGCATGACGGGCAAGAATATTGGCTAGCTATGAATTTAGCGGGTGAGTATGCTAAAGCGTGTCACGAAGACATTCACAGAAGATTGGCCAAAGCGTTAGGAAAACGAATTGCAGTAACCATTGAAAACCATCACAATTTCGCATGGAAAGAAATGGTGGATGGTAAAGAATGTATTGTGCACCGAAAAGGTGCCACGCCAGCGGCTAAAGGACAATTGGGAATTATTCCAGGTTCGATGACGGCGCCAGGATTTATCGTAATGGGTAAAGGAAACGTAGACAGTTTACAATCGGCTTCTCATGGAGCTGGGCGTTTGTTTTCGAGAGCGAAATGCAAAACCAATTTTACGCAAAGTCAGATTAATAAAGTCTTGAAAGATAACGACGTGACTTTAATCGGCGGTAATATTGACGAAGCACCAATGGCGTATAAAAACATCAATACAGTGATGAATTTGCAAACAGAATTAGTAGATGTGTTAGGAACTTTCACACCGAAAATTGTTAGAATGGACCGATAAGATGGAAAAGATAATTCAAATTACGGCTGGAAGAGGACCTGCGGAATGTACTTGGGTGGTGGCTCAAGTCTTGAAAAAAGTGTTGCAAGAAGCAGAAGCTTTACAATTGAAAGCAACTGTTTTGCAACACGAAGCAGGTCAGGAAAATGGAACTGTAGCTTCGGCGATAGTGCAAATTATTGGAAAAGATGCTACTGAATTTTCGGATTCATGGGTTGGAAGCATTCAATGGATTGGAAAAAGTACGTTTAGAAAGTTTCACAAACGCAGTAATTGGTTTATTGGGATTTTCGAAGTAGATGCGATTCAATCTCGTGCCTTTTCTGAAAAAGACATTCAGTATCAAGCGATGCGAAGTTCTGGAGCTGGTGGACAACATGTGAATAAAGTGAGTTCGGCCATTCGGGCGACACATTTGCCAACTGGAATTAGTGTGGTGAGTATGGATTCGCGTTCGCAACATCAGAATAAGAAATTGGCGACTGAGCGTTTGTTAGTCAAACTAAACGAAGCGCAATTGAACCTTTTGAAACAACAATTTCAAAGTCAGTGGACCAATCAATTAGCGGTGGAACGTGGGAATCCTATTCGGACTTTTGAAGGTTCCGATTTTAAGAAACTCAAAGTAGAAAAGAAATTTAAAGCTGTACGACAGCAATTAAAAAACGAATTAAGAAATTTAGATTAATCATTGCAACCAGATGAATGGATTTAAACATATAAGTCATTTAAGTTTTAAAACTGAAAATGTAATATGAAAAAGTTCATAGAAGGATTGTCCCCTTGAGGGGACTTTAAGGGGGTAAATTGATTTTGTCAAAAAATAAAATATCATGAAAAATATTGATAAATACTTATTTCAAGCCTTGGATAATTATCCGTATTCGTTGGAAGAAACAACGGAAGCTTTGGATTACGCCTTGTCTTATGATGCGAAAAACACAACTGCTTTGTGTTTGTATGCACGAATAGAAGCAGAGCAATTGCAAAATTATGAAGCAGCGAAAACGTATTTTCAAGAAGCATTGGCTATTAATATTGATGCCGTAGCGGTTTATCCGTATTATTTGGAAACCTTACTTTTGAATGAAGATTACGAAGATGCTTCCAAGTTAATTGACTTCGCCTTAACGATTAAAGGCATTAACAAAATGGCAATTTTATTAAAGAAAGTACAATTGTTAGAACGCCAACAAGATATAAAAGGCGCAATAAAATTAATGAAAGAAGTAAAATTAGCTTCTTTTGCTAACGATACTTACGAAATTGACGAAGTAGCCAACCGGTTAAAAGCCAAAAAGGATTTACTTAAGCCAAAGAAAAAATCGAAGAAAAAGAAATCGGAGAAAAAAGGCAAGAAGAAATAAGAAAACCAGCTTTAGGGCTGGTTTTTTTGTATAATATTTTATTAATATCTAGTTTCATGACTGAAAATTTACGTTTCAAAACATCTTTAAATGCACCAACTTGTCAATTTGATATATTTGATGGAACGTTTAATACTATTTCCAATGACTACCAATCAATTACTTTTTTCTTTTAGGAATAGGATATTAGGAACACAAGAACAAACAACTCTTGGTTGGACTCAAGAAATAGAATATTTGTATAAAAGAGGCGTTGGGATTGATGAGGTTTTACACTATTTGTATAACGAAAAACCTACTATTGAAGCCTTTGAAAGTTGGGTTAGCGAAAAAGAAACTAAACTTGTCCAGTTGATTTCACAAGAAACGGATGTTTTTGGTAAAGATGACTTACAGTTTTTCGAAACAAATGGTTACATTATACTACCTAATGCTATTCCAAAAGCAGATTGTTTGGCAACGCAACAGATTATTTGGGAATTTTTAGGAATGCATCCAGAAAAGTCAGAAACTTGGTATCAAAATCATCCTGAACAACGCGGAATGATGCTTAATTTTTTTGACCATCCTTTATTAGAAAAAAATAGAGCTTCAGGAAAAATACGAAAAGCTTTTGAGCAATTGTATCAGTCGGAAGCTATTTATAAAACGATTGATAAAGTAAGTTTTAATCCACCCGTTACTCCAAATTATTCTTTTAAAGGAAGCGATTTGCATTGGGATGTGAGTTTACAATTGCCCATTCCTTTTCGATTACAAGGATTAATTTACTTATCAGATTGTGGACCAAAAGACGGTGCGTTTTATTGTGTACCAGGTTTTCATAATCAAATTACTGCATGGATGCAACAAGTTCCTGAAGATGTGCATCCAAGAGCTCATGCTTTAGCAACGTTAAAACCTCAGCCAATTACGGCTTCAGCTGGCGATATGGTAATTTGGCACCAAGCCTTACCACATTGCGCCACTCCAAATTACGGCACATCACCAAGAATGGTGCAATATCTAAGTTATATCAGCGAAACGTATGAAGAAGCTAAAGAATGGATTTGAGGTTTTTTGAATTAAAGTCAAACATAAAAAAACACCAACATTTCTGCTGGTGTTTTATATAGTTAACAAACCTGTCAGGTTTGAATATGTTTAATCCTCAATCAAAACCTCTAAAATACTAATCGCCGCTTCACTAATTTTAGTTCCAGGGCCAAAAACGGCAACGGCTCCGGCGTCAAATAAATATTGGTAATCTTGTGCTGGGATAACTCCGCCTACAATCACCATAATGTCTTCACGGCCGTATTTTTTTAGTTCTTCAATTACTTGTGGTACTAAGGTTTTGTGTCCAGCTGCTAATGAGGAAACGCCTAGAATGTGTACGTCATTTTCCACGGCTTGTTTCGCCGCTTCGGCAGGAGTTTGAAACAATGGACCAATATCCACATCAAAACCTACATCGGCATAACCTGTGGCAACCACTTTTGCACCACGGTCGTGTCCGTCTTGACCCATTTTAGCAATCATAATCCTTGGTCTTCTACCTTCTTTTTTGGCGAAGTCGTTGGCTAATTGTTTGGCTTTTTCAAAACTTGGATCGTTTTTTATCGCTTGACTATACACACCACTTATCGATTTAATTTGCGCTTTGTGTCGTCCGAAAACAACTTCTAAAGCATCACTAATTTCTCCTAAAGTTACTCTATTTCTTGCAGCTTCGACTGCTAAAGCTAATAAATTTCCGTTTCCAGTTTTCGCACATTCTGTAAGTGCTTCTATACTTTTCTTAGCTTTTTCAGTATCACGTTTAGCTTTTATTTCTTCTAATCGTGCTACTTGTTGCTTGCGCACCATATCGTTATCCACATCTAAAATGTGTAACGGATCTTCTTTTTCTAATCGGTATTTGTTCACACCCACAATAATATCTTGTGTGCTATCAATACGTGCTTGCTTACGCGCTGCGGCTTCTTCAATACGCAATTTCGGAATTCCGGCTTCAATAGCTTTTGTCATTCCGCCAAGCGCTTCCACTTCTTCAATTAACGCCCAAGCTTTTTCTGTAATTTCAGCCGTTAAACTTTCTACATAATAACTTCCTGCCCAAGGATCAACCGTTTTACAAATTTTGGTTTCTTCTTGTAAGAAAATTTGTGTATTACGAGCAATTCGAGCAGAGAAATCAGTTGGTAAAGCAATGGCTTCATCCAATGCATTTGTATGTAAAGATTGAGTTCCTCCAAATGCAGCCGCAGCCGCTTCAATTGCTGTACGAGCCACGTTATTAAACGGATCTTGTTCGGTTAAACTCCAACCCGAAGTTTGGCAATGTGTACGTAAAGCTAATGATTTTTCGTCTTTTGGGTTGAATTGCTTCAATAGTTTTGCCCAAAGCATACGACCGGCGCGCATTTTGGCAATTTCCATAAAGTGGTTCATTCCAATCGCCCAAAAGAAAGATAGGCGAGGGGCGAATTCATCAATTTTCATACCAGTTGATAATCCTGTTCTGATGTATTCTAAACCATCGGCAAGTGTGTAGGCTAATTCGATATCGGCCGTTGCACCCGCTTCTTGCATGTGATATCCTGAAATAGAAATCGAGTTGAATTTTGGCATATTATTACTCGTATATTCGAAAATATCCGCAATAATTTGCATAGAAGGTGTTGGTGGATAAATGTACGTATTTCGCACCATGAATTCCTTCAAAATATCGTTTTGAATGGTTCCTGATAATAGGTTAGGAGCTACACCTTGTTCTTCAGCAGCTACGATGTAGAATGCCATAATTGGTAAAACCGCACCGTTCATAGTCATAGAAACCGACATTTCATCTAGTGGAATTTGATCGAAAAGAATTTTCATATCTTCCACAGAATCAATGGCAACGCCTGCTTTTCCAACATCACCTTGCACACGAATATGATCTGAATCGTAACCACGATGTGTCGCTAAATCGAAGGCAACTGATAAACCTTTTTGTCCGGCTGCTAAGTTTCTTCTGTAGAAAGCATTACTTTCCTCAGCAGTTGAAAATCCGGCATATTGACGGACGGTCCAAGGTCGGCGTACATACATTGTAGCGTAGGGTCCGCGTAAGTTGGGTGCAAAACCAGCTCCAAAACCAAGATGTTCTAAATCAGCAATATCTTCTTTAGTGTACGTTGGTTTTACATCGATTTTTTCGGCAGTCATAAAGCCTTCAGTTGTCACTTCTGACTTCTGATTTCCGACTTCTAACTTAATATGTTGTATGTTTTTTCTCATTTTTTAAATCACTATAAATGTAATTTTAATGCTTTTTTTAAATCTTTTAATATAAAGAAATAAGGTAAAAAATAAAATGCTATTCCTAATGCTAAACTTATTATTGCTATTGAAATTTTTTTTCGATTCTTATATGTTATTCCAATTGTCAAGTAAACGAATCCGAAGACTATTCCAATACCTGAAAGTAACCAAGAAATGATGAAAAAATTTTCCAAATTATTCTTCTAGAGCTAAACGTTCTTGTTCTAATTTTTCCGATAGTCTTTTTTCGATAATTGGAGCGATTAGCGTTTTTTTATCTTTTGTTTTTACGAAAGGAAACAATTCTAAATCGTGTTTCATTTTGTCGTTTGGATTCGGATATTTGTTGGTTCCTAGTAAGATTTCTTTACCAGAATCGAATAAATCTTGTTCTTTTTGAGCGCTTTCTGAAATTTTTCTTTGAATTGTTCCTTCAATCAATTGTGTGATGAAACCACCATTTGCTTCAATTTCTTTGAATAATTCTAACGCTTTTTCTGCTAATTGTTCTGTTAAAGTTTCGATGTAATACGCACCATCCGAAGGATTGTTGACTTTGTCGAAATAGCTTTCTTCTTTTAAAACTAATAATTGATTACGTGAAATTCTATCACCAAATTCATTGTCTTTGTGATAAATCGCATCGTAAGCTAAGTTTGAAACTGCATTCGCACCACCTAAAATTGCCGACATACATTCTGTCGTTGTACGTAACATGTTTACGTTGTAATCGTATAAGGTTTTGTTACGTTTTGTTGGCGTTGCGATAATATGATAATCTAAATTATGATTGTATTCTACGGCTAACGTTTTGAATAACAAACGTAAAGCACGAAGTTTTGCAATTTCGAAGAAATAATTTGTTCCGACTGTTACTTCAATTGTGATTGGGAATCTCGACTCCGCTCGATCTGACAAATCTAATCTATTGAAATATTCGTTAACATGTGCTAAAGTGTAAGCTAATTGTTGCACCATATTCGCACCCGCATTTTGATAAATTCCAGATTGGATATTTAGGAATGCACTTGACGAATTTTTAGAGATTTCGATTAGTTTTTCAAAATCTGGATTCAGGTTTTCGAACCAATTTCCGTCTTTAGCTAATTGTCCGATTGGGTCAATTTGAATGGTGAAATTAGCAGTATTTTTTGAAGCGAAATCGTTTAATGTTTTTACATATTCTGTTGAAAGAAAAGGCAAATTGAAATAATACGTTACGTTTTCTAATGGTAAATTTTCCATTAGTTTCGCAATCTCAATTTTATCTGATTCGATGGTAAAACGAATACTTTCTGCACCGCGACTTAAACTGTCTTTTGCTTTTCGGTTCGACATTTGAATATCGTGTACGAAAATATTTTGCAAAATGGTGAATTCTGTCGCTTTAGTATTGGAAGTATAAGTTGTAATTTCTTCGTCGGAATGATAAAAAGGTTTCACTTTGATGCCTTCTGGACTTTCCCAAATTAGGGTTTCGTTATAATCGGCTCCTTTTAATTCAAATTGAATTTGCTGTTTCCATTGTTTGGAAGAAACGGGTTCAAAATCTGAGAATAAGTTTGTTGCACTCATTTTAGGTACGTGTTTTAAACTTTATTTTGGTTATTTAGCCCTGATAGTAGCGGCATCTCCCGATTTTTCTTCGGGAATATAGCGGATAGCAGGACAATTGTTGTTTTGAAAGTTACTTTTCTGCTTCTAGTAAACTATCTTTAATTTTATCTTCTTCGAATTCAATGATGTAAATATCTTCGCTATCTTTTTTCATAAAGTATTTTTCGCGCGCATATTTTTCAATCATATTATCGTTTTTTAAATGCTTTATTTTTATACTGTCTTTCGTGATTTCCGATTGATAGTATTTTTTATTGTCGTTTAATTCTTCAATTTGTTGGTTTAGAAAACGATGCTCAAAGTACGAATAATTATCGAAAAATAACATCCATACGATGAAAGCAATAAGAATCAAATAGTACTTGTTTCCTAAAAAACTTAGGAAAGGGATTTTTTGTACTACTATTTGAAATCTTTTAAACATTATTTTTCAATACGTTGGTTAATTACCGCACGAACTACATCAATAGCCACCGTATTATATTTGTCGTTTGGAATGATAATATCTGCGTATGCTTTTGTAGGTTCGATGAACTGTTCGTGCATTGGTTTTAAAGTCGTTTGGTATCTTGTTAAGACTTCTTCCATGTCTCTTCCACGTTCTGCAATGTCACGTTTTAAACGACGAATTAAGCGTTCATCTGAATCGGCATGAACGTAAACTTTAATATCAAATAAATCACGAATTTCTGGATTTGTAAATATCAAAATTCCTTCTACAATCATTACTTTTCTGGGATGAGTTGTAATGGTGTCGTCGGTTCTATTGTGTGTGATAAAAGAATAAATAGGTTGGTCAATTACTTTTCCAGCTTTTAAATCTTTTAAATGCTGAATTAATAATTCGAAATCAATGGCACGTGGATGATCAAAATTAATTTTAGAACGTTCATCGTAAGATAAATTATTCGTTTCCTTATAATAAGAATCTTGAGAAATAATTCCTACTTCAGTAGAAGGAAGTTCGTTCATAATTTGATGTACAACAGTAGTTTTTCCACTTCCTGTTCCGCCAGCAATACCAATGATAAGCATAAATGTTGTGTTTAATTTAGGCAAAGATAGAAATATATACTGTAAAAAAAATTCTCACCGTGGGGAAAAGTGAGAATTTTTAAGAAAAAAGTAACTAAAATTTAATTGTGGATAAGCTGCAATAATTCGTTAATTTTTTGCGGGGTATTAAAAGCGCCATTGAAAGAAGTGGTGACTGTTGCTGAGCTTTCATCTTGCACTCCACGGGAGGAAACACATAAGTGTTTGGCGTCAATTATTACTGCAACATCTTCTGTTTCTAAGGCAACTTTTAAATCTTCCGCTATTTGCATAGTTAATCTTTCTTGAACCTGGGGGCGTTTTGCGTAATATTGTACAATTCTATTTAATTTAGATAAACCAATTACTTTTCCAGATGAAATATAAGCTACATGCGCTTTTCCGAAAATGGGAACAAAATGGTGCTCACAATTAGAATAAAATGTTATGTTTTTTTCAACCAACATTTGATTGTATTGGTATTTATTATCGAAAAGTGCCATTTTGGGCTTGTTTTTCGGGTTTAATCCTGAAAATATTTCATCAATATACATTTTAGCAACACGTTCTGGAGTTCCTTTTAGGGAATCATCAGTTAAATCTAGATCTAATGCTTTCATGATTTCTGAAAAATGGAAGGCGATGATTTCCTTTTTTTCTGAATCAGATTTTGTAAAAGCGTCTTTTATCATTGGGGTTTCCAAAGAGGTAAACATATGGTCATTTCCAATATCATCTATTGATAAATTTGAAAGTGTATCGATTTGAAAATTATTTTCTGATTTCATGTCTTGTTTTTTTGTTTAACAAATGTAGTAAATAATTAAACAAAAAACAATATCCAATTATCATTTTTCTTATAGTGCTATAAGAAAAATATATAAGTTCATGTTTTTAACTACTAAAGATGAATTTGTTGAGCGTTTTTAAAAAAGTATTTTTCTATAAATGTGACGTTTTTCCATAATCAGAAGTATAAAAGACAGATAAATTTCAACTAATTTATTTTATGACAAAAAAAGCATTTTTATTTTGTAGTTCTATAAAATATACTATATTTGCACTCGCATTCACGGGGTGTAGCGTAGCCCGGTTATCGCGCCTGCTTTGGGAGCAGGAGGCCGCAGGTTCGAATCCTGCCACCCCGACAAAAGAGATTTTCGAAAGAGAGTCTCTTTTTTTTGTTTTAATTTGAATCTGATTTGTATCTTTGAATATCAAATTTTAAATTAAAATGAAACACAACTTATACGTATTATTACTTGTAACTACTTTAATTTCATGTACTTCAAAACCTAAAAAAGAAGATGTAGCAAAGTTAAATGGCTATTGGGAAATTGAAAAAGTAGATTTTCCTGATGGAAATAAGAAAGAATATCAAGTAAATGAGTTTATTGATTTTATTTCTGTAAAGAATAATTCGGGGAATAGACAAAAAGTGGCGCCGCAATTAGACGGTTCATTTTTAAAAGGTACTTTGCAAGATGTTATTAAAATTGTGGATAGTGCAGATTGTTATTATTTGAAAACCAATTCGAAATTTACCAAATGGGAAGAAAAAATTCTTTCCGTTTCTGATGATAAGTTTGTTTTGGAAAATGAGGCAAAAATTGTATATCACTATAAGAAATTTGTACCTTACGATAAAAGAAAATAACATGAAGAGATTTAATGACGATTTTTCTATTGGTGATGTGATGAAAGAGTTTATGAAATCTAGTAAACTCGAAGCGGGTTTAGATATAATAAACGTGAAAGAAACTTGGTTTAAAATGATGGGACCAGCTTTTAAAAATTACACGGAACAGATTGAACTGAGAAGACAAACTTTATATGTGCAATTGAATTCTTCGGTTGTGAAACAAGAATTAGAGTACGGAAAATCTAAAATTATAAAAATGCTGAATGAAGAATTGGGTAAAGAGTTGATTAAAGAAATAGTTTTTAGATAAAAAAACGCTCCAGCAATTCTACTGAAGCGTTCAAACAACAAACTAAAAACGCAATTAAAATTGAGCGGTTTCTGTAGAGTCTTTCATAGCAATTGTTGAGGAAACTCCTGCTGTTACTGTGTTTTGTACTTCGTCAAAATAGCTTGTTCCTACAAAGTTTTGGTGTTTCACAGCTTTGAAACCTTCCGCTTGTAGTGCGAATTCTCTTTCTTGTAGCTCAGAATATCCAGCCATTCCACGTTTTTTGTAAGCTAATGCTAATTCAAACATTGATGTGTTTAACGCATGAAATCCAGCTAATGTGATGAATTGGAATTTGTATCCCATTGCAGCTAGGTCTTCTCTGAATGTTTCCATTTCGGCAACGGATAATTTTGCAGCCCAATTAAAAGAGGGTGAGCAATTGTATGCTAGCATTTTTCCTGGATATTTGGCATGAATTCCTTCCGCAAATTTTCTGGCATATTCTAAATCTGGATTAGAAGTTTCCATCCAAATTAAATCAGCATATGGAGCATATGATAAGCCACGGTCGATACCTTGTTCTACGCCGCAATTCACATAGAAAAATCCTTCTGGAGTTCTTTCTCCTGTAATAAATTTGTGATCTCTTTCGTCAATATCACTTGTGATTAGGTTAGCGGCATCTGCATCTGTTCTTGCTACGATTAAACTTGGAACATTCATAACGTCAGCAGCTAAACGAGCGGCAATTAATTTATTTATTGCTTCTTGTGTTGGAACTAAAACTTTTCCTCCTAAGTGACCACATTTTTTTGCTGATGATAATTGATCTTCAAAATGAACACCAGATGCTCCGGCTTCTATCATGCTTTTCATTAACTCAAAAGCATTTAAGTTTCCTCCAAATCCTGCTTCCGCATCCGCTACAATTGGAACTAGATAATCTTTTTTATTTTCAATTTTATTAACGGTCTGAATTTGATCTGCTCTCAATAAAGCGTTGTTGATTTTTTTTACTACAATTGGTACGCTATTCGCAGGATATAAGGATTGATCTGGATACATTTCTCCAGCAATATTAGCATCTGCAGCAACTTGCCAACCGCTCAAATAAATGGCTTCTAAACCAGCTTCAACTTCTTGAATAGCTTGATTTCCTGTTAAAGCACCTAATCCTGCAACCCAATCCTGATTATTTAATTTTTTCCATAAAATTTCTGAACCGCGTTTTGCGATTGAATGTTCTATTTGATAAGAACCTTGAAGATTTATCACTTTTTCGGCAGTATAAGGTCTTTCAACTCCTTTCCATCTTGGATTTGTTGTCCAATCTGTAATTAATGCTTGAACTCTGTCTTCTGTTTTCATACTTTTGTATTGTTTAGATAGTTATTTATTTAATTATTTATTAGAAACTGTCGAGTGTTGCACCATTCGGCAGTTTTATTTTATATACTTGTAAGCTTCTAAGGTTAGAAAACCGTCTAATTTTTCATTAAAAATCATGGTTGAAAATAACTGGGTTGCCAGTTCGAACTTTCCAGAATTATAACGATCCATGCCAACATATTCTTGAATATTTTTTAATTCTTCTTTTATAATTTTTTCATAAAGTGTTTTTGAAATTAATTCGTTGTTTTCTAATCCGGCATTTTTTTTAAGCCACAACCACAATTGAGTTCTTGATATTTCTGCTGTTGCAGCATCTTCCATTAAGTTATATAACGCTGCGGCGCCAGTTCCCATTAGCCATGATTCAACATATAGAATTCCTACATTAAAGTTTTTTCGAATACCATTTTCTGTAATTGTGCCTTCTGGAAGTTCAAGAAGTTGTTCTTCTGTAATAGTAAGTTCATTTCTTTTAACATGAACTTGATTTTTTGTAGGCATGAATTTATTAAAAACATCCAAAGCTAAAGCTACCATTCCAGGATGTGCTACCCAAGTACCATCATGACCATTTTTCACTTCACGTATTTTGTCGTTTTTTACTTTTTCAAACGCAATTTGGTTGGCTTCTTCATTGTTTTTTATTGGAATTTGCGCGGCCATTCCACCAATTGCTAAAATGTTTCTTTTGTGACATATTTGAATTACTCGTAAGGAATAAGCGCTCATAAACGGACTAGTCATTGTGATCTGATCCCTGTCTGGAACGATAAAATCTTTGTGATTTTGTAGTTTTTTGATATATGAAAAAATGTAATCCCATCTTCCGCAATTTAATCCAGCAATGTGGTCTTTTAATTCATATATAATTTCATCTAATTGAAAACTAGCGGTTATGGTTTCAATTAGCACGGTTGCTTTTATGCTACCGACAGGAATATTGAAATAGTTTTGAGAAAATTCAAAAACCTCATTCCACCAACGGGCTTCTGTGTAGTGTTCTAATTTTGGTAAATAAAAATAAGCTCCTAAGTCTTGTTTTTGTAATTCAATTGCATTGTGGAAAAAGTATAATCCAAAATCCACTAAGGAGCCTGAAAGAGGTTCGTTATTTAAAGTTAAATTCTTTTCTTCTAAATGTAGTCCTCGTGGGCGAACAAGAAGTGTAGCTGTTTTTTCAATTAATTGATAGTTTTTTCCATTTTGTTTAAGAGTAATTGTTTTTCTTACAGCATCTATTAGATTTTGTTGTCCTTCCATTAAATTGTTAAATGTTGGTGAACAACTGTCTTCAAAATCGGCCATAAAAACTTTTGCGCCTGAATTTAGAGCGTTAATTACCATTTTTCTATCAACAGGTCCTGTGATTTCAACCCTTCTGTCGAGAAGTGAGTTTGGGATTTTAGCAGCTGTCCAATTTGATGATCTTATTGATGCTGTTTCTTTAGGAAATTCAGGTTTTGCTCCTTTGTTGAATTCTTCTTGTTGATTTTCTCTCTCTTTTAATAAGTCTAATCGTTTTGAATTAAAATTTAAGTGCAATTCTGATAAGAAGATTAACGCTTCTTGGGTTAGAACGTTTTGATGTTTTGTTTCCGAAAGAACTTTTAATGATGTTTTTTCTGTTGTTTCCATAAGTTGAAAGTTTTGTTGGAGCAATATTATAAAAAAATAAAACACAAAACAAGCGAACGTTCGCTAAATTATAAAAATTTTTTTTCAGTGTTTGGTTTTTGTTTATTTATTGTATCTTTGTTACTGTGATAAACAAGGTTTTTATGAGGCTAAGAATCTTTAAATATGATTTTAATAATAATGCTTGTTTGTGGTTTTTAAATAGAATAATATGATAGAAGAAGAATATATCCGTTTAATTTTTGGTTTAAAATTAAAACAAATAAGAATGGAAAAAAACCTTTCGTTATTTGGTTTAGCCAAGATAACAGGACTTTCAAAGTCGTATTTGAATGAAATTGAAAAAGGAAAAAAATATCCTAAACGTGATAAGATTTTGATTTTGTCTGAAACATTGGATACTACTTATGATCAAATGGTTTCGTTAAAATTGGATAAAAATTTAGCGCCAATTGGTGAAATTCTGCAATCAAGAATATTAAAAGAAATTCCATTAGAGGTTTTTGGTATTAAAGAAAGCAATCTTATTGATATTATTGCAGAAGCTCCGTTGAAAGTCAATGCTTTTATTAGCACACTTTTTGAAATCGCAAAGCATTATAATTTAACCCGAGAAAGTTTTTTTCTAGCTGCTTTACGTTCGTATCAAGAAGCTAATAATAACTATTTTGATGAAATAGAATCACAAGTTGAAAAGTTTGCAAAAGCCTATTCGTTAGATTTAACCAAGAAATTAAATATTGCTGATTTAGAAGAGATTTTGATTGAAGAATATGGTTACACTATCAATAATGAAGAATTGACGGAACATGAAGAATTGGTGTATTTACGCTCGGTTTTTGTGCCAAAATCAAAAACGCTATTGATTTCTAAAAATGCAGATGCATCACAACGTATGTTTATTTATGCCAAAGAAATAGCATATAATTATATGGAAATAAGTGAGCGGTTATATACTTTTTCGTGGATAAAGTTTGAGAGTTTTGATCAAGTTTTGAATAATTTTATTGCTTCTTATTTTGCAGGTGCGCTGTTAATTCCGAGAAAAGAGTTGGTAAAAGAACTGAAATTGTTTTTTGATAAATCAACTTTTAAGTCCGAAGATTTTACAAATTTAATAGCAAGATTTACAGATTCACCGGAAACATTTTATCAACGATTGACTAATATTTTGCCCAAAGACTTTAATCTTAAGAATTTGTTTTTCTTACGATTTAATTATAAACCAGAACGAAATGATTTTCAGCTAACCAAAGAATTGCATATCACCAATTTGTTGGAACCACATGCAAATGAAAAAAACGAGCATTATTGCAGAAGGTGGGTTTCATTAAAAACCTTGAAAGAAATTCCAGAATCCAAGAAAAGTCATCTTTTTGAGGCACAAATTTCGAATTATAATCATACAGATAACAGTTATTTTGTTATGTCATCTGCTACAAAAGATCCTTTTAGAAATGGTTATTATAGAAGTATTGCTTTAGGGATTTTAATTTCTCCACATTCACAAAGTAAAATGCATTTCTTAGAAGATAATACTATAAAAAGAAGAAAAGTAGGGGTAACCTGTGAAACGTGTTTGATAAATGATTGTGAAGAACGAGTGGCACAACCAAAAAACATTGAAAGAAAACAACGTTTTGAAAAAATTGATAGCGTTGTTCAGGGATTGATGGAAAAATATAGTTAAAAAAAACTCCCATATCGTTTACTTAACGATATGGGAGTTTTATATTTACATCAACTGTTCTCTAAATAGATAACATTGAAAACTTTTTATTAGAATTGCTCTCTTCCAGCAAAGTGGAAAGCACCTTCGATAGCAGCATTTTCATCAGAATCTGAACCGTGAACTGCATTTTCTCCAATTGAAGTAGCATATTTTTTACGGATAGTTCCTTCAGCAGCATCTGCAGGGTTTGTAGCGCCAATTAAAGCTCTGTAATCTTCAACAGCGTTATCTTTTTCTAAGATAGCAGCAACGATTGGTCCACGAGTCATGAATTCTACTAATTCACCAAAGAAAGGTCTTTCAGAGTGAACTGCATAAAATTTCTGAGCGTCAGCAACAGTTAATTGTGTTAATTTCATTGAAACGATTCTGAAACCACCTTCAGTAATCATGTTTAAAATTCCACCGATGTGTCCGTTTTCAACTCCATCAGGCTTAATCATTGTAAATGTTCTATTTGTAGCCATTTTTCTTAATTTTTTTGCAAAGGTAGTATTTAATTCTTTATTGCAAAGCGGTTTATTGAAAATTATTGAACAACTGTTTTTGCTATACGAAAACCATAAAATTCATGGGTTTTTTCTGGAGCTGTAGAAATTCTATTAGCTGGTCTCACATAATTGGGTTGACTATCCCAAGAACCACCTCTTACACATTTCTTTTCGCCGCTTTCTGGTCCTTTTGGGTTTTTTCCATTTTCCATTTTGTAGTAATCCTTGTTGTACCAATCCCAACACCATTCCCAAACGTTTCCGCTCATGTCATATATGCCTAATTCGTTTTGTAATTTGCTACCTACAACATGTGGTAAACCATTGCTATTTCCTTTATGCCAAGCTATTTCGTCTAATGTATTACTTCCAGAATATTTAAATCCTTTTGTTAATTTTCCACCTTTTGCTGCATATTCCCATTCTGCTTCAGTTGGTAATCTGTAACCATTCGCTGCGAAATTACAAGCGTAAAAAGGTCCGTTCATAGTGTAAACTTGTGTTAAACCTTCTTTTTTGCTTAACCAATTGCAATAAGAAATAGCTTCTTCCCAAGTGATATTGTTCATTGGTAATTTATCTTTCCAACCCCATTTTGGAGCTTTTGGCATTTTGATTTTTTTAGCTTTTGCGAACTGTTTCCATTCCCAAACTGTAACTTCAAATTTACTGATTTCGAAACTATTGATAGTTACTTCATGCTTTTTTTGTTCATCAATTTCTGCAGTTCCATCCAGGTCATCTGATCCCATGATAAAGTTCCCACCTTCTACTTTAATCATAGAAAATGGAAGTGAAGTAAATGATAATAATGTAATTGAAATTAGTAGGGTAGTTGTAAGTAAAATTGTAGTTTTTT
This sequence comes from Flavobacterium facile, assembly GCF_036321945.1. Taxonomy (NCBI): domain Bacteria; kingdom Pseudomonadati; phylum Bacteroidota; class Flavobacteriia; order Flavobacteriales; family Flavobacteriaceae; genus Flavobacterium; species Flavobacterium facile. Next base: position 51,222 of record NZ_JAZAYT010000033.1, read on the forward strand.
TCATCTTTATTAGTTAAATGTTAAATTTGGGTCATTTTTCTGATACAAATATAGAATTTGACAAAAATAAAACAAGAAAAAACAGATGAGTTTTAATTAAAGCCGATGAAATACAGTTTTTTTTTAAAAATTATAGTCCATTTTTTGACTATAAATTACGAATAGTTTAAATTTCAATGATTTTGAAATGTGTATTTAATGGATTTGACAATAAAATAACATCATTTTTGAATTTTATCGAAAAATACTCACTAAAATTGTTTTTGCGCTCTTGTAAGCTTCTGTTTGTAAATAATTGATTTTGAATAGTTACTATTATTTCTAATTGGTCTGAATGCACTCTTTTTTCAGCTTTAAGTAAGCGTTTTTCTAGGTTTTCTAAGCCTTTTATCTGTTTTGCTTCTTGTGCTTTAACTGCTCCTAAAAAAGATTTGTCAGTTTGCTCCGCAATTTTTAATAATTCGAAAAATTGTTTTTGTAACCTTTCTTTCTGTTCTGAAAAATCAATTTTAAAGCTAGATAATTCTTCGGTTTTTAAATGAATTAATTCTTCTTGAGGTAAGAATAAATCCGACCAAGTGATTTGAAGTTTCTCCATTTTCCCCAATTGTTTTTTTGTAGCAACCACAAAAGAATTTCGCAACATTAAAATTGGGAAAGTAACATTTTGTGAATTGAAGTTGCTTTTCAACTCTAACCAGTACGCAATTTCACCACCACCACCAATATATGCTAAGTTAGGAAGAATCACTTCTTGGTATAATGGTCTTAAAATGACATTCGGACTAAATTTTTCTGGTGAATTTTCGAGTAAATCTAAAATTTCACTTTCCGAAAATTGAATTTCTGTATTGTTAACTTTGTAAATCTTATTTTCGAAAACAATACGTTCACGTAAATTATCTTCTATGTAAAAGATATTGATTTCTCTAGGATTAACTTGTACTGTGTAGTCTTTTAATTGATGAATCGTTTTCGAAACTTCCTTAAAAGAATTTTGATAGATTAATTCGTCTTTAATATGTGGTGCGAAAATTGTTTTTAAATCGCTGTCATCTCCATCAATGATGACTAATCCTTCCTCAGAAAATAGTTCATTAGCTAAAAAACGAGTCGCATCAGCTAAATTGGTATGTTCTAAATAAGATTTTTTAAATAGGTTTTTTAAATATTCTGCAGTAGAACCAATTCCAATTATTTCAGAGAATTCTTCAAAAACTTTATCTAAACCTTCTGTAGATAAACGGCCAACTGGTCCTGAACTTTCTCTTTCCCATTTGATTTTTTTATCTTTTAAATTGAAATGATTGATTTCTTCAAAGTCGTGATCTTCTGTTGCCATCCAATATACCGGCACGAAATTATACTCAGAATATTTTGCCTTTAATTGCTTACACAAATTTATAGCTGAAGCAATTTTATAAAGAAAATAAGCCGGACCCGTAAATAAATTCAATTGATGACCAGTAGTAATCGTAAAGGTTTTTTCGGATTTTAATAACTCAATATTTGTTTGAGTACCTTCTGAAATAGGGAAGTTTGTATTCTGATGTTTTAAAGCTTCAATTAAAATTTTTCGGTTTTCAATGCTATAGTTCTTTGCTTTTTCATCAATTTGAGAAGCAAAATTTTCTAAAGTTGGGAAGCGATGGTATAAAGATTGTATTTCTGGTTTTTCATCTAAATAATCAACAATTAATTTAGAGAAGTAACCTGATTTTTGGTAAGAAACACAGTCTGTCGGCATAATTTTTTTTACAAAAATAATTAAAAATCAGTTGCCGTATTATCTTTTATCATCTTTTTAACGTAAAATGTCCTTTCAGTTCTTTTCCATTTTCCCTAGTTATCACAAACCAATAATCTGATGATGGCATATCTTTACCTAAATAAGTTCCATCCCAACCTATAGAATCAGTTTCTAATTGTTTTAGTAGTTTTCCATATCTGTCAAATATTTTAATATTTAAAATTGGGTTGTTTTTAGAAAATTTTATTTTCCAATATTCGTTATAACCATCACCATTTGGAGTAAAAAATTTAGGATACATTAATAAATACAATTCTTCAGAAACCATACCACAACCATTTTTATCTCTAACAAAAACAGTGTATTCACCAGCTTCTAAATTACTAAAAACATTGCTGTCTTGAAAATCAATTCCGTTAAGTGAATATTCGTAATCTCCTTGACTATTACTATTTAATAGAACAGTAATCGTATTGTTGTAATCTGTCCAATCGGTGCTAATAATTTCTTGAATAGTAGCAATATTTGAATTTAGAAGAGTGAAATTCTTTGTAGATGAACAAATTGTTGTACCGTGATTTTCTGTTACAGTAACCGAATAATTTCCTGGTTTAGTAATGGTAATTTGTTGTGAAGTTTCTCCTGTTGACCAAGTGTACGAATCATAATTATTTCCACCATTTAAAGTGATAAAACTACCTTCGCAAATTAGATAAATATCATTTATAGGGATAATTGGAGTTGAAACTAATTCAAGTTTTAGTGCTACAATTTGAAAACAAACGTTAGAAAATGAAATTCTTACATAAATAATATTATTTGATTGGGTTTGATTATAATTTCTAAAATCAATAATTTGATCTGCTGCGATTTGATTCTGAGCTCCTATCAAGGTTCTATAGTAATTAAAACTATAGTTTGAGCTATTCGCAAGATTTGAATTATATTGAGATAAATCTAGAGTTTGAACGCCATCATTTAATATATCACAAACTGTTATGTTAAAATCTTGAGTAACTAAATTACAAGGGTAGTAGCAATTATTGAATGAAATATCATATCCTGGTGAAGCATCATTGTCAATAGCAGGACTAAAATTAAAAAAGCAACTACTATTTGAATTTTCATAATTTACAACAACTCCAACATTATAATTTGCGTTTATGATATTTGGAAAATTTGATAAATTTAAATTAAAACAAAATGTATTATTTGTTAAATTAAGATTTGTTGGATTTGAATTAGAATAAACTATATTTTGATTTTCATCATATACATTTAAAACAATTGAAGATACTGTAACAGGTTTGGTTATATCGCTTTCGGGTAGAGTAAATGTTCCACAAACATCGAATGAAGATGCTGGGCAACTAATATTAAATGGATTTAGGGCAACTGTTCCAGCTTGTTGGATACAAATATCATCTATGAAAGCATAGGCATAATGACATCCAAGAGAACAACTACCTGAAATAAATTCGACCTTGAAGTTTTCTAAATTTGGAATTGACGAAATATCTAATCTACCAGTTCGCCAGTATTTTTGAAATCCTATTATAGCGTAGTGATTTGGATCAGGTAAAATTGCTAAATTGCATTCCGATGGATCTGCATATACTTGAAAATAGCTAATAAGTTCATCATTCATGTTTAAAATACGAGCTAAAAAGTAAGGTTGAGCACCTTGATCTTCTTCTAAAAATGAGTTTTGAACTACTACTTTATAGTTAAATATTAATTCTGTTTCTTTATTACTTTTAAATCTAATTGCTTGAACTTTTCTTAGACGTCCTCCTTCACTTTTTATTTTTTTTCCAACTCTAAGTACATATTGATTAAAGCCATTTATGCTACCCAAAAATGGATCTACGTAATTATTTGAAACAGTTGCACAGATAGCAAATTGATTTGTTGGATTTAAAATTGGGATGTTAAACTCGTTAGTAAATGAATCTGTATCATAATAATATAGTTTTGAATTAAAATTTTTTAATACGGTCTCACCGCCAATAATTTCATAATCTTCAAATCCTCCATTCGTACAAATTTCAGTAGGTATTTGATTGCTGTTTGTAGAGTTTTTGGTTTTAAAGATTAAATTTTTATGCAAATTACAGTCAATAGTTGAGCATATTTTTTCTTCTTGTTGGGAAAAAAGATTAAATGATAAAAAGAGTAGTATATATAATGGAAAAAAATTCTTCATTATTGTAGTAGTTTTTTCAAAAGTAAGAAATTTCATCCATGAAAATAATATTTTTTGTAGTTTTTTTTTCTACAAAAAATATTCAAATTTCAGTTTCAAATAAATAAAATTATCTTTGTCAAAACATTATCTTTTGAAATCAGTCCTTCTTATCACGCCACCTTTTACACAATTGAATACGCCTTATCCCGCAACGGCTTATATCAAAGGGTTTCTAAACACGAAAAGTATTTCTGCTTTTCAAATGGATTTGGGTATAGAAGTGATTCTAGAATTGTTTTCCAAAGATGGTTTACAGCAAATTTTCACTTCTGTTGAGCAATCGGAACTTACTACAGAAAACTTACAGCGAATTTATAGTTTAAGAACAGATTATATCAATACAATCGAAGCTGTGATTGCTTTTCTTCAAGGAGATAAGGCAACTTTAGCAAGACAAATTTGCAGTGGAAATTTCTTGCCAGAAGCGTTTCGTTTCAATCAATTAGACGATATGGAATGGGCTTTTGGAAACATGGGAATGCAAGACAAAGCCAAACATTTAGCCACTTTATATTTAGAAGATTTGTCCGATTTTATTGTGGAATGTGTCGATGAAAATTTCGGATTTAGTCGCTACGCTGAACGATTGGGTCGAAGTGCGAATTCTTTCGACGAACTTTATGCTGAATTACATAACGAAACAACATATATCGATAAAATCACACTTAAAATTTTAGAAAAAAGAATAAAAGAAGTACAACCAAAACTAGTGCTTATTTCAGTTCCTTTTCCTGGGAATTTATATAGTGCTTTCCGTTCTGCACAATTTATAAAAGCCAATTTTCCTGAGATTAAAATTTCAATGGGTGGCGGTTTTCCAAATACCGAATTACGCAGTTTAAAAGATAGACGAGTTTTCGAATTTTTAGATTTTATAACACTCGATGATGGCGAATTACCTGTAGAATTATTATATGAAGCAGTTTGTCAGACTGAGCCTGTTAAAGTCGAATTCAAAAGAACATTTCTTCTAGAAAATAACGAAGTCGTTTATAAAAACAACACATCAAAACATGACTACAAACAAGCTGAAGTCGGAACGCCTGATTATTCAGATTTACTTTTAGATAAATACATTTCTGTAATTGAAATCGCCAATCCCATGCATAGTTTGTGGAGCGATGGCCGTTGGAATAAACTCACGATGGCACATGGTTGTTATTGGGGAAAATGTACGTTTTGTGATGTTTCTCTAGATTATATTAAAATTTATGAACCGATTGCGGCTAAGATTTTAGTCGACCGAATGGAAGAACTAATTTCACAAACAGGCGAAACTGGTTTCCATTTTGTAGATGAAGCCGCTCCGCCAGCGTTAATGCGTGAAGTCGCTTTAGAAATTTTGAAACGTAAATTAGTTGTCACGTGGTGGACCAACATTCGTTTTGAAAAAAGTTTTACACAAGATTTATGTTTACTCCTAAAAGCTTCTGGTTGTATTGCGGTTTCTGGCGGATTGGAAGTCGCATCGGATAGATTATTAGAACTAATTAAAAAAGGAGTTACCGTAGAACAAGTGGCAAAAGTTACGCATCATTTCACCGAAGCTGGAATTATGGTTCATGCGTATTTGATGTACGGTTATCCCACTCAAACAATTCAGGAAACTGTGGATAGTTTAGAAATGGTCCGACAATTGTTTCAATTAGGTATCATTCAATCTGGATTTTGGCATCAATTTGCGATGACTGCGCATTCTCCTGTAGGTTTAAATCCTGAAGAATTTGGCGTAATTCCACAGCAAAATGATATTACTTTTGCCAATAACGACATTCAATTTACAGATAAAACAGGAATCAATCACGATAAGTTTAGTTTCGGATTAAAGAAATCGTTGTTCAATTATATGCACGGTATTTGTTTCGATTACGATTTACAAGATTGGTTCGAATTTAAAATTCCAAAGACTAAAATCCAACCTAATTTTATTGAAAATGCCATTTCAGATACTCAAGATTTTTCTCTAAAACCAAATTCTAAAATTATTTGGATTGGAAGTCAGCCCGTTATAGAGCATTTTACCAAATCGAAAAAGGGAAATTCTTGGGAAATGACAAAATTGACGTTTCATTTTAAGTCGGATGCTGTTGAAATTTCTATCGAAAAAGATATCGCAAATTGGCTAGTAAATATCCTTCCAACTATAGCAATGAAAAGCGGTTTGCTAAAAGATATCAAACAAGATTTTGAAACTCATTTTGAAGATTTCGAATTGTTTTGGTTCAGTAAACCTATGAAAACTTTACGTGATTCTGGATTGTTGATTCTTTAATATTTTTGCTTTTAAAGTTATTTATTGTGTTAATTTATTGTTATTTAAGTGTTATTTTCATATTAAAATATGTTTTTTGTTGAATTTTTTATATATTTAAAAAATTTACAGAACCCCTTTTATGAATATAATAGTTAATAAATTTAAAAATTCCACCTATTTCAAGGTTATTTCGCTATTATCTTTAGTTTCCATTGGGTTATTATTGATTGTCCTTTCATTATATCTTTATATGAGAGTTCAAGAAAAGGAAATTTTCAGGAACAGTAAAGAACTTTATGTAAATGAAATCAATTCACTTTTAAAATTAAATTCAGAATCTTATTGCGCGGTTATAAATGATGTCACATATTGGGATGAGTTTGTTGATTTTACAAAGACGAAAGACTTAGAATGGTTTAATACCTCAATTGCTATTTTAATTGATACCTATAAAGTAGAACATTTGTCCACTTATTCCGCTAATGGTGAGTTTATTACTAAAGTATCTACGTTAAAAATAAAATCCAAAATTTTATACCCAAAGAAGCTTTTAATCGAATAAATGAAAAGAAAATTGATAAATTTTATCTAAAAATTCCCGAAGGAATTGTTGAGGTGTATGGCGCATCAATTCATCCGTCTAATGATCCTTTTAAAAACAAAACCAAACCATCTGGTTATTTCTTTATGGTGCGGCTAATGGATAGAGATTATTTTGCTAATATTGAAGAAATATGTAGTTCGAAAATTAAATTTTATGAAGGGAATGAAATCGCATTAAAAACAGTTTTTACAACAGTTCCATTACTAGATGTTAATAAAAATGAAGTAGCTAAACTGTATTTAAAAAGAGCTTATAATATTGATTTTGATATTACAAAAAGTATTCTTGCGGTTATGGCAATTGCAATACTTTTAGCTTGGGCAATATTCTTTTATTATGCTGATAAATGGGCCAGATTGCCTTTGAATTTAATAAAGCGAATTTTAAAGAAAAGCGATGTTGATGCCATTGAAGATTTAAAAAACATTAAAGGAGAATTCCGTTACATGGGGAAACTTTTTGAAGAAAATTTCAAGCAAAAAGCAGAACTGATATCTTCTAAACAAAAAGCAGAAGAAAGCGATAAATTGAAATCAGCTTTCTTAATGAATTTATCTCACGAAATTAGAACGCCAATGAACGCAATTGTTGGTTTTTCAGATTTGTTATTAGATGAGAAAACTACAGAAGTAGAAAGGCACGAGTTTGTTAGAATTGTACAACATAATAGCAGAAGTTTACTCAGTATTGTAGATGATTTAATTGAAATGTCTAAAATTGATTCCGATTTAATACAACCAAATTACAGAAATGTTAATTTAGATAATGTATTAAATGCAGCTTTCGAATCGGCAAGTTTCTCAAATAAAAATCCAAATGTTGTTGTGAAATTACAAGAACCAAATGAGAAAGTGAAAACGAACATTGTTACGGATGTTGTCAAGCTAAATCAAATCATTATCAACTTATTAAATAATGCCTTAAAATTCACCGAAGAAGGTTTTGTAATTTTAGATTATGAAGTGGATAGTGCGAATAAACTTATCGTTTTTCATGTTAAAGATTCAGGAATTGGAATGCCGGATGATTTCAAAGACAAAATTTTTAAACGTTTCAATAAAATCAATGCCAAAAATATTTCAGCTAATGAAGGTTTAGGTTTAGGATTGGCAATTTCAAAATCGTACGTGGAAATGTTAGGAGGAACTATTTCTGTAGATACTAAAGAAGGTTTAGGTTCCACTTTTACCTTCACAATTCCTTTAAAATATGCTGAAAAAGATACGGTTGAGGTGGAGAAATTAAATCAAATTGTAAATTTTTATTTAGGTAACGAAGAGGTTATTTTAGTAGCTGAAGATGATAATATCAATTTTAAACTTATCGAAAAATTACTAAAAATAATTAATTTTAATGTGATTAGAGCGAAAGACGGTTTAGAAGCGGTTGAAATTTGTAGAACCAACTCTGATGTCGATTTGGTTTTTATGGATATTAAAATGCCTAATTTAGACGGTTATGGCGCTTTTGAAAAGATACGTGAATTCAATCAAACACTTCCTATAATTGCACAAACTTCCTATTCGTTTCCAGAAGAAGTAGAGAAAATTAAAGAACTAGGTTTCAATGATTTTATTTCTAAACCTATAGATAAAGAGCGTTTATACGAATTGGTAAAAAAACACTTTAATAAGTAATTTTTAAACTATATCATTTTTACAAATTCTTCTAAATAAAATTTACGAAAACGTTTTCTTTTGCTTATTTTTACGCTCAAATTATATGTAATTATGAGTAAACCTTATAAAGTTTCAGTAGATCAAAATCAAGTTTTTAATCTTACTGAAAATAGCTTAACTACTTTAGATGCTGTAAGTGTAGAAGAAAATCATTTTCATATTCTAAACGAAAACACACCTTTTCAGGCAGAAATTATCACTGCCGATTTCAATTCTAGAAAGTATAACGTAAAAGTTAACGGAAACACCTATCAAGTTGCGATTGCTAATGAACTAGATTTATTAATTGAATCTATGGGAATTGCTGTGGGCGCAAACAAAGTAGTCAACGAAGTGAAAGCACCAATGCCAGGATTAATCCTAGAAGTTTGTGTGGCTGTCGGACAAGAAGTTACCGAAAATGAACCTTTACTAATTTTAGAAGCTATGAAAATGGAAAACACATTAGTGTCGCCTCGTAGTGGAAAAATTAAAGCTATTGCCGTTGAAAAAAGCAACGCGGTAGAAAAAGGACAATTGTTAATCGAGTTTGAGTAAAAAAGAGCCAAGTAAAAAGAGCCAAGTAAAAAGTAAAAAGAGCCAAGTCAAAAGTGAAAATCTTTGCGAGCCTTGCGAAACCTTTGCGCTTCTTTGCGGTTAAACAAAAAATAAATGAGAAAAATATTAGTTGCAAATAGAGGTGAGATTGCCATTCGAGTAATGCAAACTGCCAAAAAAATGGGAATTAAAACAGTCGCTGTATATTCTACAGTCGATAGAAATTCGCCGCACGTAAAATTTGCTGATGAAGCCGTTTGTATTGGTGAAGCACCATCGAATCAATCGTATTTATTAGGAGATAAAATTATAGAAGTTTGTAAACAATTAAACGTAGACGGAATTCATCCAGGTTACGGATTTTTGAGTGAGAATTCAGATTTCGCAGAACTAGCCGAAAAAAATAACATTACGTTCATCGGACCAAAATCTAAGGCGATGAAAGTGATGGGAAGTAAATTAGCGGCGAAAGAAGCCGTGAAAGCTTTCAATATTCCTATGGTTCCTGGTTTAGATGAAGCCATTACAGATATCGCTTTAGCGAAGAAAGTTGCGGCAGAAATCGGGTTTCCAATTTTAATCAAGGCCTCAGCTGGTGGTGGTGGAAAAGGAATGCGTATCGTAGAAAACGAAGCGGAATTTGAATCACAAATGGACAGAGCAATTTCTGAAGCTACGAATGCTTTTGGAGATGGTTCTGTTTTTATTGAAAAATATGTTGGTTCTCCTCGTCATATCGAAATACAAATTATGGCGGATAGTCATGGAAATATCTTGTATTTATTCGAAAGAGAATGTAGTATTCAACGTCGTCATCAAAAAGTAGTGGAAGAAGCACCTTCTTCTGTTTTAACTCCAGAAATTAGAAAAGCAATGGGTGAAGCGGCTGTAAAAGTGGCACAATCTTGTGATTATTTAGGAGCTGGAACGGTAGAATTTTTATTAGACGAAAACAAGAATTTCTACTTTTTAGAAATGAATACACGTTTGCAAGTAGAACATCCGGTAACGGAAATGATTACAGGTTTAGATTTGGTAGAAATGCAAATTCGTGTCGCTCGTGGTGAGAAATTAACGATTACTCAGGACGATTTACAAATTAAAGGACATGCGATGGAATTACGTGTGTATGCGGAAGATACACTAAACGATTTCTTACCAAGTGTTGGACATTTAGATGTGTACCAAATCCCAGTAGGTGAGGGTATTCGTGTAGATAATGGTTTCGAACAAGGAATGGATGTGCCGATTTATTACGATCCGATGTTAGCCAAACTAATTACGTATGGTAAAACTCGTGAGGAATCTATCGAATTGATGATTAAAGCGATTGCGAATTATCATATTGAAGGAATTAGTACAACATTGCCATTCGGTACCTTCGTAATGGAGCATGAAGCGTTCCGTTCAGGAGATTTTGATACGAATTTCGTAAAGAAATATTACGACAGTAATAAACTAAAAACCAAGTTCGATAAAGAAGCAGAAATTGCGGCTTTAGTAGCTTTGAAAAGATATTTAGAGGATAAAGAAATAGTTAGAATTCCTAATTAAAGTTAGAAGCTGGAAGACGGGAGCTTGAAGACGGGAATTGGAAGCTGGAAGATAAAGCTTTGCGAACCTTGCGAAATCTTAGCGCTCATTGCGGTTAAAAAAAAGAAATTATGTTAGACAAAATAAAAATATTAGAAGATAAAATCGCCTTAGCTAAATTAGGCGGTGGTGAAAAACGTATTGCTTCGCATCATGCTAAAAAGAAATTAACGGCAAGAGAAAGAGTAGAATACTTAATGGACGAAGGTTCTTTTGAAGAAATTGGTATGTTGGTGACACATCGTACAACAGATTTCGGAATGGAGAAAGAGCAATATTACGGAGATGGAGTAATTACTGGTTACGGAACTATCAACGGAAGAGCGGTTTATATTTTCGCACAAGATTTCACTGTTTTTGGTGGTTCGTTATCTGAAACGCATGCGGAGAAAATCTGTAAAGTGATGGATATGGCTTTGAGAAATGGTGTTCCAATGATTGGTTTAAACGATTCTGGTGGAGCGCGTATTCAAGAAGGTGTGCGTTCTTTAGGTGGTTATGCGGATATCTTTTACAGAAACGTTCAGGCGTCTGGAGTGATTCCACAAATTTCTGCGATTATGGGACCATGTGCTGGTGGAGCGGTTTATTCTCCAGCGATGACCGATTTTACGATGATGGTGGAGAACAACAGTTATATGTTTGTAACGGGTCCAAATGTGGTGAAAACCGTTACGAATGAAGAAGTTACTTCGGAAGAATTAGGAGGAGCGAGTACGCATTCAACGAAATCTGGAGTGGCACATATTACCTCTGAAAATGGAATTGAATGTTTGGAAGACATCAAACGTTTGTTGAGTTACATGCCTCAAAATAACAGAGAAACAGCACCTGCGATTCCGTTTGAATTGAAAGATGAAATTAGAGAACAACTGAGTAACATCGTACCAGATTCTGCGAATAAACCGTACGATATGCATGATGTTATTAAAGGAATTATTGATCAAGATAGTTTCTTTGAGATTCATAAAAACTTTGCGGAGAACATTATTGTTGGTTTTGCACGATTAGGTGGAAGAAGTATTGGTATTGTAGCCAATCAACCAATGTTTTTAGCAGGTTGTTTAGATGTTAACAGTTCGATAAAAGCGGCACGATTTGTACGTTTTTGCGATTGTTTCAACATTCCTTTATTGGTATTAGAAGACGTTCCAGGATTTTTACCAGGAACCGACCAAGAATGGAACGGAATTATTACACACGGAGCGAAATTATTATACGCCTTTAGTGAAGCGACAGTTCCAAGAATTACAGTAATTACGCGTAAAGCTTATGGTGGTGCGTATGACGTAATGAACTCGAAACACATTGGTGCAGATATGAATTTTGCTTGGCCAAGTGCAGAAATTGCCGTAATGGGAGCAAAGGGAGCTTCGGAAATTATCTTTAAGAAAGAAATTAGCGAAGCCGCCGATCCTGCAGCAAAATTATTAGAGAAAGAACAAGAATACGCGGATTTATTCGCGAACCCATACACTGCAGCGCAACGTGGTTTTATTGATGAGGTTATCTTACCAAAAGATACTCGTAAGAAATTAATAAAAGCGTACAGCATGTTAGAAAACAAACAGGTTTTAACTCCGGCAAGAAAACACGGTAACATTCCTTTATAGGATTAGTATAATAACAGAGACTCCCAATGTGAATTGGGAGTTTTTTTTTGCTTCTTATTTGCGATTATAAAATTTGAATATTATGTTAATAGTGGAAATATTGGTACATTTTTAGGAAATAACGGTGCATATTTAGGAAATATCGGTGCATGTTTAGGAAATATTGGTACATGTTTAGGAAATATCGGTACATTTTTAGGAAATGTCGGTGTATTTTTAGGAAATGTCGGTGTATTTTTAGGAAATACCGATGCAATAAATGGAAATACCGATGCAATAAATGGAAATTCGGATGCAATAAATGGAAATGAATATGAAAGAAATGGAAATGACTATGAAAAAAATGGAAATACAGATGCAAGAACTGGAAATAAATATGCAAGAAATGGAAATGACTATGAAAAAAATGGAAATAACTATGAAATAAATGGAAATAACTATGAAAGAAATGAAAATGCGGATGTAATAAATGGAAATACTTATGCAATAAGTGGAAATGAAACTGCTAAAAGTGAAAATGAAGTCGTTAAAAGTAGAAACGAAGTTGAGAATTATTCCTTTATAAAAACAAAAACTCCCAATTTGAAAATGAAATTGGGAGTTTTTATGTTTAAACCAGATAAGTTTTTGAACTTGTTTTAGATTTTATAACTTGGATAAGTTATCGATTTAACAAATATTAATCCATCATAAGAATCGATATAATTACGTTTAATAAAAATGGTTTTTTTGATGTTAAATCCTGCTCCGCCTGAAGTTAGGTGTTTTTTGTCTATTTTAAAAAAGTTTGATTTTTCATTTTCTGAAGCGAATTCCATATCAACAAAATAAATATCAGATTCGGCATTGATTAAAGTCTCTGCAAAAGTGTTTTTATATGGTTTCTCTAATTTTTGATATTCCCATCCACTTGGTTTTCCGTTTTTTAATTTTAAACCAGGTAAAACGCCGATACCAAAATCAAAGCCTACAGCATAATACTTGTCATCATAATTCTTCTTCAAAAGATTTCCTAAATTGATAATACTATTGCTGTGCCCTTTTTTGTTAATATGCTCGTTATGTGCCCAAATGAAAACTTTTTTATCTTTCTCAATATGTTCCATTAACCAAACCAAATTTTTAAACATTTGTTCATCTCTAATATCTGTTTTTGGGTTTTGAATAAATGTGGTGAAGTTTTTTAAATAATTTAGAGCTCTTAAAATACTTAAAAACTCTATATTATTACTATTTGAAAGATAAATAGGATGGTTTTGAATTACTCTTTCAATTTCTTCTAGTTTTGGTATTTGAGAATCAGCCCAAGTATTTTTTTTACTATAATCAGTTTGTTTTTCTGAACAACTGTCTGCTGCTTTTAGTAAGCTTTCTTCAATTATTATTCCGTGTTTTGTGACAAAATTTCGCAATTGGATATTTATATTTTTACCAATTTGGGTATCGATTCCATAAAAACGAATCTGTTCTTCTTTTGGTTTTTTTAAATTGTAATTTCTCATCCATTCTAAAAGATCAACCACTTCTTTACAATACCAAGGTGCAATTGAAAAATTATCTGCTATTGTTTTGCGGTCGCCTTTTCCTCCGCTAATCCATTCGTTTATACCAAGTTCCGCTTGATACGATTCCTCCATTATAAAGATTCTAACGTTTTGTTTTTCAACTAAATGTTTAAAAAACTTCGCTTTGATGTCGAAAAAATCTTTTCCATGATGTGTAGCTTCTCCAAAACCAAAAAATTGAGCTTTAGAAAATTTCTCTGGAGTTTTATTGGTAAAATTAATTAGTTTGCTATCCGGATTTGAATCTTCAATGGTAATGGCGTTTTGATTAATCCAATCTAAAGTAGTTGTTTGTTGCGCTTGTGTATTCAACACAATCAGACAATTAATAATGATAAAAAATATTCTCATTTAATAGGTAATACTAATTTATTTAAACACGAGAGGCTTGACTTTGTTAGGTTTTATTTCGCGAGGTAGCATGTTTTTATCTTTTATTTCAAAACGTGGTGCGCCAAAACCTTTTGCACATCGTACACATTTACCGATTTGTTAAACTGTTTTACAATGCTTGGTTGCGCTTCGCTAGAAATCCAAATTTTTAATTCTGCTTCTAAGTCGAATGTTCCTGCGGTTTCTATGCTGAAACGTGTGATGCTTTTATACGTTATTGTTTTATATTCGGTTTTGCTTCCAGTAAGCCCCTGAACATCGACTAAAATTAGACGTTTGTTAGTAAAAATAAAAGTATCACGAATTAACTTGAAACCTAATTCTATTTCTTCTGAATCGGTTAATAATTGCCCGTATTTTTTTAATAAGTCTTCTTGGGTCACGGCTCCTGCGTTACCTAATAATGATGAAAATATTCCCATGTTTTTTGTTTTTTTGTTGTTTTTGGTTTAATTATTCAACGACCAAATTAGTGCTTTTTCTTTAGTGGCTCTAAAGATAGTACTATGGTCTTCTTTTTTTTCTGGTGAGTAATTCCAATTTAGATTTTGAATGTTCTTTGCCGTTAAAATTTTAGCCAATTTATTAGTCGATTTAAAAATGCTTTTTTCACCTGAACCTGCAAACCAGAATGTTTTTTTGTTATTTGAAAAATGGTTAAGTTGTTCATTGACAGTTTTAACTAAATGCTTATTGTTCCACCAAAGTGAAGGATCGAAAGCGATATAGAAATCGAACATTTCTGGATGTAGTAATAAGGTTTCAGTTACGAAAAGTCCAGCTAAAGATTCTCCGAGGATGCCTTTTTTGGCAGTCGTTTTATATTTTGTATTGATTTCTTGGAAAAGTTCCTCTTGTATAAATGCTCTAAATGCTGCGGAACCACCTACAACTGGTGCAATTTCTTTATCTTCTTCCACTACCGTTTCACCCGTTAAATCTCTTCTGCGTTGTGTGTTTTCAATACCGACTAAAATGATAGGTTGTATCTTTTTAAGTTGTATTAGTTTAGCTAATGTATTGGCAACATGAGGAAAATCTTCCTGAATGCCACCATCAGCCATGTATAAAACAGATAATGAATCGGTACTTTTATTATATTCTGAAGGCAGCCAAACATTAATAACTCTCGTTTCATTTACTTTTTTCGATGCGATTGTAAACGTTTCATGTTTTGGAATGGAATCGTTTTGTTGGGCAATTGTATTTGTAATACTAAGTAAGCACGTTAAGATACAGAAATAAATAGATTTCATTTTAAATTAGTTTAAGTTTTGATTTGCTTACCAAGCTTTTTTGATAGCTTCTAATTTGTAATAAAAAGGAAGAAGAAGTATAAGTTCTAATCTAAGTGTTACACCAGCATTTTCAACAAAAATAGGAATAACAACCATTGAAACAAAACAAATAATAATTCCTGCAATGGCGTCAATTTTTCCTAATTGGATGGCATTGTCTTTTTCAAACCATAAAGAATAGGCAGTGAAAGCTTTAAATGACATTAAAGCAATAATCAAACTACCTAATAGACTTAAAGGTTTGTTGGTTTCAAAACCATATAAAGATAAATCGGCTGTTCCTCCAAAAATTCCAATAAGAAAGCAAGCAATTCCTGCCACTCCCATAATCATAAATAACCAACAAAATACTTTTATCCATACGGGTAATAAGACTCTTCTGTTGACTGGTTTCTTTTCAAATTGATCAAATTGGCTGTTTGTGATTTCTTCCATGTTTTAGAGTGTTTTTATTGTTGTTTTATTGGCTCAAAGTTGTGAGACTTTGTGGAGTGAGGGCTGTAGCTTTTAATATCCCATTACATCTAATGTTTTAATATTATAATATCGTTTTTCTTGAAAATTATCTTCATAGGCTTTAAGGAAAAGTTGAGTGACTGTGTTCTCATCATCAGTGAATTTTGTTTTTTTAAATTTTTCAACTCTTAATTTTATCGCTTCGATATCCATACCTGGAAAAAATTGATAATGAGTTAATTGATAACCAGTCTGGTCTCCAGAATGCATAAAGCTTCTTTTAATTGACATCCATAAGAATTTGATTAAATCTGAATCTTTAGCTATAAGTTGATGAAAGTTTTTATCATAAAAATCACTATGGTCATTTTTAACGAAATCTAAAATACAAGCAAGTTCGTCTTCATTTAAAGTTTCAGGAGTTTTGAGTTCTTTTTCAAAAATCACTTTGCTGCTAAGATTATGAATTTCTTTTATTTTTTTAATAAAATTTTCATCATTTTTTTCATCATTTGATTCCATACCGTTTACTAGCAAAATATGCCATAAATGATTGTATGATAATTTACCTTCATCAAATTTATGTTTTGCATGTAAGATGGTATCAGCAATATAGAATGATGAAAATTTAAAATTGTTTTTGGGTTTATTTATATGTTGTAAAATTAATTCTCTTCTCTTCTCAATATTTGAAACTTTTTCTAACTGTTTTGAACAAAACCTTAAAACAATCATATATTCAGAATCAAACCCGAAAAAGGATTCTTTTGTAAATTTTAACGAATCTGTGAAGCAAAGATTGGCAGAAATGATATTCGCAATTTCTAGAGGGCTTGATTTTTTACTTTTAATCTCAACCCAATTTAAAAAACCAAATAATTTTTTTTCAGAATTTATCTTTTTTAGTATTTCAAGTTTTTCATCTATAATAGTACTATGAATGTATTTTTCAAATAATGACTCTTGTATGTCAAAAGATGACAATTGAAGATTAAAATATCTGTCAAAATAGTTTTCATTAGAGACTCTTTTTTCACGAATTAAATCATGAGTATTGGTGGTTTTGAAAAAGCCTAAAGCATTGTGAGAAAACAAATTATTTAATATTTCTATTGTTGTATTATCAAAATTTGATTGAAAAATAAAGTCAGAAACTGATTGTTTTTTTGTATTTCCAAAATTATTTTCTTCGCTCTTAAAAATAAGATTTTCTTTATTTTCAATAACAAATTCGTAAGCAGGATAATTAAATATTCTTAACGATTCTACTAATAAGAAGTCAATAATATTAAGTTCATTGTAGATTGATGAAAGTCTTAATTTTATGCTATTATTAAATCTGTAAATATCTCTAAGTGATGTGAAAAAATTTAGTAATGATTTCGATTTTATTTCTTTTGATAACTCTATTAATTTTACTTGAAGTTCCCCTTCAGGGAATAAATTTGATAAACTATCAATAAAAATACGTGAAATATTTTGTGTTGAAATTTTAGGAAGAGTGTAGTCTACTTGAACTATTTTTTCAATATACTTTTTGCCATTTTCTCCAAATTGATTATCAAGAGCGGATGTTACAACTTTTTGGTCGTATGCCAAAATGAAAATAGTATTTGCAAAATTTCCATTTAGTTTTACTAATTGAAAAATATCTGTAATTTCTGATGGAGTTAATCTATCAATATCATCAATGGTTATGTAAAGTTTTACTTTTGATTTGATTAGAATTTCATCAAGTTCTTTTTTTAATTGGGCTAAATCTTTTTCTTTATTTATTCCTTCTAAAAATTCTTGAACTTCTTTTACCGCATCTCCTGCTCCAGAATGGACATATTTAAGCCAGTTTAGATGGCTTAAGAAATCTGCTATTTTTTGTGATGCACCTTTAAGCTTTTCTTTATTACTTTCGAGTTTCAAAAACATTTCTTTTAAAAAAATATTTTGAAGTTCCTTTTGACCTGAGAACATCCAAGGATTAAACCTAAGTGTTATTATTTCACAACCATTCTCTGAAGAGATTCTCTCAACCTCATTTATTATAAAATTTATTAAAGTAGATTTTCCAGATCCCCAATTACCATTTATTCCTAATACAATACTTTCATTATTTTCTTGAAAAGATTTAACTAAGCCATCTGCTATTTCTGATGCAAAAGTGAATCTGCCTAATTTGTCATCTTCGTAATTTATTAAAGGTAAATCTGTATTCATGTAATAGATGTTTAATGATGAAATTGAAAAAAAAGACTATAACTTGTTTATGTACTCAATTATAGTTAAGTACCCCAAACATACAAAAAATCCCACAAAAAAAGACCGCTACTAGCAGTCTTTATGTTGTCAACTTATTAACAAGTTTATTTTTAACTTAAAATTTTGGCTTCTAAACCTACCATCTCAATTTGTTTTTTGTGTTGTTCAATTTGGTATTTGTTAAAGTTATCCCATCTTGTAAAACTGTCTCTTTTTTGGTTGCTCATGGCGTTGATGCAAACGTTATTGTCTTTGTATTTGTCGTGTAATACTTCTAATATCTTAAAGAAAAATTCGTCTAATAAAACTATAGCCTCAAATTCTGATTTAAAATGGGTTAGTTGTAATACCTCTAAAACTTCTGCTTTTTCTTCAGCAGTCATTTCGGTAGTATAACCGTGTTTTAACGATTTAAAAATGATGTTGTTCCAAACCTTACTGTCGTGTCCCCAAGCTACATCGGTTACGTTTAAAGAATGTTCGCAAATTAATAGTATCGCATAAAGTACGTCTTGTAAATAGGAGATAGGAAACTCATCAAAACTTCTAAATTCGAAGCCACTTTGGTACATTTTTTCTTGATTGAAATCTAAACCGACATCAGAAAGTAAATTGTATTCCATGTCGTTTTCAATTTGATCTCTCCACCAAATGTTTTCTTCTTTTGTGAACTTTAATAGTTTTCTAAAATCTTCTACTTTATAGGTTAGTATTTTACCTTTCGGCATCACTTTATTATACGTACCCACGCCAATATAACGTGACATGGCATTTCGCATAGAACCTAAAGCGTAATTTTTATCTAAATTAAACTTTTCACTAATCACACCCATAATATCCGGACTTCCTAACGTAGCAATAAAAAGCGGCTGAAACCATTGTAATAAATACATGGCATTCGCGTGTGTTTTGTCGAAGGCATCGTAATCTACTATTCGGCTGTTTTGCGTTAGAGTAGGTAAGGTAAGGTGAAAATGATACGTCCCGTTATTGAACAAAACAATATTTTCTTGGTTCGACATGAACATGTTTAGTCCGCTGTTGTAGGCAGGAAAATGAAGCTTTTCTTCTAGTACTCCCGATTCGTTAATTTTATCAACAAATAAATTTTTTGTTGTAATTAATTCATTGCAAGATTCTTCTATGGTTCTGTTTTCGAAATATTTAGTGACAAATTCAATAGAATCCCCATCAAAACAAACGGATCCCATTGGATTTGTTTTAGTAGTAATCATGCTACTAATGTTGAACGGTTGTTTTTCTAGAAAGTTTTCTAAAATGCTTTTGCCTAAATAATCAGGGTTTTCAATAGTTTCGATACTGATGCTGCCGTTGTCTGGAGCTTCCGTTTCGATTTTTTTGGCTATTGTTTTATGGTTGTATTTTAAATCTAATTTTTCTAAAGAATGACTATTGATCATTCTACTTATAAAATAGTTTTTGTTTTCTTCGAAACCGGTTTTTAAAGCTAAAGACAAACTTCCTGGTTTGTAATAGGTGGTGTAGTCTAAACTATATCTTTCACGCCCTACTTTTTCATGTATAAATGCACCAGACACCGTTAGAGGATCTTCAAATTGAATATAGGTTTCGTTTTCTAATCCAATTCCCCAATAATACTTTGTTGTCTGATTGTCTTTCATTTATACGTTTGTTCTTTTAAGTTTGATATATTGTTTTTATCCGTTGGATATAATTTGTTTTTGCTGCTATTTTTTTGTCAGAAACTTGTTTCGAGAACAAGAAATATTTCATTAAAAACTATTCTCGATACTTTTTTTTTCCGCTTCACTGCACAAAAAACACTCGAATTGACGTTTTAAATACTTGTACACGGCGGTTATTTTTTATTGCTTCTTTGTTATTCGTGATAGTAAAACACATGAGACGAATAACGTTCGTGATTCCACCAATCTTTTCTGGCTCTGGCGAAATAATTATAATTTATTTTACCGGCTTGAGATTGTAATGGGTATTTGACCACGCCATTTTCTCGGAATGCTTTTTTGGTTTTGGTTTCTGGGACAATTGGTACAATATGTCCTGATAAACCTACTATTTTTCTTTTGGCACAAATGATACCTACGCCACCTTCTGTGTTTACTTTATGTTGAATTTCGTCTAAATCGGTCATTTTTTTCCAACCAAAACTAGCGCCCCAAACTCCAAACCAATCGTGAATCGCACTCGAGTAAATGTTATCTACCGTTTCACCGAAAACTGGTTCCACTTCTTCGCCGTTTAATACTCTTTGTAAGGCTTCATCTGTCCACCAAATAGTGGGCAAATAGACTTTTGAAAAGTAACAGTAATCGTAAGAGTACACGTTGCAATAGGTGTCTTCAACCGTTCTTTGGTATCTTGTGCTTTTTGTAACGTTTAGTTTTTCAATTAATTGACCTAAACTTTCTTTTTTGGTTTCCAAATTAGTTAGATCTCTGTAAGGAACACCTTCATCGCTAATAGGATGAATTTTCATTAAGAAAGAATCTAATCTAGAATCTGGATGTGGTAATAATTGCGCTTTTTTTATTCTACTGTCAACTTTTGTTACTTCTACAAGAGTTTTTATATCTGATGATGTAGTACTATTTTTCATTGTTACTGTCTTACTTAAATAATTTTTTCAACTTTCAATTAATAAGGTTTTAACCGTTTTGAAATATACTAGTTTTTTTTAATTATTGACAATTAAATTTACTTAGTTTTCAAAAGTATCAAAATATCTTATAAAAAAAAATTAAAATGTAAAACGTATCAATTTTCTTTTAACTACAAATGCTAAGCTTATGCGGGTTCGTTAACAAAATCCATTCGTACCAAACCGTCATCGTCAATTTTTGTTAGGGTGATTTCGTGTAACGTGTTGGCTAATTCTGGGTTCCAAGGTGTTTTTACTTTTACGTAATTTTCTGTAAAACCAGTAATGTAACCTTCTTTGTTTTCGTTTTCAAATAAAACCGTTCTTGTTGTACCAATCTGACTTTCATAATACGCTCTGCGTTTTTTAACTGAAAGTCCGCGTAACATTTTACTGCGTTTGCTTCTTACGTTAGCTGGCACAGCGCCTGGCATATTTGCAGCTTCCGTATTGTCGCGTTCACTATAGGTAAACACGTGCAAATACGAAATGTTCATTTCATTTAAATAATTGTACGTTTCTAAGAAGTGTTCGTCGGTTTCACCAGGAAATCCAACAATCACATCCACACCAATACAAGCGTGAGGCATGACTTCCTTGATTTTATTTACGCGTTCCGTATAAATTTCACGTTGGTAACGACGCTTCATTTTTCCTAAAATTTCATTGCTTCCACTTTGTAAGGGAATATGAAAATGCGGTACAAACGTTCTGCTTTTGCTTACAAATTCTATCGTTTCGTTTTTTAGTAAATTAGGCTCAATACTTGAAATTCTTAGTCTTTCAATACCATCCACTTTG
Source organism: Flavobacterium facile (assembly GCF_036321945.1). Lineage (NCBI taxonomy): Bacteria > Pseudomonadati > Bacteroidota > Flavobacteriia > Flavobacteriales > Flavobacteriaceae > Flavobacterium > Flavobacterium facile. The sequence continues at coordinate 72,907 of NZ_JAZAYT010000033.1, forward strand.
TCTAATTCTTGCACTAATTCTAAGAAAGTATGTTCGTGTTTTTTGTTTCCGAATTCTCCTTTACCGTAATCGCCAATGTTTACACCGGTTAATACAATTTCTTTGATGTTTTGCTCTGAAATTTCTTTCGCGTTTTTCAATACATTTTCCAAAGCATCACTTCTAGAAATTCCACGCGCTAACGGAATCGTACAATATGTACATTTATAATCGCAACCATCTTGCACTTTTAGGAAAGCACGCGTTCTGTCGCCAATAGAATAACTTCCGACATAAAAATCGGCTTCTTCAATTTCGCAACTGTGTACTTCGCCCATATCGTTTTTAGATAGGTCGTTGATGTAATCGGTAATTTTAAATTTTTCTGTAGCACCTAAAACCAAATCTACGCCATCAACTGCGGCTAATTCTTCTGGTTTTAGTTGGGCGTAACAACCAACGGCGGCTACAAAAGCTTTGTCGTTTAGTTTCATGGCTTTTTTCACCACCTGTTTAAACTGTCTATCGGCGTTTTCCGTAACCGAACATGTGTTTATTACATATATATCGGCAACTTCTTCAAAATCTACCCTGTCAAAACCTTCATCATTGAAGTTTCTGGCAATCGTAGAAGTTTCCGAAAAATTCAGTTTACAACCTAGTGTATAAAAAGCTACTTTTTTTCTATCAGACATAATCATTTTCTTTGGGCGTGCCCTTTCAGGTCGTGCTATCCGTTACAATCTTTTTTTATGTCTTGAAAAAAAGCCACAAAAAAAGGATTTCCACTACAAACGAAGTTCACTGAACTCCGATGCAAATAAAAACAATGTGAAGTAATCACTCACGCAAATCGGATGCAAAATTACGTATTTTTTATATAAGGAGCAATAGCTTGCTACGAAGACGCAAAGGTTCATTTTGATACTAAGACACAAAGGCGCAAAGTTTTGTTCTTTTTCACGCAAAGTCGCAGAGGTGCAAAGCAAATTTGGGTTTGAATTTTTATATTACTTTGAATTATCCTGCAAGGTTTCTAAAACCTTGTAGGTATTTTGAAAAACATATTTTTTTATATCTTAGCGTTTTAAACCAACAATTTGTATGAAAAGTAAAAGAACGTCATCAATTTTAATGATTATTTTAGGATTGTTTGTTTTGTCAAGGTTTGTTTTTAATATTGATTTAAGTTATAGTAGCAGAGATGTTAACTATATAATAATTAGCATTTGTGCGTTTGTTTTTGTTGTATTGGGTTTTGTTTCATTATGCAACATTATTAAGAAAGAAAAAACTTCATAAGATTTAACGGTAAAACCTATATGGTTTTGGAAACCTTGCAGGAATTGTTATTAAAGAAAACAGGGCTGAAAAACGGTTGTATTTTTCTTTTCAAAAAAAGTTTGTGTAATTAATATAAATACCTATATTTGCACCCTGAAATAAAAACAAAATTAACAAAAGGTTATAAGGCGTTTACACCTTTTTATGTAAAAAGCCGCGAAACAAATTATAATCATACATTTAAAGATTTACAAAATGAGAAAAGGAATTCACCCAGAAAATTACAGATTAGTCGCTTTTAAAGACATGTCTAACGAAGATGTATTCATCACAAAATCAACAGTTGAAACTAAAGAAACTATCACTCACGAAGGTGTTGAGTATCCAGTTTTCAAAATGGAGATTTCTAGAACGTCTCACCCTTTTTACACAGGTAAATCTAAACTTATTGATACTGCAGGACGTATTGATAAATTCAAAACTAAATATGCTAAATTCTCTAAAGAATAGTAGAATTTATATAATTATACAAAACCTCGAATTTATTCGGGGTTTTTTTATGCGCTAAAGGGAAGGATTTTTTTGCTTGGTCAATTTAATTATTTTACTTTTACCATTCAACTTAGAAATTTACAAAATGAACTATATCCTTTTTGATGGCCCGCATCGTAATGCTTTGTTACCGTTTACCTTCACCAGACCTGTTGCCGATATTCGTGTAGGGATTTTAACCATTCGTGAAAAATGGGAAAAATATTTAGGTTATACAACCACTACCATTACCGAAGAATATTTGTCAGACAAATGGCCAATGGTAGAAATGGAAAACAATGTGATGATTAACGCTTCGTTTTTACCGAATGATATTTTGGTGGAAATGGTAAAGAATTTAGAAGTCAACCAAGCGATTTTCCAAGACGAAGAAGTGGTGGCGTTTTTTGCTAAAGAAGGAGAAGAAGTCGATTTTGATTCTTTTGAAGTGATAGAATTCACCAACGAATGCATTAAAATAGAAAACACTTGGGATATTTTTCAAAAAAACGACGTTGCCATTCGTGAAGATTTCGAATTGTTAACTGAAGATAGGTATTCACAACCGATTCCTAAATCGGTAAACGTATTGTCACCAGAACATATTTTTATAGAAGAAGGTGCGAAATTAGAATTTGTTACTTTAAACGCATCAACAGGACCTATTTATATCGGTAAAAATGCTGAAATTATGGAAGGTTCTGTCATTCGTGGACCATTTGCTTTGTGCGAATCGGGTAGAGTGAAACTAGCGACGAAAGTATATGGCGCTACAACAGTTGGACCACATTCTGTAATTGGTGGTGAAGTCAACAATTCGGTTTTATTTGCGTATTCGAATAAAGGTCATGATGGGTTTTTAGGAAATGCTGTTTTAGGAGAATGGTGTAATATTGGCGCAGATAGTAACAATAGTAACCTAAAAAACAACTACGAAGAAGTGAAATTGTGGAGTTACGAAACGGAAAATTTCGCTAAAACAGGCTTGCAATTTTGCGGATTAATGATGGGAGATCATAGTAAATGTGGTATCAATACCATGTTTAACACAGGAACAGTTGTTGGTGTAAGTACGAATGTTTTTGGGGCAGGTTTCCCAAGGAATTTTGTGCCTAGTTTCAGTTGGGGCGGCGCTTCAGGGTTTACAACGTATGTAACTAAAAAAGCATTTGATACGGCTAAAATTGTAATGGCACGAAGAAATGTAGAGTTTTCTGAAGAAGATGCTAAAATTTTAGAACACGTTTTTGAAGAAACTAAAAAATATAGAAAAGAGTAATGGAAGTCTTGATAAGTGCAATCGTTATTTTTTTAGTTTTTGCTTTTTATATTTATAAGATTTCCTATTTTTATGATTACAGATATATTGGAAATGTAATACGTTTTTTAGTTTTTTATTTTATACTAGTAAACATTGTAGGTTATGTTTTTAAGTATTTTTCTAAAGATTTATTTGAGAATAATGTAATTTTTTCTCTAACAATTTTTATTTTGTGTCTAATTATGTCAATTTTGTTTAGGGCTTATTTGATTAAAAAATTTGGAAAAGAAGAACGATTCGCCAACTTAGAAGAGATAGAAGATATTGGTAATTTAAAAGAATAAAATATGTTTGGAATTATATTAATTTATTGGGTTGGAAAATATTTTTACCAATTGGCAATCGAGTTTAATAAAAGTAAATGGGGATATGCTGTTTTAGGATTGGCGACTTATTATGGTAGTCAAATATTATTTGGTTTTATTATAGCTATTTTCAATGAGATTTTCGTTTTAGGTATCGATTTTGAAAGTATAGGAATTAATTTATTAGGAATACCTATTGGAGGTTTATCTTGTTATTTTTTATATAACTTTCTAGAGAAAAAATGGAAAAGAGAATATGTAAATCCATTAGCAGAAATCGATTCCATTGGAGTTTCAAATGAGTAAATTAAAAACGCTGCTATAAAATTATGTATCAGCGTTTTTTTTGAGACACTTTCAACGTGATAAACATGTCGGAGTGACATCAACACAGATGGTGCTGATTTAAAATAAATGAACCGCAGATTCACAGATTATTACATCTTGAATTTGCGGTTTTTTGTTTTTTACTCCAACTTGTTATTCTTAAAGAATCTAGATATTATTTGGCGTTTGCATCCTAATTTGCTTCAGAATATTTTTTAAAATTATCTAATATCATCTGCCAACCTGTTTGTTGCAATTCTTCAGAATTTTCTGTTTCTGGATCAAATTTTTCAATAATTTCTATACCTTCTTCGGTTTCTTGAAAAGTGATGTGAATTTTTCTATCATCTGCTAAAACGTAACTTATTTTTGAAAACAGTTCAATTTCGGTATAAATTCCAGTAAAATCGAAGCTCATTTCGCCGTTTTTAGCTGCCATTGTATAGTTAAAAGATTTCCCAACTTCTAAAACGTTTTCTGCTTTCGGACAATGCCAATCGTCTCCAGCATAATTCCAGTTCATTACGTGTTTTGGGTTCGTGAAATAGTCCCAAACTTGGGCAATTGTTTTGTTTTTGATTGTTGTGTTTACAGTAATCATAATCTAATTATTTATTTTCTAAAAATCTAACTTTCTAAAATGTCTTAACTAAGAACTACAACTCAGCATCGAACTTCCAATTTTTTGTCGCGCCCAATCTGGTCTTTTGGCAAACCATTTTTCATATTCGGGTTGTTCGTTGTATGGATTTAAAAGTAATGTATATAATTCGTCAACTAAAGAATAGTCTTCTTTTTCAGCTAATTCAATCGCCATTTGCGCCATATAATTTCGTAAAACGTATTTCGGATTGACTACATTTAATTGTGTTTTTCGTTCTGAATCTGAATTGGTTTCTTCTTTTAAAATCGACAAATATTGGGCGAACCAAAAATGCCAAGTTTCTAAAATGATTCCGGTTACTTCTTCTGGTTTATAAAAGGCAAAGTTGATTTTCGAGACACATTCTTCTACAGTATCAATTTTATTAATCAGGTTTAAGTTTCTGAAAAATATTGTGTAATCCGTTTCAGTTTGTTCTAAATTGTAAAGTAATTGCTGAATGAATTGGTCGTTTTCTTCCTTTTTTGAAGTAACTCCGAGTTTTTTCCACATCATTTCTGAAAAATCTTCATCGTATTTTTTAGCGAAATTATTCAGAATCGTTTCTAAAGGTTCCGCTTCTTCAATTAGTGGATATAATGCGTTTGCCAATTGGTATAAATTCCACAACGCAATGTTTGCTTGGTTGCCAAAACGATATCTTTTGCCTTCAGCATCTGTGGTATTTGGTGTCCAATTCGGATTGTAATCTTCTAGCCAGCCGTAAGGTCCGTAATCAATTGTGATGCCGTGAATGCTCATGTTATCAGTATTCATTACGCCGTGAACAAAGCCAACTCGTTGCCAATGCACAATCATTTCTCTTGTATTTTCGGCTACATTGTTGAAGAATCCGATATATTTTTCTTTTCCTTCAACTTGAATTTCGGTATAATAATTCGAAATTGTATAATCGGCTAATAATTTTAAATTTTCGATGTCGTTTTGAGAAGAAAACAATTCGAAACTTCCAAAACGAATGAAACTTGGCGCTATTCGACACACAATGGCACCTTTTTCCATGGCTGGATTTCCGTTGTACATCACATCTCGTAAGACTTCGTCACCAGTAGAAATTAAGGATAAAGATCGAGTAGTGGGAACGCCTAAATTAAACATCGCTTCGCTACATAAATGTTCGCGAATAGAAGAACGTAAAACAGCTAAACCATCAGCACGACGAGAGTAGGGCGTAGCTCCAGCACCTTTTAATTGTAAAGTAAAAATTTGATTGTTATGTTCGATTTCTCCTAAAACGATTGCTCTTCCATCACCTAATTGTCCAGCCCAATTACCAAATTGATGTCCGGCATAATTCATGGCAAAAGGTTTTGCATTGGAAACAATTGCTGCACCAGAAACTAATTGTAAAAAGGTTTCAGATTGTACAAAATCATCCGAAAAACCAATTAAATTTTGTACTTCTTTAGAAATATGAATCAGTTTTGGATGACTCGGAATTCGTGGTTTTACATAAGAAAAAGCTGCTTTGGGAACTTGACGTGCGTAATTCTCTTCAATAGCATCTGAAGGTAAATTGGTGGTGAATTTATGTAAAAATTGAATAGACATGGTTGTAAAATTGTCTATCAAAAGTACTTATAAATTTTCAACTATTTTAAAGATTGGTATAGTTTTAAGAATTTTTTAAAAAAAAGCGTTTCACTCTTAATACTAATTCTATTGGGTTAAAAGGTTTCGCAATTAAATCATCTGCACCCAATTTAAAAGCTTCAATTACGGTTAAATCTTCTTTACCTAAAGATGAAATAATAATAACTGGAACATTAGGGAAATTTGCTTTTGAATAGGAAGTTATTTCTAAACCTGATTTGTAAGGTAACATAATATCTGTGATAATTAAATCAGGTAAAAAAGAATTAATTTTTTCCAAACCAATTAAGCCATCTTCTGCAAATTCGATTTGATAGCCTTCTTTTTTTAATAAAAATTCGATAATATTTTTGATAATTTTATCGTCTTCAATAATTAATATTTTATTAGCCATAGGAGGTGTTTTTTAGAATAAGTATGTTAAATCTATTGAAAAATTATATTCATTTTGAAATTTTTCAGGAAAGTATTCTTGATTATTAAAACTTGTATTTAATCCAATTATGTATTTTTTTGCCAAAAGTTTACTATAACCTGCTCCAAATCGGTAAGAAGTTAGAGCAATTCGGTTTTGAAATTGTGTTAATGTTTGTCTTTCATCAGGTGAGGTTCCATAGCCTGCTGTTAAAGAGAAATAATCGTATTTGGTATTGTAATAATGTCTGAAATTTGAGGTAAATGAAGGATATAATTTCGGTTCGCTTATTAAAAAAGAAGTTCTGAAATTGATCCAATTATTTTTGAAATATTTTCCAAGAGCGACAATTCCTGTGCTCAATTTTATGTCTTGTTGTTGGTTGTATCGGTAGCCAATTTCGGTTTCAAATCCTTTTCCTAAAGTCAAATAATAAGAGTATAAAAATCGGAATTCCGGAAAAACTTTTCCTTCGCTAAAACCAATATTTGCAAACGAATAACTCTTTTTTGACGTTTTAAAATACGATTCTACTTCATAAAAATAGCCTGAATTACTACTCGAACCATTTATTCTTCTATCAATATAACTAATTCTTCCGCCAAGTGAGAACTTTTCAAATTGTTTCATGTAATTGATGTTACTCAAATGCCAAGGTCCGTAATTATCTCGACTAAATTCTGTAAAACTATAGCCAGCACCAATTCTGTTGGATTTTAAACTGCTTTTTACTTCACGAAGTTGGTTTTGAATTTCAATATCTTCAGGGTATTTCGCACTTAAAAATTCTAAATATTCTGTGCTTTTTTTTGGATTTTCTTCACTGTTAATAATTTGAAGTTTTACGAAATAAAATTCTTTTTCTTCTGGATATAATGCAATTCCTTTGTTGATTGAAGCTAATGCTGCTTCGTTGTTCTTTGCTTCTAATTCGGTTTTACTCAAAAACACAAATGCTTCTTTGTAATTTGGGTTGGCATCAATAACGTGTTGAAAATAATATTTCGCACTATCAATATTTTGTTCGTTTTTATGGATTCTTCCTAACGCCATGTGAAAGTCTAAATAATCTGGAGCCACTTTCAAACATTGATGAGCGATTTTTTTAGCTTTAAAATACTCTTTTGTATCAGATTTAAGGATGTTGTTTGTCACCACCAATAAACTATCGGTATTTAATTTTTGAGCAATAGCGGTGCTGCAAAAACCTATAAAAAATAATATAATTTTAAATTTCATATCTGTTATTTTACTGTATTGAAACCTTTACGAGACATTACTCCCCATTTTTTCTCTTTTTTAAGTAAGAAATGTGCATAACCTTTTAATGAAGCATACACGTTTAATGGATGATATACAAATGGTTCAATAAAAACCATAATAATTAGTCGGCCTACTTCTTTTAAACTCGAATATTGTTTGTGAATCATTTGATCTAAGAAAATAGAACTTAGTGTAATGAGTATGTAAAAACAATAAACAGAAATGCTAATAATCACTAAAAACGGAACGTTTATTCCAAAGAAGAAAATGTTTAATAATATAAAAACCAACCCAATAACTTCTAAAGCCGGAACAATAAATTCGCAAAAAATATAATATGGGAATACAATTAGTCCTGTGTTTTTGTATTTCGGATTGAAAAATAGTTTTCTGTGTAAAAATAAAGTTTGAATTAAACCTCTAGCCCAGCGCACACGTTGACGTAAAAATACTTCTTTATCGTCGGGAACTTCTGTCCAGCATAACGATTCTGGAATGTATTTTATTTCGAATTCTTTTTTCTGTTCGTGCATGTATTTTCGCATTCGGGTAATCAGTTCTATATCTTCACCTAGCGATTTATTCCAATATCCACCAACAGCAATCACCGTATCTTTATCGAAAATTCCTAGACCACCAGAAACTAAAAGTAAACCATTAAGTTTACTCCAAGCCATTCTTCCGAATATAAACGAACGAATGTATTCTAACTCTTGAAATCCAGCGAAAAAAGTATTAGGATAATGGGATTTGTATAACATGCCTTCTTTAAAAGTACATGAATTTGAAATTCGTAATGCCGCACCAGCCGCGATTACTTTTTTATCACTTTCCAAAAAGGGTTTTACAAGCATTGCTGTTGTATCACGACGCAAAATACAATCGACATCTGTACAAATAAAAAGGGAATATTTTGTAGAATTGATTCCTGCGTTAGAGGCGTCTGCTTTACTTTTTCCATTTTCTTTATCAACAATTAATAGTTTATTGTATATCGGATTTGTGGAACGATAATGGCCTCTTACAGGTTCGGTTTTGATTTTTTCAATATAGAAGAAATCAACTTTTACAAGTTCAAATTCGGAAATTAATTTTTCTAAGGTATCATCTGTACTTCCGTCATTAACGATAACCACTTCAAACTTTGGATATTCTTGAGAAAGTAATGATTTTACATTCGAAATGATGGTCATACCTTCATTAAAAGCGGGCGCAACTATAGAAACTCCAATCGTATTATTTGATTTTATGATCACATCTTTTTTGAGAAAATACTTACCGATATAATATTTTTTTATTTCGTTAAAAGACGAAATGGCCAATATTATATACACAAGAATATAAAAAATGGAATAGCAGCCAAAAAATAATTCGGAGCCTTTAACTATACTTTCTAAGGTTGTCAATTTAAATAGGGGCAATTTGAGTGTGCAATCATTTTTTGTAACTCGGTATTTTTTTCTTCGTTGTTAAATTTGAAATTTTTGAAAAATGAATGATTCGTTTTATTGATAAAATTTACAATTTCAAGTTTCAAATCTAAATCTAAATTTTCGTCTTCATTTAATAATCCCGACATAAAGGCAATATTTTCCGACGTACCGATAACATTCAAAGTTTTTACAATAGAAATTTTGTTTCTGATGTTCGTTTCTTTGGTGAAATGTTGCATTAAAATGTCATTCGCTTCAAACATAACTAGCTCTCTAATAGCTAGAATAACTTCTTTTCTAACAGATGGATTTTCTAAATTTAGTAAGTAGGAAATTTGCTCTAGTGAAATGTTTTGTTTGTGTCTAAATCGGACAATTAATTTTATGGCAATGATTACAATTGAATCATTTTTACTTTTTAACCAGTTCTTAATGTTCTTTGGAATATTTGATTTTTTTCTATAAATAATATCTAAAATTTTAACTTCATCAGATTTAGAAATAGTGTATTTGTAGTTGTCTAAAACATCAAATTTTTCATCAGATAAAGAAATTAAAGCAATGATAGCATTGGAACGTAAAGCTTTATTTTTACTGTCTAGAAATTGTTTTACATGTCCAGTTTTTATTTTATATCCAATATTTTGATAATGATGAAAGGCTTCCGATTTAGAATACCATTTTCTGTTGCGAATTAATTTATTTGAAATTTCATCAAAACCGAAATACTTGTAAATTAATAACATAGTATGTTCGTTAGTTTCATTTAAATTCTCTTTAATATGAATGATTTTATTTAAAATATACTTTCTAGAATTTCTGTTTAATTTATGTTTCAATTTAAATTCTTGGATCTTACTTTTCATTTCAGGAGCTGTAAAATCTGAAAATATAAGCTCAGTTAAAAATGTATTAGTTTCATTTTCAATGTTTTCTTTAAAATCATCATTTTTGTCAACAGCATATCTAGAGTATAGTAATGTTAAAACAATTAAAACAACAAAAAGTACAATTAAAGGAATAAAAAAGTATAATAAAAAATAGTATATACTTTCAGCATTTAATGAGAATAAGAAGTATGAAGCTTTGAAATTAAGGGAAATCATTTTTAAAATTCGAAATTATAGTTTTTAATTTTTTTTTTTTTTAACATATATTATTTCACAAATATATTAAAATGAAATTGACATAACCTATTGTGATTCTTTAATTTAAGATAATTTAAAAGGATTTTTTTTTACTGAATAAAAAAAGACGTAATTTTGAAAGCAAATTTAGAAGAATGAACGCAACATTGGTAAAAACAGAATTAGAAACCTATTTTCAACAATTTAGAAAAGATATTATTGGTATCAATCAAACTTTTGTATCACCTTTTGGAGAAAAAAAGATTGTGTATACCGATTGGACTGCAAGTGGAAGGTTATATCGTCCAATTGAAGAAAAATTAATGAATTCTTTTGGACCATTTGTTGCTAATACTCATACTGAAACTTCTATTACTGGAACGGCAATGACAATGGCTTATCATGAAGCACGTCATATTATAAAACATCATGTGAATGCCAATGATAATGATGTTTTAATTACCGATGGAACTGGGATGACAGGTGTAGTAAATAAACTACAACGTATTTTAGGTTTACGAATTGCCGAAAATTTAAAAGAATACACAACCATTCCAAATGAAATTAAGCCGATTGTTTTTATTTCGCACATGGAACACCATTCTAATCAAACGTCTTGGTTAGAAACCATTGCAGATGTTGTGGTAATTCCAGCCAATGAAGACGGTTTGTTTTGCTTAGATCAATTTACCGAATTGGTAAATCAATATAAAGAAAGAAGTTTTAAAATTGCTTCTATTACTTCTTGTTCTAATGTAACTGGAATCAGAACGCCATATCACGAAGTAGCAAAAATTATGCACCAAAATAATGGGGTTTGTTTTGTAGATTTCGCTTGTTCTGGACCATATGTAGAAATTGATATGCATCCAGAAGATAAAGACGCTTATTTAGATGCGATTTTCTTTTCGCCACATAAATTTTTAGGCGGACCAGGAACGTGTGGTGTGATGGTTTTTAATAAAGAATTATACAAAAATAATGTTCCAGATTGCCCAGGTGGAGGAACGGTTAGTTGGACAAATCCTTGGGGAGAACACCAATATATTGATAATATTGAAGATAGAGAAGATGGTGGAACGCCAGGTTTCTTACAAGTAATAAAAGCAGCACTTTCTGTTCAGTTGAAGGAAAAAATGGGCGTGAAGAATATTTTAGATCGAGAACATGAATTGGTAGATTATATTTTTGAACGATTATCTCCAATAGAAAACATCAATATTTTAGCAGAGAAACATACCAATAGGTTAGGAGTAATTTCGTTTTATATTACCGATTTACATTTTAATTTAGGAGTAAAATTATTAAACGATAAATTCGGAATTCAAGTTCGTGGTGGATGCAGTTGCGCAGGAACGTATGGACATTATTTGTTAAACGTAAACCAAGAAACGTCAAATTCTATTACTTGTAGTATTAATGAAGGCGATTTAACTAATAAACCAGGTTGGATTCGTATGTCGATTCACCCAACAACAACTTCAGAAGAAATTCAATTGGTTTGTGATGCGATAATTGATTTAGCGGAAAACTTTACCACTTGGCAAGAAGATTACGTATACAATCCAACTAAAAATGATTTCAATCATAAAAACGATACCAGACCAGAAGTAGAAATGGTTAGAGGCTGGTTTTTGTAATTTCTTAAAACGTCAATTCGAGTGTTTTTTGTTTTTCGTTTTTTTTGAACGAAAAACAAAAAATGTATCGAGAATCGTTTTTCAATAGTTTTTTTCTAGTTCTCGATACCATTACGATACATCGGAATGACTCTGACTGAAAAAAACATCAAACACTTATCTCTTATGTTTCCAACGTTTATGCGTCCATAAATAAAATTCTGGAGCGTCATAAATTTGTTGTTCTACTAATTTTAGGAAATTATCAGTGATTTCGTAATTTGGGATATCTTTTGTATTTCCGTCCGAAAGAATTTCAAAACTAGCTTCATAATATCCACGTTTGACTTTCTTCGTTTTTAAGAAAATCACGTTCATGTCATATTTTTTGGCTAACATTTCGCCACCTGTATGTACCGGAACTTCAACGCCCATAAATTTTTGCCAATGATGTGTGGCACTTAGTTTTGGTGATTGATCGCTCACTAAACCATATACACTATACGTTTTACTTCTATAATTCGAAGCTATTGTTGGAATTGTAGACTTACTATCAATTAACTCACTTTTAAATTTTGAACGTATTTTTCGTACCAATTTATCAAAATATGGATTGGCTAATTTTTTATATACGCCAAATCCTAAATAATTTATGTGATAATTCATAGAAATAGCCCATTCATAACTAGCATAATGGGCGCACAATAAGGCAATGCTTTTTTCTTTTTTCTCTAATTCGTGATACACTTCCATGTTTGTGAAAACATATCGTTTTTCAATTTCTTTACGCGAAATAGAGAGTGTTTTTACCATTTCTAAAAACATATCGCACAAATGAGAATAGAATTTTTTCTCAATTACATTTCTTTCTTTTTCAGATAAATGAGGCAATGCTAAGGCGATGTTGGCTCTAACGACTCTCTTTCTATATTTTATTACTCGATAAACCAAAAAGAAAATACAATCTGATAAAAAGTACAATATGGGAAATGGTAAAATGGAAATGAACCAAATTATTGGGTAAATTATTATATATAGGAGTAATTGCATCTGTCTTTTTTTGCAAATATACACGTTTTGTTATTTCTTAGGAAAACATTTTAAATTTTGGTTAACATTGGATTTTTATGGTAAAGAATTGAATTATTATCTTACCTTTATGTTTATTAAATTTTTTATATGTATTCTATTACAACAATTATCATTGCAATTACCGCTTTAGTAACCTATGTAGGTTTGTCCAACCCAGTCTTTTTCGACAAGTATAAGTTTAACATTTCTGGCATCAAAGCAGGCGAACAATATCGCATGATAACTTCCGGTTTTTTACACGCCGATTGGTTTCATTTTGCTTTTAATATGTTTAGTTTTTGGAGCTTTGCTAATTTTCTAACTCAAGAATTCAGCACCATAAATTTCCTTTTAATCTATTTTGGAAGTATGGCAATTGGAAGTTTGTTAACCTATTTTATTCATAATGAAGAACCTTATTATTCAGCTATTGGAGCTTCTGGAGCTGTAATGGGAATTATTTATTGTGCGATTTTATTGTATCCGGAGAATTCTATTTTACTATTCGGTGCTATTCCGATTCCAGGTTATATTTTTGCGTTTTTATATTTAGCATATTCAATTTATGGTATGAAAGGACAATATGATAATATAGGCCACACAGCACATTTAGGTGGCGCTGTTGGAGGATTACTTTTTACATTATTACTTAGGCCAGATTTGTTTGAAACAAGATTGTTATTTATAGGGATTTTATTAATTCCAATAGCAGTTTTAATTTATTTAGTAAAAATGAAAAAGATATAATTGGCATGCTATTTGAAATAGAAATTAAAACTAAAAAAAAAATCAAAATGAAAAAGTTAATTTTATTACTAACATTAGTTACAACAATGAATGTTATGAGTCAGGAACAACACAAATTAGTGCCACAAATTTCGATTTCTGGTGAAGGAAAGATTAAAGTTACGCCAGATATTGTGGTAATCCAATTAGGTGTACAGAATAATGGTAAAGATGCCAAAGAAGTCAAAACACTTAATGATGTAACTATTGATAAAGTAATTAAGTATATCAAAAAGTTTAATATTCCAACAGCTGATTATCAAACAGCTCAAATGAGTTTATATAAAAATTACGATTATGAAAAAAAGAAATATTCGTATCAAGCGAATCAAACTATTTGTGTAACATTAAAAGATATTTCTAAGTACGATGCGTTTATGATGGATGTTATGGAAACTGGAATTAACGTTATCAATGGAGTGGAGTTTAAGTCTTCAAAAATGGAAACCTACGAAACAGAAGCTAGAAAAAAGGCGATTTTAAACGCTAAGAAAAAAGCAGACGATTATGTTTCAGTATTACCTGGACAAAAAGTAGGCAAAGCGATATTGATTTCTGATAATTCTTATACGAACTATCCTCAACCTGTTTTTATGGCAAAAGGAGCGATGATGGATGCTGAAGCAGCGCCAAGAGAAACATTAGCAGTTGGTGAAATTGAAATTGTTTGTACGGTAAATGTGAGTTTTATTTTGGAGTAAAACTCAAACAGTTATAAAATAAAAAAAGCACTTCAATTGAAGTGCTTTTTTTTGTGGGGAGAGTAGGATTCGAACCTACGAAGTTTTCACAGCAGATTTACAGTCTGCCCTCGTTGGCCGCTTGAGTATCTCCCCGTGGCCATAACTTGAGTGCAAATATATAATTGTTTTTTTGAGTTGCAAACTTATTTTAAAGGAATATTTAAATTATTTTCTAACTTTCTGAAAATTAAAAACATAAAAAAATCCCATTTTGTAAATTTGTACAAAATGGGATTGATTTTTATAGTTTGATGCACTATTTTACACCTAATAATTCTTTTACTTTCGCTTTTAATTCTTCACCTCTAAGGTTTTTTGCTACAATATTTCCTTTTTCATCTAATATAAATGTTGAAGGAATTTCTTCCACTCCATAAGTTAATGCAATTGGATCTTTCCAGCCTTTTAAATTAGAAACTTGTGTCCAAGTTAATTTATCTTTAGTAATAGCATTTTTCCATTTTGTAGCGTCTTCATCTAAAGAAACTCCAATAATGTTTAAACCTTTACTGTGTAATTCGTTATATAACGCTACTACATTTGGGTTTTCAGCTCTGCATGGTCCGCACCAAGATGCCCAAAAATCAATAATTGTAACTTTTCCTAAAGACTCTTTTAAAGAAACGGTTTTTCCTTCTGGAGTTTTTGCAGAGAAATCAGCTGCTTTGGTTGAATTATTTACTTTTTTTTTTCTGTAGGTAATTGTGTGTCTAAATATTTTTTCACACTTTTTCCACTAGTAGTTTCTTTTAAATCTGAATCTAATTCATCATAGAACGTTTTTACTTTTGATGCATCCATTTTATTAGTATAAAACAAATTTTCAACTAATAATAATGAAACAAAAGAATTGGTGTTTTTTGCAATAAAATCTTTAGATCTTTTATCCATTTCTAACTGAATTTTTTGCAACTGAGCCATAATGCCTTGTGCTTTAGCTTTTTCTTCATCAGTTTCTGGTTTTTTTTGCATAAATTCACCATTTGCATCGTAAATTGCTTTTACCTTTTTCTGAATATCTAAATTGGAATTGTTATAAGATTGGTATAAATCATTGTTAACTGTTCCGCTTATAGCATTTTTCTCTGGGTTTTTAGTATCAAATTTGATTGAAACTGTTCCTTTTTCTAAAATAAAACCAACATTTCCGTTTGGCGTTTTTTCAAAAGCAATGTATGCAATTTCTGGCATTTCAGTTTTACCTTCAAATTCAAATTTTCCATCAGTTACTTTAACCGTATCTTTAGGTTTTGGAGTTCCAGTAGAATCAGATGTTACTAAAAATACATTTGTTCCATTTGCAACTCCTGCAGCTGTTCCTTCAACTTTAAACTTATTGCAAGAAATTAAAATTAATGCAGAAAATAATACTACTACTTGTTTCATTTTTATGTTTTGTAAATTGTTATACTGAAAAATTCAGTTTTATACTTTTTTATTGGGTGCAAATGTATTAATTTTTTTAGGATTAATAAAATCTTATCGGAAAGTATATTGTATTGATTTTGTGCTATTCTCAAACGTAAAAACCCCAACTTTAAATCGGTTAAATCTAAAGTTGAGGATTTAATAAATAAGAAATAATATTATAAAATTAAAGGTTTGATATCGCCTGTGGCTGTAATGATATAATATCTATTGTTTCTAATAATTGTGTTTTTGGGAAGTTGGTCTTCACGTAATTTAATTCGAATAGTTAAATCATAAAATATTTGAATGGTTGGTTCTGTAATATCGGCGTTAACCACAAAAGTGTGTGATTTCGCCAGCGCCGCATCGTAAAATTGTGTGGTGTTTTTTCGGATATTATTTACCTGACTTTCTGGTGAAAAATTGGTCGCGGCCTGACTATAAGCGCTGTAAGCTTTGTAACTTTCCATTGGGTATAATGTCGTGTAACCTTCGATTAACGTTTTTTCTTTTTTAAACAAATCAGTATTCATAATTGCCGAATAATTCGTTAGCATTTGTTTGTATTCTTCAGATGCTTTAAGTTGTAAAACATCTCTAATATGGTCTAAATTACTCGTTACATAATCTACTTTTGCTAAATCGTAAATCTCTTGTTTCGCACAAACACTCATAATTTTATTTAAATCGTTGGTGTTTTTGAATTTGATAATAAGGTTTTTTTTCAATTCAAATCCGCTTGGTTTTTCATTATAAGTTTTCGGATTAAAAATTTTCTTAGTCACTTCGTAATCATACATCGGTACAAATGAAATCATATCCGTAATAACTTCAATCTCGGCATTAAAAGTTTTCAATTGATTCATAACCGCTTCTAATCTTTCATCCATTAAATCGGTAACTTCTTCAGCTGTTTTTCCAACTTGTAATACACTAAAAACGGCTTTCTGACAACTAGCTTTTTCGTTATAAATCCCTTTTATCGTAATTACCATTTCACTGTCGTTACTATACGAAGTTTGAATAGTTGGCACATCGCGATTGTGATATTGATTTTGATAATTGTAATTTCCGCTGGCTTCTTTTTTAGCTAATTCATCTTGATTGACATTTCCAGAATGTTGTGCAAATAAAGTAGAACTTCCTACTAATAAAACTGTTGCTAAAAGAGTGTTTAAATTTTTCATGATATTTCGTTTTTAAAGTTTAACAAGGCAAACTTAGAACGACATTGAAATTTTTATTTAGCAAAACCACTGTTTACTGATTGTAAAGTATTTTCAGTACATTTACAGCCGTTTTACAGTAGTGGAAATAACAACAAATACTACTTTTGAAAAGCAATTTATGACAGATTTAGAAATTTTTTACGAACTTAAAAAAAGCGTTTTGGAGCACTACCAAAATAGCTATCCGTATTTTAACGGAAGTTGGAAAAGTTTCAGTTCGCAGGATATTTTAAATCTAATTGATGACATTCAACTAAAAACAAAACAATCGGTTAGTGAAAAGTGGATTTACACGCATTTAAAACCTGAAACTAACGAGAAATTACCACGAAAAGATATGTTAGATATTTTGAGTGTGTATGTTGGCAAATCGGGTTGGGATGAATTTAAATTTACTTTTGAAAATAATGTCAAACTGAGCGGAATCGAAGTTTCTAATACTAATTCAAAGAACAAATTTGGTATAGTACTTTTAATTTTTGGAGTTTTGATAATCGGTTTTTCCATTTGGAAATTTACATCAAACCACAATCAAAAATTAGAATTTCAAAATAGTTATACGAAAGATTCTATTTCGAAAGAGGATGTAAAAGCTTTTGTTGTGGAAGATTCGGTTGAAAAACCTATCGATTTGAAATCGGAAAGTTTACATTTAGAAAAGGGTACGAAAGTCGTTATTAAAAGTCCGTTTTACAAGCAAAAGGAAATAACTATTTCACCAAATGAACCGCTTTCTCGAGTAGAATTAAATCCAAATGATTACGCCATGATGTTAAAGGCATTTATGAAAAGCGACATCAAAGATTGGCAAACGAGAAAAGAACAATTGAACAAAATATTATCTGACAATTTGGAAGTCATGATTATGCTGCAAAACGATTTAGGTGCAGAATATTTTAATAAAACGGAATTCTCACAAAAAATTGTAATTCCATCCGCATCGTTAAAAAAATTAAAAATTGTGGAATTAAGACAAGAAAAAGACAATAAAATATCGTTTTTACGATTAACAGAAGAATAGTATGAAAAACTTAATTTACATATTTATCCTTTTTCCAATGTTTGTGATTGGACAAAGTAATTCTCAGAAAGAAGAAGTTTCTGTTGCTAAAGAAGTTTCTTTAAAAAAAGGGGCAATGAATTCTATTTCGGCAAATTTTAATTCGAAAGTAATTTTCGCGTATGCGAATCAAAGCGAGCAATTAATTACAGATTTTTACGCTTATTTAACGTTGTATAATCAATCAGATACTGCCGATTTAAAAAAAGAATTAGATAAATCGATTCAGCAAATGTTTTTGTCTGATACCGTTTTGGTTGAAGATTTTATAAACGGAACAAATAAGAAAATTACACTTTCGCAATTGCTTCAATATTGCAAAGAAAATAAGTTTGTGATTACGGTAAATACGATTCAAAATAAAGCGGTAAATGCGAATAGTTTCGATATGAAATACCAATTGATAGTTACAAATAAATCGGAAACTAAAACTTACAATTTGACTCAAAAGGTATATTTGTTTCCAAAAGTAAAAACCTTCGGAAATACGCAAAAAACGGTTTGGGAATTAAAATTAGGCGAGTTTTAATGGCTTATCATCGTAACAATTTTCATAAACATACTTTTTGCTTGTTTCAACAAGTGGATAATTCTGTTTTGTCCGATTTAAATCTTGGTTACAAAAGTAATTCTGGAAGTGAATATTATTTCACAGAAGTTGGTGTATATCGAAAATCAAACCATTGGGGAAGAGCCGCCAATTGTCGTTGGCGATTAATCGTGAATTCGGATTATAAAAATCAAACTGAAATCATCGGATTTGCGCGTTGGACCGATTTTTATTCGAATAATGAAACAGAAAAATTGTTTTATATCGAAATTAATGAAGCCAAAAACGAAGTCAACTTCAATCATAAAAACAATCCAAATTATAACAATCAAGTTTTAAGAAATGCTTCGGAAATCGCAAAAAGAATCAAAGAGATTAAAGAAGTTTTACAAAATACGTCCTGGGCAAAATACTTAGTTTTTGATGATTTTGAAGAAATTAAACGTAAAATGCTGTCAGAATTGAGCAATACCAACGAAAGTTTCGTAAATTTGCGTAAAATTTTACAAGATGGGAAGAAATAACGCCGTAAATCAAGACAAGCATAAAAAGCAATTGGATAATCATATGAAGAAAATTAAACAGACAAAAGTAACTTCTGCTGCCAAAAAAGCTTCAATTTTAGAGCAATATAAGCAATCGCTAAAAAATCAGTAATTCCTTTATTTTTTTACGGTTACCTATAATTTTTTGCTATATTTGAGTAAATCAGTTTTTATATGACTACAACTTCAAATTTTAGGCAAAGAATTTTTCAGCATTTAGATGGATTGGTAACTGCACCTGTTGTTTACACCTTACATCAAAAAGGAATATTAAACTATCTGCTCGAAAATAAGGAAGTTTCTTTATCCAAATTAGCATCAGAATTTAAAGCTAATGAAGGGTATCTAAATATAGCTTTGCGAGTTTTGGCTTCTCAAGGTTTGCTAGAATATAAATTAGATAATGCTACTAATTCGGTTGAAGTAGCGACCAATTCCAAATCGGTACTTTTCTTTTCATTAGCGCCAGTTTATGAAGAGGTTATAGATGTTTTAAATGAGAAAGATTGGTTTACTTCCATACAAATTCAAAACGAATCGTACCAAGATTTAAACAGGTTATTTGAATGGTATAAAAACAAATGTCATATTCAACTTTCTGAAAATGAAGAAGAAAGAGTTGTTCAAGAACAATTTTTAGCACATATCGAAGGCTATTTAGTTGGACCAATAATCGTAAGTTTAGGAATGACAGGCATGTTTCATAAGTATTTTATGGAAACGTCTTTCAGTCCGGAAGAATTTCATAAACATCCTGAAGTTTTCAAAATCATTTTAGATTTCTTCACGCATTTAGGTTGGTTTACCCATAAAAAAGACAATTATCAATTTACAGAATTAGGTTTGTCTTTTGCCAAAAGAGCTTCGGCTTATGGTGTAACGGTTTCTTATTTGCCGATGTTCAAAAATATAGATAAATTATTGTTCGGAAATCCGAAAGTATTGAGAGAAACTGCTGTTGGCGAAGATGAAATTCACGTCAATAGAGAAATGAATGTTTGGGGAAGTGGTGGTGCGCACACGACTTATTTTAAAGTAATTGATGAAATTATTATCGAATTATTCAATAAGCCCATAAACGAACAACCTAAAGGAATTTTAGACATGGGTTGCGGAAATGGCGCTTTTTTACAACATATTTTTGAAGTAATTGAACGTCAGACTATTCGAGGAAAAATGTTGGATGATTATCCTTTGTTTTTGGTCGGAGCCGATTATAATCAGGCGGCTTTGAAAGTGACTAGAGCGAATTTAATTAAAGCCGATATTTGGGCAAAAGTAATTTGGGGCGATATCGGAAATCCAGAATTATTAGCTTCAGATTTACAAGAAAATTACAATATCGATTTGAAAGATTTATTAAATGTAAGAACCTTTTTAGATCATAATAGAATTTGGGAAACACCAAAAACTGTTTCAAAAGATAGAATTAGTTCGTCAAGTGGTGCATTTGCTCACAGAGGCGTTTGGATTAAAAACAACGAAGTAGAAGATAATTTGTTGGAACATTTACAAAAATGGTCCACATATGTACAAAAATTCGGATTGTTAATTATAGAATTGCACACGATTCCACCAGAAATAACAGCAAATAATTTAGGGAATACAGCTGCAACGGCTTACGATGCGACTCACGGTTTTTCAGACCAATACATAGTAGAAATTGACGTTTTGCATAAAGTCGCCGCCGAAGTAGGTTTGTTTCCCGATCCATTATATTTTAAAAAATTCCCTAATACCAATTATGCCACCGTTAGTATTAATTTATTAAAAGGCTAATTTTAAAAAAAGATATGTTTACAGAACAAATAGTTAATTTAAAACCGAAAGTTCAAACTATTATTGACTTCATAGCCAAAAAAGATTTGGTAAATGCCCATGTTTATTTACATGAAGTAAGTAATGAAGTGGAAGATTTAATTGATTCCGTGTCGCTTGATGCGCATTTAATTGAGTTAGGTAAATACCAAGTTTTATTGAAACATTTATTACATAAAATACAAAATGATAAAGACTAAACCTTGCCCTTGTGGTAGTGCATTACATTTGGGAAATTGCTGTTCTCTATATATTTACGATGGAGTAGTAGTTCCAACTGCGGAAAAATTAATGCGCTCAAGGTTTACAGCCTATTGTTTGCAAAATGCGGATTATTTGTACAATACGACACACGTTTCTCAAAAAAAATATACTAATAAATCGGATATTTTGGCTTGGGCGAAATCAAACACTTGGCAAAAATTAGAAATCTTAAATTTCTCTGAAAATACAGTAGAATTTAAAGCCTATTATTTAGACGAAAACAGAAAACCTCAAATTCATCACGAAAAATCAACGTTTATCAACTTTCAAGACGCTTGGTTTTATGTAGATGGGAAATTCTTTTAGATTTAACTAAAAATTAGTATTCGTTTTTATGTTATAAAATATAAACCTTGTAATTTTAGTGTATGAAAAAAGGATTCTATTTTAAAACATACGAAAAACCATTTAAGACACCCTTTGAGGTGCTTTTTGGCGTTTTTAAAGAATTGATCGTACACACTTCAGGCGATTTTGATGAAGCTATCGATTGGTTACGAGAATTGGATAATGAATACAAATTAACGACTCCTGAATACACTATTGAAGATTTTATCGAAGATTTAAAGAAAAAAGGATTCATCCGTGAAGAAATCTCACCTGATGGTGGTTCCGGAGAAACTACAATAACTTCAAAAACGGAACGCTTAATCAGACAAGCAGCTTTAGATCAAATTTTCGGAAATTTAAATAAATCGGGTAGTGGAAACCATAAAACCAAACAAGTTGGTGGTGGTGATGAACTAACTGGCGAATTCAGAAGTTATAATTTTGGCGATTCTTTAGATAAAATTTCATTAACCGAAAGTTTGAAAAATGCCCAAATCAACAACGGAATCGGAGATTTTCAACTAACTGAAAACGATTTGGTGATTGAAGACACGCATTATAAATCGCAAATGAGCACGGTTTTAATGATTGATATTTCGCACAGTATGATTTTGTATGGTGAAGATCGAATTACACCAGCCAAAAAAGTTGCTATGGCTTTGGCAGAACTTATTACTACACGTTATCCAAAAGATACCATTGATATTTTAGTTTTTGGAAATGATGCTTGGCCAATTTCTATTAAAGAATTACCGTTTTTAAAAGTCGGACCATATCATACAAACACTGTAGCTGGTTTACAATTAGCCATGGATATGCTTCGAAGAAAACGAAATACCAACAAACAAATTTTCATGATTACCGATGGAAAACCAAGTTGTGTTCGTGAAAAAGATGGTTCTTATTACATGAACAGCAACGGTTTGGATGAATATATCGTTGAAAAATGTTACACACAAGCCGCTCAAGCCAGAAAATTACACATTCCAATAACCACTTTTATGATTGCAAACGATCCGTATTTGCAACAATTCGTAGATAAATTTACAGAAGCCAATCAAGGAAAAGCTTTTTATACAGGTTTGAAAGGTTTAGGAGAAATGATTTTTCAAGATTATGAAGCCAATAGAAAAAAGAAATTAAAATAAAAAGTCAAGTATAAGGATGTAAATCCACAAAAAAATAAAGTAAAAAATGGATATTAAAAATATAAACACTTTAGGTGAATTGATAGCATCAGATTATCAATCAAAAAATATTAAAGACGAGTTACGTACCAATTTGCGACATAAATTAATAGCCAAACAACCTACTTTTACAGGAGTTCATGGTTTTGAAAATTCTGTAATTCCTGAATTAGAAAGAGCTATTTTATCTCGACATAATATTAATTTGTTAGGGTT
Organism: Flavobacterium facile; assembly: GCF_036321945.1. Classification (NCBI taxonomy): domain Bacteria; kingdom Pseudomonadati; phylum Bacteroidota; class Flavobacteriia; order Flavobacteriales; family Flavobacteriaceae; genus Flavobacterium; species Flavobacterium facile. The sequence goes on from NZ_JAZAYT010000033.1 coordinate 95,977, forward strand.
GCGCGGACAAGCAAAAACACGTTTAGCCCGAAAAATGGTAGAGCTTTTGGATGAATATATTCCGTTTGTTTCGGGTTCTGAAATTAACGATGATCCGTTAAGCCCAATTTCTCGTTTTGCTATCGATTTAATTGCTGAAAAAGGAAACGATACCCCAATTTCTTGGTTACACCGAAGCGAACGTTTTTTCGAAAAATTAGCGACGCCAGATGTAACAGTTGCCGATTTAATTGGTGATGTAGATCCAATAAAAGCGGCGAATTTAAAATTATCGTATGCAGATGAACGTGTGATTCACTTCGGAATGATTCCACGCGCCAACAGATGTATTTTTGTAATTAACGAATTACCCGATTTACAAGCTAGAATTCAGGTAGCATTGTTTAATATTTTGCAAGAAGGCGACATTCAGATTCGTGGATTTAAATTAAGAATGCCGTTAGATTTACAATTTATTTTTACGGCAAATCCAGAAGATTACACCAATCGTGGAAGTATTGTTACGCCTTTAAAAGACCGAATTGGTTCTCAGATTTTAACACATTATCCAGAAACTATTGAAATTGCTAAAACCATTACACATCAAGAAGCTAAATTAGATGAGAATCAATCTTCAATCGTACATGTTCCAAATTTGGCAAAAGATTTGTTGGAACAAGTTGGTTTTGAAGCTAGAGAATCAGAATATATTGATGCAAAAAGTGGTGTTTCGGCTCGTATGAGTATAACCGCTTATGAAAATTTAATTAGTACAGCAGAACGTAGAGCTTTACAAAATGGCGAAGAAAAAACAACGGTTCGTTTATCTGATTTCTTAGGAATTATTCCAGCCATTACAGGTAAAGTAGAATTAGTTTATGAAGGTGAACAAGAAGGAGCAGGCGTTGTGGCGCAATATTTAATCTCCAATGCGATTCATACTTTTTTCCCAGGTTATTTTCCTAAAATAGAGAAATTAGAAAAACAAAATGAAGTCAATCCTTATACAGAAATTTCAGAATGGTTTTTCAATGAATCAGGTTTTGAATTGTCAGATGATTGTTCCGATGAAGTGTACAAAAATGTCTTAGATGAAGTAGAACCACTTGAAAATTTAATTCAAAAATACCAACCAGAAATTGCCATTTCAGATAAATATTTCCTAAAAGAATTTATACTTTGGGCTTTAGTGGAATACAATAAATTATCAAAAGAAAGAACACAAGACGGTTTTCAATTTAAAGATCCGTATGCTAAGTTTATAAGTAGATTGTCTTAGTTGAATTTAAAATGTAAAATCCGTTCTGATTAAAAATTAGAACGGATTTTTATTTTTCCAATATTATTTCAAAATTGGTTCATCAATGTTGGAACCACCCCATTCTACAACGGTAAAACCTTTTCTTGGAGTTGTGGTTAATTCTTGTAGAGGTACTTTTTCTTCGCCATGATACGCTTTAAATTCCATGAAAATTCGCAATAAAGTATCAGGTTTTGGAGTGATAGTTAAAATAGAGGAATTATCAATATTATCATTGACCCAAAAATGAATGAAATTTTCTTCGTTTTTATTTAGTTCAGGAAGCCAATACACTACAAAATCATTGATTTCAGTATTATTCAAACCTAAAAGCTCTAGTTTTTCTTGAAGGAATTTAATGTTATCTTCTTTCTTGATATAAAACCCATTTTCGTATCGATAATGTTTCTTCGTAAAATTATAAGAACCATCCCAAAATAAATAATTATACGTTCGCTTGTCGTCTAAATTATATAAAACTCCATTTGGTTCTGCAATAACATTCCAACCATTTTTGTATAATGGATAAGTATTCATGACTTTTCCTTTAAAATCATTTTTTACACTAATTTCAGATTTGATAGTTGGATAAAGATAAATAGCTGGTTTTCCGACAGAATAATAATTTTCAAAGTATTGCCTATTGTTTAGATTCATCAAAAGAAAATTTATTGTATCTTTTTTATGTAATAATTTCAAATTAACAGCAGCGTGACCTTCACTGCTAATAATTTCAATGGCATCATATTTTTTTAGCCATTTTTTTTTTAGTCTAAACTTAAAATTTGAAGAACTTCCAGTTGTTATTTTTTCAGAGATAGAATCATCATATTTTATTAAATGAACTTCATAATTCCATACATCATTTTTGTAATAAGTGCTATCAGTTGTATAAATTATTGTTTCCACTTTTCCATTTATTATTTTATTTTGTGAAAAGCCTAAAACAGATAAACACAGTAATAATAAAACAAATATTTTTTTCATAGGTCAGTTTTTAAATTCAAATTTATGGAAGTTTTATTAAACAAAAAATCCGTTCACTAATAGCAAACGGATTTAATTAATTTATATTGTTTTATGAATTTACTTCTTCAAATGCACATCAAAATAATCTGCAATTTTAGCATACATGTGAATTCTGTCTCTTCCGCCCACATTATGTTCATGGTTTGGATATAAGAAATAATCTACTTGTTTTCCTGCTTTTATAGAAGCTTCAATGAAATTCATACTGTGTTGTTGCACTACAACTGGATCTTGCGCTCCGTGAATGATTAATAATCTTCCTTTTAAGTTTTTCACTTTATCCAATAATGACGCTTTTGCATAGCCTTCTGGATTATCTTGAGGTGTATCCATATAACGTTCTCCGTACATAATTTCATAGTATTTCCAATCGATAACTGGTCCGCCAGCAACTCCAACTTTAAACGTGTCTGGTTGAGAAGTAAGTAATGATGTCGTCATAAATCCACCAAAACTCCATCCGAAAACTCCAATTTTATCGGCGTCTACAAAAGATTTTGATTTTAAAAATTCTACACCTTTCATTTGATCGGCCATTTCGTTTACTCCTAAATTTCTATGTGTAACATCGCAAAATCTTTTTCCACGCGCATCACTTCCTCTGTTGTCTAAAGTAAATACCACATAACCTTGTTGTGCCATATAGATATCAAAATATCCAGCGCCACCTAACCATTTGTTAGTCACCAATTGCGCGTGCGAACCACCATAAACATAAACCATTACTGGGTATTTTTTAGTCGCATCAAAATTTGCTGGATAAATTAATCTTCCATTTAAAGGCGTTTTTCCATCAGGAGAAGTTAAAGTTACCATTTCGATTCTTGGTAAGTCGATTTTTCCTGCAAAAGGATTTTCTGCTTTCACTAAAGTGGTATTGGCCATTTTCGTTTTGATGTTTAAAATCGAAACTTCATTAGGCGTTGTAGCATTACTATATTGATCTAAAACCATTGTTCCGTCTGAAGAAACTGAAGCGTTGTGCGTTCCAGAAACTGTTGTTAATTGAAACGTTTTACCTGTTTTTATATCAACTTGAAATAATTGTCTATCTAAACCATTATTTGTTGTTCCGATGTAGTTGATTTTTGAATTCGACGCATCGAAACCTAATAAATAAGTTACTACCACATCTTTAAAACCTAAGTTTTTAATCAATTTTCCATCTGTATTGTACAAATACATTTGGTTGTATCCGTTAAAATCAGTTTGATAAATAAATTGATTTGGATTGTTGGGTACGAAAGTCAAAGCGTGTTGAGGTTCTACCCAAGTAGTTGCTTTTTCTTCGAATAATGTTTTTACAAAAGCTCCAGTTGAAGCATCATATTTATTGAATTTTAAATGATTTTGGTCACGATTTAAAACGCCAATAAAAATATATTTTCCAGTTGGTTCCCAAGAAACCATGGTTAAATATTGTTCTTTTGGTTCACCGGTTTGAAGGGTTACTTTTTTACCAGTTGCAACATCATAAATGACTAAAGTTACATTTTCACTTGTCATTCCCGCCATTGGGTATTTAATATCTTTGTTTACAGCTTCGCGTTCGTTCCAGTTGGTAATTGGATAATTTCCAACCATAGTTTCATCTTTACGATAATACGCTAATTGTGTTCCTGAAGCATTCCACCACATTCCACTATCGATTCCAAATTCTTGACGGTGTACATAATCAGAACCATTTACAATTGCTGGTTTTTCATCGTTTGTTACTTCAATTGTTTTATTATTTGATGTAATTCTGATGTTGTTATCTTTTAACCAAGCTACATTGTTATTAGATGCGAATTTAGCTTGAGCGCCTTCGTTAGAATAGCCAATGGCAGAAGAAATTTGTTTCGTAGCTACATTATAAATTACTTTATAATTGTTTGTTTTTGAAGCGATTTCTGTTTCAAAAGTAGTTATTGTTTTCCATGTGATTGAAGTAGGAAACGTACGTAAAGCGAATTCTTCTGTTGGAAATTTGGCTTTTAATGCGGCTTCAAAATCTGCTTTTGTAGCTAAAGTAGTTGCTGTCCAATTGTTAGCTGCGCTTTTCTCTAATAAACTAGTGAAATCAGTACTTACATACGTAATTGATTTTGAATCTTTTCTCCATTGTTGAGCTGTTAATGAAGTTGGCGCAAATTTTCTTGGTCCAGTTACGGTTTCTTCAATCGTTAGTTTTTGTGCGAAAGAGATACTTCCGACCAAAAGGAAACTTAAAATATATTTTTTCATTTATAATTAATTTAGTTCGTATTAGTTGACAAAGCTAACAAATTGTTACAAAAAAACCCGTCCTAATTATATCGGGACGGATTTTGATGTTACTATTATTTATTAAATGTTATGCGTTCTCTAATTGTAGAATGCCTAATTCTCTCATACAAGCATTCATACTTTGATAGGTTCTTTCAATATCGTTATCTAAACCAATTGAAAAACGAATTAAACCATCCGTTAAACCCATCTCAGCTTGTTCTTCTAAAGGGATTTCAGAAGAAGTTGAAGTTCCTGGCGCGCTAAATAACGTTTTGTAGAATCCTAAACTTACAGCTAAATAGCCTAAATTTCTTTCTTGCATTAATTCCATCAAAGCGTTTGCTTTATCTAAACTTCCAACATCAATAGTCATCATTCCTCCAAAACCATATTCTGGATTAATCATATTTTTATATACTTCATGACTTGGATGACTCGCTAAACCTGGATAAACCGTTTTGATTCCGTCTGCTTCAAATTTATGAGCCAAATACATCGCATTATGACTATGTTGCTTCATTCTAATATGTAATGTTCTAAGATTTTTCATTACTGAAGCGGAACGTAAACTGTCCATTGTAGGTCCTAATAACATACTTGCACCAGAATTTACATTTTTCAAATCGTTAATAAATTCCTGACTCGCACAAGTTACACCACCAACTGTATCAGAACTTCCGTTGATGTATTTTGTAAGTGAATGAATTACGATATCTGCTCCTAATTTTGCTGGAGAAACTGATAAAGGTGAAAAAGTATTATCTACTACTAATTTAATATTATGTTTTTTAGCGATTTTAGCCAAAGAAGCAATATCTGCTACTTCTAATAATGGATTACTAACCGTTTCACAATATAAAACTTTAGTATTTGGTGTGATTGCTGCTTCTACAATATCTAATTTAGTAATGTCAACGAAAGTTGTTGCTACGCCAAATCTTGGTGCGAAATTCTTTAAAAACGCATATGTTCCACCATAAATAGTTCTACTAGAAACTACGTGATCACCTTGACCACATAATTGTAAAATAGTTGGAGTAATCGCTCCCATTCCAGAAGCAGAAACGTTCGCTGTTTCAGTTCCTTCCATTGCTGCCAATGCTTTATCTAAATATAAATTACTTGGAGAAGAATGACGTGAATATAAATAACAACCTTCTGCGTTACCTTCGAAAGTATCGAACATGGTTTTTGCTGAAAGAAACGTGTAAGTTGAAGAATCTGAAATAGAAGGATTTACACCTCCAAATTCACCAAAATATTGTAAATCTTGGATTTTGTCTGCTGGGTTAAAGTTGTTCATGTTGTTTAGTTTTTTATTCATCAAAATTGAGTATAAAATATTAATATTTCAACATATGTGTGTTTTTTTAGATTATAAATCTATGGTAATTGGTTTTATAAGATTTATAATCTAAAATTTTAAATAAAATTTAAAAAAAAATGATATATTTGCGTCACAAACACACACACAACAACACAACTAAAATGGACGCAACAGACAAAAAACTGTTAGAATTAATGCAAATTGATTCTAAAAAAACTACTAAAGAGCTTTCCGGCAAGTTAAATCTTTCGGTAACTGCGGTTTATGAAAGAATAAAAAAACTAGAACGTGAAGGGATTATTAGCAAATACGCCACAATCTTAGACAAAACTAAAATCCAAAAAGGATTCGTGGTTTTTTGTCATATCAAATTAATCAAACACTCCAAAGATTTAATTTCTGAATTTGAAAAGGAAGTGGTTACACTTAATGAAGTTTTAGAATGTTTTCACGTAAGTGGAGATTATGATTATATTCTGAAAATTTGTGTAAAAGACATGGAAGAATACAGAGAATTTATGGTTACGAAGTTAACAACACTGCAACATATTGGTAGTACACATAGTACTTTTATGATTGGTGAAGTTAAAAATTCCACTTCATTTGTAATCAATTAAATTTATCGAAGTTTTTGAATAAATATCAGCACATATTTATTTAAAAACTTTACTTTTGTATTCGAAAAATACACAACAATCATTTTATAAAAAAATAGATATTATGAGTCAATTTGATGTAACCATTATTGGTTCTGGACCTGGAGGATATGTTGCAGCTATTCGTTGCGCACAATTAGGATTTAAAACAGCAATTATTGAAAAATACTCAACTCTTGGTGGAACTTGCCTTAACGTAGGTTGTATTCCGTCAAAAGCATTATTAGCTTCTTCGCATCATTATGAAGAATTACAACATTTTGCTGATCACGGAATTGAAGTTTCTGGAGAGGTAAAAGTGAATTTAGAAAAAATGATTGCTCGTAAACAAGCTGTTGTAGATCAAACTTCTGGTGGAGTAAAATACTTAATGGATAAAAATAAAGTTACCGTTTTTGAAGGTGTTGGTTCTTTTGAAAGTGCCACTTCAGTTAAAGTAACTAAAGCAGATGGTTCTTCAGAAGTGATAGAATCTAAAAATATTATTATTGCTACAGGTTCTAAACCTTCTTCTTTACCTTTTATCAAATTAGATAAAGACAGAATTATTACGTCTACGGAAGCTTTAAAATTAAAAGAAGTTCCAAAACACTTAGTAATTATTGGTGGTGGAGTTATCGGTATCGAATTAGGTCAAGTTTATTTACGTTTAGGAGCGCAAGTTTCTGTCGTAGAATTTATGGATAGAATTATTCCAGGAATGGATGCTTCTTTATCTAAAGAATTGACTAAAGTATTGAAAAAACAAGGTATGAAGTTTTACACGTCTCTCAAAGTTCAATCGGTGGATAGAGCAGGAGATGTAGTTACTGTAAAAGCAGAAAATGCAAAAGGAGAAATCATCACTTTAGAAGGTGATTATTCTTTAGTTTCTGTGGGTCGTCGTCCTTATACAGATGCTTTAAATGCTGATAAAGCAGGTGTTAAAGTTACAGAAAGAGGTATGATTGAAGTAAACGATCATTTACAAACTTCAGTTTCAAATATTTATGCAATTGGTGACGTAGTTCGTGGAGCGATGTTAGCACATAAAGCGGAAGAAGAAGGTGTAATGGTTGCTGAAATTTTAGCAGGACAAAAACCACATATCGATTATAATTTAATTCCTGGAGTAGTGTATACTTGGCCAGAAGTTGCAGCTGTTGGTAAAACAGAAGAGCAATTGAAAGCAGCAGGAATTGATTTCAAAGCAGGAAGTTTTCCTTTCAAAGCATTAGGAAGAGCTCGTGCTGGTGGTGATACGGACGGATTTGTGAAAATCTTAGCGGATGCCAAAACAGACGAAGTTTTAGGCGTTCACATGATTGGTGCACGTTGTGCTGATTTAATTGCCGAAGCAGTTACGGCTATGGAATTTAGAGCATCTGCTGAAGATATTTCAAGAATGTCTCACGCACATCCAACTTTTGCTGAAGCGATTAAAGAAGCAGCGTTAGCAGCAACTGGAAATAGAGCATTACACGTGTAAACAGATACATTTAGATATAGAAATCCCAAATTCCTTAACTGGAGTTTGGGATTTTTTGTTTTCTCTCTTTTCGAAATTTTAACACCATTGTTAATAAATTTTCGAACCAAATTCAATGCTGAAATCGTACCTTTGGCCTATGTTTGCATTGGTCGATTGTAATAATTTTTATGTGTCTTGCGAGCGTGTTTTTCAACCTCAATTTCTTAAAAAACCTGTTGTCGTTTTATCTAATAACGATGGTTGTGTTATCTCTAGAAGTGACGAAGCAAAAGCGCTTGGCATTGCTATGGGTGTGCCCGAATTTAAAATTAGAAACGAAATCAAGCAGCATCAAATCGCCGTTTTTTCTTCCAATTATGCCTTGTATGGCGATTTAAGTAAACGTGTAATGGAAGTCTTAGTTAGTTTTACGCCAGACATTGAAAATTACAGTATCGACGAAGCTTTTCTTAATTTTAAAAACACCAATACAACCAATTTTGAAGTTTGTGGAATTCAAATGAAACAATGCGTGCAAAAATGGATTGGATTACCCGTTTGTATCGGTTTTGCCGAAACGAAAGCGCTGAGTAAAGTCGCGAATAAAATTGCGAAAAAATTTCAAGACAGAACGGGTGGCGTTTATGTAATCGATTCCGAAGAAAAACGAATTAAAGCTTTAAAATGGACGAAAGTCGAAGATATTTGGGGAATTGGGTATCAATTGTCTAAAAAAATGAAAGCATTTGGAATGGTTTCGGCTTACGATTTCACCTTGCCACATAATGAAGATTTCATAATTAGAACTATGGGCGTGATTGGAAAACGACTTCGTGCCGAATTATTAGGGCGATCTGTATTAGAATTAGAACAACAACCTGAAGCCAAGAAAAATATCGCTATAACTAGAACTTTCGAGAAATCAATTACCAATTTAAGCGAATTGAAAGAACGTGTGTCTACTTTTGCAACAGTAGCTTCCGAAAAATTACGTATGCAAAAATCATGTTGTTACGGAATTGTGCTGTATCTGCGAAAAGATAAATATAAAGCAGGAAATGAACGGTATAATTTTTCAGTTTACGAAGCTTTGCCGTTTGCGACACAATCAAGTTTGACCTTAAGTACTACAGCTATTAAAATGTTAGAAAAGATAGTTCAAGTTGGCGAAACGTATACGAAAGCTGGAATTATCATAACGGATATTATTCCACAAGATCAAAAGCAATTTAATTTATTTGTAGAAGAAAATCCGAAACACGAAAAAATAATGAAAGTGATGGACGATATTCGAAAGAAAACTGGCGAAAGAAAAATTCGACTCGGAAACCAAGATTTACAACGCACTTGGAAAATGAAGCAAAACTTCTTATCCAAAAAATACACGACAGATATAACCGAATTATTAGAAGTAAAATGTTAGCACAAAATAAATTATCCTTTTTTATTCCAAATACGGAAAGTAATTTGGAAATGCCTTACATTTCAAGCGGCATTAAAGCTGGATTTCCTTCACCAGCAGCTGATTTTGATGGTTCCAGAATTAGCATTGATCAAATTGTTGTCAAAAATTCGACTGCTACTTTTTACGCTAAAGCGAACGGAAGCTCTATGATTGGAGCCGGAATTGATGATGGCGATATTTTAGTGATTGATAAAAGTATAGAACCTCAAGATGGTAAAATTGCCGTTTGTTTTATCGATGGAGAATTTACCGTAAAAAGAATCAAAGTACAAGAAAACAGTTTGCTATTATTGCCTGAAAACAAGCTATTTGAGCCGATTAAAGTCACTCAAGAAAATGATTTTATCATTTGGGGAATTGTGACGTATGTGGTAAAAAAGTTATAAAAAAAATCCTGAGTTTATCAGGATTTTTTAGTTGTATGTTTTTATGACTTCGCTAATTCTTTTTCTTTTAGATATCCGAATAAATGGTCTTTTTTAATGATTTCAGCTGTACCTTCTGGTAGCATTTCTTCCCAACCAGATTCGCCTTTTGCAATCATTTTTAAAATTTTTCTTGAGAAAATATCTAAAGTTTTTTCATCGTAGCTTTCTATGTCAGTAACTTTTCCGTTGTATTTAAAGAATTTGTATAATTCTTTCATTCGAGGATGTACTTTTAAGTTTTCCGAATTGATTATTTCTCCTGTTTCTGGATCTTTCATTGGATATAAATACACTTTTAAATCTCTGTAAAACAGTTTTCCAAAAGCTTCTAAAATTCCACCCGACATATGGCGGTAGTATTTTTCGTCAAAAATTTCAACTAAATTACTAACTCCCATAGCTAAGGCAGTTCTAGATTTAGTGAAAGATGAAAAATATTCTAATACTTTATAATATTCTTGGAAGTTAGAAATCATTACCGTTTGTCCTAATGAACATAACAGTTCTGCTCTGTCTAAGAAATCTCTTTCGTCAATTTCACCTTCAGCTTTTAGGTTAGAAAGTGTAATTTCAAAAACTACAAACGTATTTTCTTTACTAACTTTATTTTCTTGAATAAACATCTCGTAAGATTGTTTATACATATCCATATTTACTTTGGTTACTGGACGGAAACTTCCACGTAACGCTAAAATGTTCTTTTTGTATAAAACCGCTGCAGGTAAAATGTTTTTTCCTTCCGGATTGAACATTACAGCATCTGTCATTCCGTATTTTACTAATTGTAAACTCATTAATCGGTTGTCAACATCAGCAAAACGAGGTCCTGAGAAATTTACAGTATCAATTTCAATTTGGTCTTTTTCTAAATGATCGTATAAATAACGTAATAATTTCTTTGCATCATTATGTTTGTAAAACGCACCGTAAATTAAATTTACTCCTAAAATACCCAAAGTTTCTTGTTGCAAACGCGCATCATTTTCTTTAAAACGAATGTGAATTAAGATTTCATTATACGCTTCATCTGGTTCTACTTGAAATTTAATTCCAACCCAACCATGACCTTTAAATTGCTTTGCGAAATCAATGGTAGCCACTGTATTTGCATAACTAAAAAACATTTTATTGGGATGTTTATCACGACCTAATCTGTCTTCAATAAGTTGGGTTTCGTGCGTTAACATTTTTCTTAAACGACTTTCCGTAACATAACGACCATCTTCTTCAATACCATAAATAGCATCACTAAAGTCTTTATCATAAGCAGACATGGCTTTTGCAATCGTACCAGAAGACGCACCAGCTCTGAAAAAATGTCTAACAGTTTCCTGTCCTGCACCAATCTCTGCAAAGGTTCCGTAAATGTTTTCGTTTAAATTTATACGAAGTGCTTTATCCTTGGTTGAAGGAATTTGTTCAATTACTTTATCTCCTCTTAATGTTATTTCAGTCGTCATTTTAACAAATGTATTTTTGGGCAAATTAAAATATACTGCAAAGTTAACAAATTATAGGTTTTAACAAGAGTAATTTGTTATTTTTGTAAAAAAATATTCGCTTTGAAAATTTACTTTTTAGGAACAGGTACGTCACAAGGAATTCCAGTAATTGGGAGTAATCATTTTGTGTGTTTAAGTGAAAACGCTAAAGACAAACGATTGCGAGTTTCGGTTTGGATTCATGATGTAGATTTTTCTGTAGTAATTGATTGTGGTCCCGATTTTCGACAACAAATGCTAACCAGTAAATGTTCGCAAATTGATGGCTTACTTTTCACACATGAACATGCTGATCATACTGCAGGATTGGATGATATTAGGCCATTTTATTTCAAACAAGGTGATATTCCTGTTTATGGTCATCAACGTGTTTTGGATAATTTAGCGAGACGATTCGATTATATTTTTGAAAAAGAAAATAAATATCCAGGCGCACCTTCTGTTGTTCCGTTTGAAGTAATTAATGGTCAGAAGTTTCAAATTAAAAACAAAGAAATTATTCCAATTAATGCGATGCATGGCGATTTACAAGTTTTTGGATATCGAATCAAAGATTTTGTATATTTAACGGATGTAAAAACTATAGAAACTTCGGAACTTGATAAGTTGAAAAACGTGGAAGTTTTGGTTATCAATGCCTTACGATTCGAACCACATAATACACATTTTAACATAGAAGAAGCTTTAAATTTTATAAATTTGGTGCAGCCTAAAAAAGCCTATTTAACGCATATCAGTCATATTTTAGGATTACACGAAGAAGTACAAAAACAATTGCCGGAAAATGTATTTTTGGCTTACGATAATTTAGAAATAAAAATTAAATAATTTAAAAAATGAAGAAGAATTTATTACTTTATGGATTAGTGTTTTCAGTATTAATTAACATTTTTCAGATGGTTAACTCCTCAAACATTTTAAAAAGAAGTGAAGAAGTTTCTACTATTAGCAAGAAAGAATTAAAAAAAGCTAAAGATTCAATTGTAAAATTGATTGAGAAAGATAAATTCTCTTTGGATAATAATGAATATGCTCAAGAGTATTATTTTGAGCATAATTTGAAAGCTTTACAAACGAAAGTAAATGAGGATTTAATGGCTTTTAATGCAGATAAAAGAGGAAATAAATACGTTTCTTATGAACAAATAGGTGAAAATCCATTTTTAATAAATAGTGTTAAAATTTTAAATCACAGATGGATTATTGCTAATTTTTCTGATGGAAAAGTTTGGGGAGAAGTTTTAATAAAATATTTTCATAACACAGATAAACCAACAGATTTTGAAACGGTTGAAACGTTAATTTATCAAGAAACGCTAAATTAAATATGAAAAAAATTTTATATATTTTATCACTAGTTTCTTTATTTTCTTGCGATTATATTCTTAAAAACCCTTCATCTGATGAAGAAATTTTAGATTCAATTGTGGGAAATCAAGTAAATGATGATAAAAATGAAAACGAATGTAAATTAGACGCTGGATACAAATGGTCTAATATGACTAAAAAATGTGTGCGTGTTTTTGAAGATGGTTACCGATTAACTTCAATTGAAAAAGATACGTTAGGAAAAAGTAAAAATGCTTATTTTTTCGTGGATGAAGACAGTTTAATTGCTGAGGTTTTCTTACCAGATTCTAAAGAATCTATCATTTTTACTAGAGAAAGTGAAGACCAAAACTTCAAGTTTAAAAATTTCGAATTTCGTACTAAAAAAGGCTTCAATTTGTATTATAATGAAACGTTGTTGTTTCAACCTGCGATTCCTATTGACACGAAAGTTATAGGTAAAGATGAGGAGCATTAATAAATTTGTCACATATTTTTCAATAAAAAAAGCATCTCAAAAAAATGAGATGCTTTTTTTATTTAGAATTTAAAATCTGACCAATCTGTAAAATCTGCGTACCTATTATTTAAATTTCTTCTCATCCACATCTTTCAAAAACTGAATTAAACCTGTAAAATACGTTTCTTGGTCGTCGTATTGTGATAAATGACTTCCGTTTTTACAAAATAAAAATCTTCCATTTTGCACTTGAGTTGCCATCCATTTCATATGTTCTGGATCCATCGTATCATATTTTGAACCAATAGTTAAAGTTGGAACAGTCAGTTCTTTCAATCGTTTTGAAACATCCCAATTTTTAATATAAGCATCGCCTGTGATTCCGAATTCACTGTAACCTTGCATCGAAATATAAACTTCAGAATTAATGTGTTTAAAACATCTGGTAATCGATTCTGGCCAATTTTTTTGTGGTTTTCTTAAAATGTGTTCCGTATAATAATGTTCGAAAAGCAATTCAGAATATCTTGGATTCGCAAAATCATTATTTTTTTCCAATTGCATGATTTCTTCGTACACTTCTTTTTTCATTTGCGGACCTAACACTTCTTGTGCGTATTTATTGTACGAAGGAATGCTCGAAACCATATTAGAAATAATCAAGCCTTTTAGGTTTTTCTGATATTTTAAGGCGTAATCCATAGCTAAAATACCGCCCCAAGATTGACCTAAAACATAAAAATTGTCTTTATTCAAACCTAAAGCGATTCGAACTTGTTCCACTTCTTCCACAAAACGTTCATTCGTCCAAAGTGATTTGTCTTTTGGTTGATCAGAATAATACGAGCCTAATTGATCGTAGTAAATGAATTCGATACCTTCTTTAGGTAAATAGCCTTCAAATGATTCGTACAATTCGTGCGTTAAACCTGGTCCGCCATGTAATAGCAAGACTTTTATTTTCGGATTATTTCCAAATCTTTTTGTCCAAACCTTAAACGTTCCTTTCGGAGTTTTTATTGGAATCATTTTGATACCGCCCGTATATTGGTCTTCTTTCGAATCAAAAGAATGATAGTTTTGTAACGAAAAATCTTCGCCCTTTTTACAAGAAAAAAAAGCGAAGAGTATCGAAATGAAGAATATTTTTTTCATTTTATGCTGAATAAATTTTATCGTAAAGGGTTTGGTATTTTTCTTTGATAATTTTACGTTTTAATTTCATTGTTGGAGTTAAGTGTCCTGCATCAATTGACCAAATATCTGGTGTTAATTCAAAACGTTTCACTTGTTCCCAATTTCCGAATTTTTTGTTAGCTTCATCAATATCTTCTTGAAATCTAGCAATCACTTTCGGATTATTGCAAATATCTTCGTTGGAACTTCCTAAATCCACTTTATGTCTGCTTGCCCATTCTTTTACGAAATCAAAAGCAGGTTGAATAAAGGCTGCTGGCATTTTTTCGCCATCACCAATCACCATAATTTGTTCAATAAAACGTGATTGTTTGAAGGAGTTTTCTAATACTTGCGGCGCCACATATTTTCCTCCTGAAGTTTTAAACATTTCTTTTTTACGATCCGTAATTTTTAAGAAACCATCAGCGTCAATTTCTCCAATGTCACCTGTATGGAAATAGCCATTTTTGATTACTTCTGCAGTTTGTGCTTCATCTTTATAGTAACCCATCATTACGTTTGGACCTTTACAAAGGATTTCGCCATCTTCAGCAATTTTTACTTCTACATTGTCGATAACTCTTCCTACGGTTCCAATTCTGAAACCACCATTTCTCATATCATTTACTGAAATTACTGGAGAAGTTTCTGTTAATCCGTAACCTTCCATAACTGGTATTCCAGCTGCAGTAAATACTTTTGTTAAACGATTTTGTAAAGCAGCACTTCCAGAAACTAAAAGTTCTAATTCGCCACCTAAACCTTCTTGCCATTTAGAGAAAATTAATTTTCGAGCAATTCCAAGTTTTAAATTATAAACAAAACCATTTTCATTGTAAGGTTTGAATTTCATTCCTAAATCTAAAGCCCAAAAGAATAGTTTCTTTTTGATTCCAGTTAAATCCGTACCTTTTGCATAAATTTTATCGTATACTTTCTCCAAAAGCCTTGGTACAACTGACATG
Organism: Flavobacterium facile; assembly: GCF_036321945.1. Classification (NCBI taxonomy): domain Bacteria; kingdom Pseudomonadati; phylum Bacteroidota; class Flavobacteriia; order Flavobacteriales; family Flavobacteriaceae; genus Flavobacterium; species Flavobacterium facile. The sequence goes on from NZ_JAZAYT010000033.1 coordinate 111,296, forward strand.
ACGTGTGGATGAACTTCTTTTAAATTGTCTGATATTTTCTCAATACTTTCCGCAAAATAGATTGAAATTCCACCATATTGATATAAATAGGTCAACATTCTTTCGAAGATATGACAAATCGGTAAGAAACTTAAAGCACGTGTACTTCCTTTTCTTAAAGGCATTCTTTTGTCTGAATTTAAAACATCAGAAACAATATTATCGTGAGAAAGCATCACACCTTTTGGTCTTCCTGTTGTTCCAGAAGTATAAATAATAGTAGCTAAATCTGTTGGTAAAACATTGTTTTTACGTTCTTCAACTACATTTTGGTTGGAAGTATCTGAACCTGATTCTAATAAGTCTCTCCATTTTTTGCAACCAGAAATTTCGTTGAATGAATATATTTCCACTAATAATGGAATTCTAGAATGAACCGATTTTAATTTATCATATACTTCTTGGTCAGAAACGAAACAATATTTAGCTTCAGAATGATTTAATATATATTCATAATCTTCTGAAGAAATAGTAGGATAAATAGGCACGTTTTGTGCACCTGTTTGCAAAATTCCAATATCTGAAATATGCCATTCTGTTCTGTTATTTGATGAGATGATAGCAATTTTGTCATTTTTTTGTATTCCCAAATGTAATAATGCTCTTGATAAAGAATTGGCTTTATTTAGGTATTCTTGTGTAGAAGTTTTTACCCAATCATTTCCATATTTAGTTACCAAAGCATCTGGTAAATTATGGTGTTCTAATTGATAATATGGGAAATCGAAAAGTCTAGTAACGTTTTGCATTTGAATTGGTTTTAAACTGCAATTTATAAAAAAAATAGATATTTATAAATAATTTAACGGTTAAACTTCTAATATTGTTAATTTTGCAATAATTAATTTTTAAAATATGAAATCTATTTTCAGATTAGATGAGTATAAAGTGCTGTTTTACAGAATTTTATTAGTTTATTTCTTTTATTTTATTGCCAGACTTTTATTTTATGTCTTCAATAGCGAAATTGTCGAAGTAGCTTCCATTTCAGAGTTTTTACAAATTTCTTATCACGGTTTAGCATTTGACACCACCGCGATTTTGTATATAAATGGGTTGTTTATTTTACTTTCTATTTTGCCTTTTTTTATCAATACAAAACCAAAATATCAAAAGGTTTTATTCTATTTGTATTTCATTTCGAATTTAATTTTCTTCTCTTTCAATTTTGTTGATTTCATTTATTACAAATATAATTTTTCTCGTTTAACACTTGCAGCTTGGGATATTTTAAAACATGAAGAAGCAAAAGGAGGCATGTTGTTTCGATTTTTAATTACCTATTGGCATGTGTTTTTACTTTACATTATTGTGTCTGTTTTTTGGATATTTTTATATCAAAAAGTAAAAGTAAAGCAGAATTTAGTAGAAACGGGTAAAACAAAATATGTGGCAAAATCTATTTTAGGATTTCTGATTATTGCTACTTTAAGTATTGGTGGGATTCGTGGTGATTTCAAAAAAAGTACACGACCAATTAATTTAGTAGATGCGAATCAACACGTAAAAAAAGCACAACAAGCCGATTTAGTTCTGAATTCACCATTTACATTTTTAAGAACTTTAGGTGTAAAATCATTTAAAAAAACAGAATTTAATATTCCAGAATCAGTTGTAGAAGAAAATTTTCAACCGATAAAATTTTATAAATCTAATAGTCCTTCTTCACCAAATATCGTATTGATTATTACGGAAAGTATGGGTCGAGAATATATTGGTGCTTTCAATAAAAATTCGAATATAAAAGATTATGTTAGTTATACTCCTTTTTTAGATTCGTTAGCTAAAGAAAGTTTAATTTTTACGAATGCCTATGCAAATGGCTACAAATCCATTCACGGAATGTCGTCTATTTTATCTGGAATTCCATCGTTTAAAGATGCTTTTACATCATCTCCTTATGCTAAACAGAAAATAGAATCATTGGTTTCATGCTTAAAAGATAAAGGGTATGATACTTCATTTTTTCATGGAGCACCAAATGGATCAATGGGATTTTTGGGTTATGGAAATATTTTAGGATTTGACCATTATTATGGAATGACGGAATACGGAAATGATAAAGATTTTGATGGTTCTTGGGGAATTTGGGACGAACCTTTTATGCAGTTTATGAATCAAACTATTAGCAAAAAGAAAGCTCCGTTTTTCAGTACTATTTTTACGGTTTCTTCTCACGAACCTTATGTTGTTCCTGAAAAATTTAGAAATAAAATTCCAAAAGGAACAAACCCAATGCACCAACCTGTTGGTTATACGGATTACGCTTTTAAGAAGTTTTTCGAATCGGCTAAAAAAGAGTCTTGGTTTGAAAATACAATTTTTATTATTACGGCAGATCATTGTAATTTAGTGAATTATACGGAAGAATATACGGATAAAATTATGAACAGAACCGCTATTCCAATTTTGTTTTTTTCGCCAAAATATAATTTGAAAGGAGAGAACAAGGAATTAGCGCAACATATTGATATTTTTCCAACAGTAATGGATATGATAGGCTACAATAAGCCTTTTAGAAGTTGGGGAAGAAGTTTAGTTGCCAAAAATGAAAAAGTTAAACCTTATTTAATCAATCATATTTCGGGATTGTATAACTTTGCTAGAGGAAATTACATTTGTGCTTTTGATGGAAAAGTAGCCGTTGGGTTTTATGATATTAAGGATAAAAAACAATTGCATAATTTAATCGGAAAACGAAACCAAGAAATGAATAATTTGGAAATAGGCTGTAAGGCATTTATTCAGGATTATTTTAATAGAATTATTGATAAAAAATTAACTGCAAAATAATGAAAAAAAGAATCATACAAATACTACTTTCAATTGTTGTAATTGGAGCTGTAATCGGTGGAAAACAATATTATGATTACAAAGTGAATCATAATTTTAAAATTATTTCTGAAGGAAAAGTGTATAAAAGTGGTGTTATTCCACCAGATAAATTGGCTAATTTTGTGAAAGAGCATAAGATTAAAAGTATTATCGATTTACGTTTTCCTGGTACAGCTGATTTAGTAAATAATCCTGAAATCCCAGCTGAATTAACTGCTGAAAAAGAAGCTGCTGCCAAAATTGTAGGCTTAAATTATTTTAATCTTGGTTCAGATCAAGTGCCAACACCAGAAAATTTGGAAGATTTTTTCAAAATAATGGACAATCCAGCCAATTATCCAGTGCTAATTCATTGTTTTCATGGCGTAGGTCGTGCCGAAATGTATTCTGCCATTTATCGTATAGAATATGAAAATTGGGACAGAGATGATGCGAGAAAAGAAACCCGTTTTTTAACGAAATTTAGTTCATTCGATTTAGGAAAACCTAAAGGTGATTTTTTACATAGTTATGTTTCTAGAAAAGAAAAAGCTGCAAAATAGAACATGAGAAAAATTGGTCTACTCTTTTTATTTTTTTTTAATTTAATACCTTCTGTTTTTAGCCAAAATAAGGAAGTGATTAGTTGGTTAAACAATAACGCTTATTTAATAGAAAACGGTAATTTTAATACAGATATTACTATTCCAAATCATCAATTAAGTGCAAGTTTTACTAATGCAACTGTTTTTGGTTTTGGAGAAGCGACGCATCACTCAAAAGAGTTTATACAACTTAAAGCAAAATTTTTTAAATATTTAGTATTAAATCATCATGTAAAGGTTTTTGTACTTGAAGAAAGTTTTGGCGCTAGTTACCTTGTAAATGAATATATAAACGGTAGAGGCGGAAATTTAAAAGAAATTTTATCCCATTTCAAACAAGGTATTTGGAAAACTCAAGATTTATTTGAGTTAATTAATTGGATGAAATCATACAATGAAGATAAAGTAATTGATAAAAAAATACAATTTTACGGTAATGATTGCATGTTCAATTATGGCTTAGTTTCGATTATTAATAAGATAATTTTAGATTATGGAATTGAATTAGATCCAAATGAAAAAAAGCTTCTGAAATTTTATGAAAACGAAATTTCAATCTATAATGATAAAAAAATACTAGAATTAAATGCTAACGAGATAACTAAGTTAAATGAAGATTTATTTCGTAAGTCGAATAATTACGACTTAAAAAATACTTTAAACGCTTTAGCCTATTTTAATGAGTTTTTAATAAATCCTAATCAAGAAGTTAGGGACAAAAATATGTTTTTACATGTAGTCAATTTGAAGGAATTTTCTAAATGTAAGATTTTTGTCTGTGCTCATAATTCACATATTCGTAAAACAAATGTCGATAAAAGTATACCTTCTATGGGGAAATTACTTTATGAAAAATACAAGAAATTATATTTTGCAGTTGGCTTTGAATTTGGAATAGGAAAATTTTTTTCTCATGGTAATGAGGATGTTATACTTGATAAACCGATAAAAAACACCAATTCCGAATTTCTTTTTCAAGTAAATAAAGACATTTTTTACTTTGATTTTTCTATAGCAAGTGAAGATTTGATAATGAGAGATTTTCTGAATGAAAAAAGGGCTTTTGTTTTTATAGGTGGTTATGGATTAAATCTAAAATATTTGAAATATAACATTTTTTCAGAAAAATATATCAACAATTTTGATGGTTTGATCTATGTGAAAAATATTAGTGAGAGTAACCCACTTAAATAATAGTTGCTAATTAAATAATTCCCAATCCTAAACCAATCGCAAATACAATAATCATAAAAGCTACAATTTTCTGAATAGTGTTTATGGTTATTTTTTTGACTAATTTATTTCCGAAATACACACCCATAAAAGCAGCAAGTGTTGCTATAAAAATCAAGTTAAAGTTTAAAGAATCTTTCACTTTTGAAATGTTAGTAAAATAAACCGACATTCTGCTCACATCAATCATACAAGCGATTATAACTCCTGTAGCAATAAAAGCTTCTTTAGATAATCCAACTTTGGTTAGAAACGCACTTCTCAATGCACCTTGATGTCCGGAAAGTCCGCCAAAAAAACCACTCAAAATTCCGCCAATTGTTAAATATTTCTCCCGAAATTGCAAGTTTTTTAGCTTCGGAATTAACTCAAATAAAGCGAAAAAAATCAGTAAAAACGCAACAATAATTTTCATTAATGTTATCTGAAAAACTTTGTGGTTTAATGTGTATTCGGTAAGAATATTAGCATTGGTTATTTTATCTAAAAGAAAAGCTCCTAAAAAAGAGAAAAGCAAAGCAGGCAATCCAAATTGTAAGGCAATTTTCCAATTGATATGTTTTTTAACTAATACTAATTTAAATGTATTGTTTAAAAAATGTACAATCGCTGTTAAAGCAATCGCTACATCAACAGGGAAAAACAAGGCAAAAGCAGGTAATAACAAAGTTCCCAATCCGAAACCTGAGAAAAAGGTTAGGGTAGAAGCGAGTAGTGCTACAATTGGGATTAGGATGTATTCCATTTTTGAGTTTAAAGTTTAAAGTTTAAAGTTTCAGGTTGTTTTAGTTAACTTGAAACCTGAAACTTGAAACAAAAAAAACTATATTCCAGCAATAATTCCGAAGAAATCGTTGGCGTTTAAAGCTGCACCACCAATTAATCCGCCATCAACGTCAGGTTTTGAGAAAATTTCTTTGGCGTTGTCTGGTTTTACACTTCCACCATATAAAATAGAAACGTTTTCAGCGATTTCTCTTCCGAAAACTTTATCTACTAAGTTTCTAACAAATAAATGCATTTCTTGTGCTTGTTCTGGAGAAGCGGTTTCTCCCGTTCCAATGGCCCAAACTGGTTCATAAGCTAATACGATATTATTCCATTTTTCATTAGAAATATGAAACAAACCATCACGTAATTGATATTCAACTATATTAAAATGATTGTCGTTTTGTCTGTCTTTTAATTCTTCACCAAAGCAAAAAATAACCGCCATATCATGAGTTAAAGCCGTATCCACTTTATTTGCTAATAACGCATCATTTTCATGAAAATAAGCTCTTCTTTCACTATGACCTAAAATCACAGTATTCACACCAATACTTGTTAGCATTGACGCGGAAACTTCACCTGTAAACGCGCCACTTTCTGCTTGATGCATGTTTTGAGCGGCGATTTTAATATCTGAACCAGCCACTAATTCCACCGCTTTTGCTAAAAATGGAAATGGAGTAGCTAAAATGACTTCAGCGTTGTTGTTTGGTTTGTTGTTTTTGATTTCGTTTATTAATTCTATGGCTTGTGGTAAAGTTTTGTTCATTTTCCAATTACCAGCGACGATGTTTTTTCTCATTTTTTATTTAGTTACAACATTTTTTTTCGACACAGATTGGAAAAATTATTTAAATTATTAAAATTTCTCCAATCTGTGTTCAAAGAATAAAAAATGCTTCTTTTGGTTATGATATTTTATTTAGATTTTTCTATAGTTTCTTTAATTTTATCAAAGTCTTTTTCAATAGCTCTGAATAACGCAATGTTTCCTTTTTTATCCAAAACAATAAAACGTGGAATCCAATCTAATTTGATCGATTGTCCGAATTCGCCTTTCATTCCGTCTTTGATTAAATAGTTTTCACCAGTAACTTCGTGTTTTTCAATACCATTTAACCAAGCATCATGCGTTTTATCACAAGATAAATTTACAAACGCTACGTCTGGATAATTGTTTTTCAATATTTTAACTTGTGGCATACTTTTGATACAATCGGAACACCAAGATGCCCATACTTCAATAACGACTACTTTTCCTTCGTTTTGATTTAAGATTTCTTCGAAAGTAATGTCTTTGTTGTCAGTTGTAGTTAATTTGCCGGCTAAACTTTCTTTTGAAAATTCTGTTTGCGCTTGACAAGAAGTTAAGGTAAGTCCTAATGCTAATGTTGCTAAGATTTTTTTCATGATATTGATTTTAGTTATTTCACAAAGTCACGCAAAGTAAACGAAAGATTCGCAAAATAATTTTGTGTTTCTCTGTGAAATCTTTGTGCATCTCTGCGCAATTTTATTTATAAATTACTTTTTCTATTGCTTTACTGTTAAATGCTTTTTCTGCAATTCCGTCGTAAAATTTAATTAGGTTTCCGTTGTGTAAATATACGATTCCTGGTGTGTCTTTTCCAGAACCTAATTTCGTCCAAAATGGAATCACATCAATCACTTTGTATGGAAATTGTTTGCCAGCATATTTAAAGAAATCTGGAATTTTTTCCGCTTCTTCATCCATAAATACAATTTGTACTTGTGGGAAATCTTTATGTTTTTTTTGTAAAGCGTTTAAATCTCTAGCGGCATCACGACAATGTTCACAACCTGGAACGAAGAAACATAATATTTTTTTACCGTTATCGATATCAGCATAAAACTCTGAATATCCAGAAAAGACTGGTTTTGGTCCAACCTCTTTTTTGACTTCTTCAACCATTTTTTCGACTTTAGTTTTTGAGGAATCGATAGTTTTAATTTCTTCAATTTTGATTGTTTCTTCAACCTGAGAAATGGTATCAGTTAAAACAACATCATTAGTGTCTGAAGAACTTGATGTTGTTGAAGCTTTCATCGGTGCCAACATGAATAAACCTAAAATACAAGCTAAAGTTATAGTTGTTAAAATCCAAAAGTTCGATTTTTGATCATTTTCTAAAAGTTTCCAAAGCCAAGCTAATAAACCAACAGCGATGATATTTTTGATAATCGCTTCAATGGGTGTCATTGGGATTAATTCGCCAAAACAACCACAATTTCCTGAATTTCCACCGCTTAAAAAAGTGACATAACTCAAATGAATAATAAAAATAACTAATAATCCAATAGTTGCTGGAATCGTAATACGTTTTAAGAAATTATTATTCAGTAATAAAAATCCAAGTGCAAACTCAATTCCGATTAAAATTCTTGAAAAATAGGGTGCAACCGATTCTGAAAATCCTAACGTTAAAAGTTGTTTAACTTCAAAAGTAGAAATAGCAAAATAGGGCGAAAAATCGATAAAAGGAAAATCAGAAATCCATCCTTTAGATATTTTCGCAACTGCCGAAACGATAAAAAGTAAGGCGATGACTATTCTTAGAGTCCAAGAAATATTTTTTTTGTTCATGAGTTTTTTATGTTTTTGTTTCAGGTTTAAAGTTTCAGGTTTTCCTAAAACAAATTTAGTTATGCTTTTAGATTGTTTGTGTTAATGAGTTGTTATTTAACTTGAAACCTGAAACTTGAAACTAATTAAAACGATTCATCAGTATCAAAGCAAAAACCGAATAGTTAATCATGTCTTGATAATTCGCATCAATTCCTTCCGAAACTAAGGTTTTCCCTTTGTTATCTTCAATTTGTTTCACACGTAATAACTTCTGAATGATTAAATCTGTTAGGGAACTCACACGCATATCGCGCCAAGCTTCCCCATAATCGTGATTTTTATCTTCCATTAATTCTTTCGTAATATCAATTTTATGATTGTATAATTTGATTGCTTCTTCAGCAGTTAAATCGGGTTGAGTAGCAACACCTTTATCCATTTGAATTAAGGCCATCACGCAATAATTGATAATTCCGATAAATTCTGAAGTTTCATCTTCATCGACTTTTCGAACCTCATTTTCTTGTAAGCTTCTGATTCGTTGTGCTTTAATAAATATTTGATCAGTTAACGAAGGCAAACGTAAAACGCGCCAAGCGGTTCCGTAATCGTGCGCTTTTTTAGTAAATAAATCTCTGCAAACTGCAATTACTTTGTCGTATTCTTGTGAGGTATTGCTCATTATTATATTATATTTGTACTTTAGAAAGCCACAGATTTCACTGATTTACACAGATTTTTTCTGTTTTTTAGTTAGTAATTTTGTTCAAACTTCAAATATAAGTAAAAAATACTATGTCAACAATAAACTGTAGAGGAACACTCATCGATTTATCAACACCTAAAGTCATGGGAATTGTAAATGTTACGCCAGATTCCTTTTTTGATGGTGGAAAACTAACCAATTCTGATGAAATTGTTGGTCAAGTGGAGAAAATGCTTCACGATGGCGCTACGTTTATTGATTTAGGCGGTTATTCAAGTAAGCCTGGAGCTGAATTTGTTTCTGAATCTGAAGAATTAAATCGAGTAATACCAATTGTGAAGTTATTAGTGGAAAAATTTCCTGACATTTTACTTTCGATTGATACATTTAGAAGTGAAGTTGCCAAGCAATCTGTTGAAAATGGCGCGGCAATCATCAATGATATTTCAGCAGGTTTGTTAGATGAAAAGATGCTGGAAACGGTTGCGAAATTGCAAGTACCATACATTATGATGCATCTGAAAGGCACACCAAAAACGATGCAAAGCTTAGCGAAATATGTCGATTTATTAAAAGAAATGAATTATTATTTTTCGGAACGAATTGCGAAAGCTAGAAATTTTGGTTTAAACGATATTATCATCGATCCCGGATTCGGATTTGCCAAAACCATCGAACATAATTACGAATTAGTACAAAATTTAGACTTATTACAATTTCACGAATTACCTATTTTAGCTGGGATTTCAAGAAAATCAATGATTTATAAAACCTTAGAAACTTCAGCAGAAAATGCCTTAAACGGAACAACATTTTTACACGCTTTCTGTTTGCAAAAAGGAGCAAATATTTTACGAGTTCATGATGTAAAAGAAGCGGTAGAGTGCGTGAAACTAATGTGCCGATTAGGCAATTAACAATTAGTCAATTTACCAAGATTATGTTAAAACCTAAAATAAAATTATATGATGCAGTTGGTTTGGGATTAATAATTTCTTATCCATCTGGTGTTGAAATTTCAAATCAAACTGGAGGAACTACTTGTTATCAACCATCAATTGAAGGTGTTTATTTGCCAATTGTAAATTCTTGTAGTCTATCAAATGAATTAATAAGTCCAGAAATTGAATTATTTGAATATTTTTCAAAATATGGATGTGATTTCTTAAGAGAAGTCGATATTGAAATTATAAATAAAATTCTAGATAAATATAGATTATCAGATTTTATTAAAATTGATTTAGATATGTTAAAACAATCACACGAATCATGGATTTATGTAGATGTTTATTATGATGAAAAACATGATATTTTAGATTGTTTTAATTTTCCTTTAAAAGGCGTGTTAACTTGGAGTAATAGTGATTAATTGGCACATTGTCAAATTGACTAATTGAACATTAATTATGATGATACGGTTCGTTATTCAAAATCGTAAAGCCTCTATAAACCTGTTCAATCACAAATAATCTAACCATTTGATGTGAAAAAGTCATTTGTGATAACGCTACTTTTCCTTGTGCTTTTTGATACACTTCTTCCGAAAAACCATACGGTCCACCAATAACAAAAACCAACGTTTTAATTCCAGAATTCATTTTCTTTTGTAAGAAATCCGAGAAACCAACACTGTTGAATTCTTTTCCGTTTTCATCCAATAAAATCAATTGATCTGTTGGCGTTAATTTGGATAAAATTAATTGTCCTTCTTTTGTTTTTTGCTCACTTTCTGATAAATTTTTTACGTTTTTGATATCTGAAATAACATCCAAATCGAACTTAATATAAAATCCCAATCGCTTCGTATATTCGTCAATTAACGCTTGTAAGTTTTTATTATCGGTTTTGCCAATGGCTATAAGTTTGATGTTCATATTGAGTTGGGAGTTAGAAGATGGGAGTTAGAAGTGAAAATGCAGAATTCAATTAAATCAAATTCTGCATTTTGTATTATAAACTATGAATGAAAACTTAATACTAGTTCTCCACCATTGTATGGAAAACGTTCATCACGTCATCGTCTTCTTCAATTTTTTCTAATAATTTTTCCACATCAGCTACTTGCTCTGGTGTCAATTCCTTAGTTACTTGTGGAATTCTATCAAATCCAGAAGATAAAATTTCTAAACCTCTAGATTCTAATTCTTTTTGAATTGCTCCGAAACTTTCAAAAGGCGCGTACATTAAAATTCCGTCTTCATCATCAGCGAAAATTTCTTCTACACCGAAATCAATCATTTCTAATTCTAATTCGTCAATATCTTGTCCGGCAGCTGGAATTCTGAAATTACAAGTGTGATCAAACATAAAATCAACCGAACCTTGCGTTCCCATTGTTCCATTACATTTGTTGAAATAACTTCTAATATTCGCAACAGTTCTGTTATTGTTATCCGAAGCAGTTTCAATTAAAATCGCAATTCCGTGTGGTGCGTAACCTTCAAATAAAATTTCTTTATAGTTCGCTGTATCTTTGTCTGTTGCTTTTTTAATGGCACGTTCTACGTTTTCTTTTGGCATATTTACTGCCTTAGAGTTCTGAATAACGGCTCTTAAACGCGAGTTAGCTTCCGGATTTGGACCACCTTCTTTAACCGCCATTACAATATCTTTACCAATTCTGGTAAATGCTTTAGCCATTGCCGACCAACGCTTCATTTTTCTTCCTTTTCTGAATTCAAACGCTCTTCCCATTTCTCGTTTTGGTTTTTTTATATAAGTGCAAAAATAAAATAAGCAAGCAGTAAAAAAAAATGTTTGAGTGTTTTTTTTATGGTTATCTAATTTTTCCGTTTTTTCCAGATTAAATAATATGTCAATTGCTTTATCTTTGCCCTATGCAAAACCAATTTTTTCAACCTTTTTCAACCGATATTTCAGGAATTTCGTTACCTGAAAAATTCACGTTTCCATTTTATTATCAGCCACATCAATTGAGCGAAATGGCGGCGTTAGAATTGCAAAATTACTTAGAATCGCAAACTAATTTTGATCATAATTTCGGATTAGATACCACTCAAAACGGATTAGTGATTGGGAAAATGTTTGGTGTTTTGGTTTGTCAAAATGAAAACGGCGAATTAGGTTATTTATGGGCGTTTTCAGGGAAATTAGCGAATGAAAATCACCATGATTTTTTTGTGCCAACAGTTTTTGATATGTTAGTCGACAATAGTTTTTTCCGTAAAGAAGAAGCCCTGTTAAATGCTTACAATCGTAAAATTGAAAATTTAGAAATTTCTGAAGAGTATTTAAACGAATTAGAAAATTTCAAGAAAACTAAGATTCAAGCGGAAACCGAATTACAAAATCAGAAAATTAGAATTAAAGAACAAAAAATACTTCGTGACGAAAGAAGAATTCAGATAGAACCCACTTTAAACGAAGAAGAATTACTGGAATTTAACAATCAACTAGCTGAAGAAAGTAAGAAAGAAAGCATTTTGTTAAAAAAAATGACCAAATATTGGAAATTAACTTTACAAACTTTAGAAGAAAAAGGGTTAGTTTTTTCGAATGAATTAACGCAATTAAAAGAAGAAAGAAAGGCAAAATCTGCAGCTTTACAACAAAAATTATTTGCGGAATATTCGTTTTTTAATCAATATAAAGTAAAGAAAAGTTTAGGCGAAATTTTCAATAATAATCCGCCCGCTGGAGCAGGAGAATGTGCTGCACCGAAGTTATTGCATTATGCTTTTCAAAATAATTTAAAGCCGATTTGCATGGCAGAATTTTGGTGGGGACAATCGCCAAACTCTGAAGTACGACAACACAAGCAATTTTATCCGTCTTGTAAAAGTAAATGTGAACCGATTTTGATGGGACATATGTTACAAGATTTAGAAATGGAAGAAAATCCGTTTATTATGAATCATGCAGAAGGAAAAGATATTGAAATTGTGTACGAAGATGAAGTGATGTTAGCCATAAATAAACCTACTGAATTTTTATCAGTTCCTGGAAAAACCATTTCCGATTCGGTTTACGCTCGAATTAAGGAAAAATATCCTGAGGCAACTGGTCCACTAATTGTGCATCGTTTAGACATGTCGACTTCCGGAATTATGCTTATCGCGAAAAATGAAGCTACAGCTGTACAATTACAAAGTCAGTTTATCAATAGAACGATTAAGAAACGTTACGTCGCTTTATTAGACGGTTTATTAGAAAAATCTCACGGTTATATTGATTTGCCTTTACGAGTAGATTTAGACGACAGACCCCGACAATTAGTTTGTTACGAACATGGAAAACCCGCGCAAACTAAATGGAAAACCCTTGAAGTTAAAAACGGAAAAACCAAAGTGCATTTTCATCCCATTACGGGAAGAACGCATCAATTACGTGTGCATGCTTCTCATAATTTAGGTTTACACACTCCAATTGTTGGCGACGATTTATACGGCACAAAAGCCGATAGATTGCATTTACATGCCGAATATATTCAGTTTGAACATCCTGTAACTAAGGAAATGATGGAGATTTTGGTGGAAGCTGGGTTTTAGGTTTTTACCGCAAAGACGCAAGGGTATTCGCAAGGCTCGCTAAGTCTTTGCGTACTATGCGAAAATCTTTGCGAACTTAGTGTTTATTATTTTGAAGTTTATTTAATTATTTTTTTACCACAAAGAATACCAACAACTTTGTGAGCCTTGCGTAATCTTTGCGAACTTAGCGGTTAAATATTTCCCCATCCAACCAAACACTATCAATCAAATTCGTAGCAAAACAATACGGGATTTCGTAAAAACTATGTAAAGGTTTTGTGATAATCAAATTCGCTTTTTTACCTTTTGTAATACTTCCATGAGAATCGCTTAAATCCATCGCGTAAGCACCGTTAATTGTGGCTGCATTTATGGCTTCTTCTGGTGTCATTTTCATTTTGATACAAGCTGTGGCAACTACAAAATGCATATTTCCTGACGGAGTTGTTCCAGGATTAAAATCGGAAGCTAAAGCTAAAGGTAAACCTGCGTTTAACATTTGTCGTGCTGGTGTATATGGAATCGAAATAAAATACGAACAACTTGGTAAAGCTACTGGCATACAAGCGGAATTTTTTAAAACTTCAATATCTTCTTCGGTAACAATTTCTAGATGGTCGACACTTATTGCACCATTTTCTACACAAGCTTTAATTCCGTCAATCGCAGTAAATTGATTTACGTGAATTTTCGGCGTTAAGCCATATTTTTTTCCAGCTTCCATGATTTGAATGGTTTCTGAAACACTGAAATAACCTGTTTCTAAAAAGGCGTCAATATAATCGGCTAAATTTTCAGCTGCGATTTTTGGCAACATTTCATTGATTACCAAATCGATATAGGCTTGATGGTTTTCTTTATATTCTGTTGGAAAAGCGTGTGCGCCAAGGAAAGTTGACTTTATAGCAATTGGATAATTTTCTTTTAATTTTTTGATGACACGAAGCATTTTCAATTCGCCTTCAACCGTTAAACCGTAACCCGATTTAATTTCAACCGCGCCAGTTCCTTGCGAAATGACTTCTTCCAAACGCTTTTTCGATTGGTTATAAATCTCATCTTCTGAAGTTTCGTTTAATTTTTTTGCCGAATTTAAAATGCCACCACCACGATTCGCAATTTCTTCATACGACAAACCGTTAATCCTATCTACAAATTCACCACTTCTATTTCCAGCATACACAATGTGCGTGTGACTATCGCAAAAGCTAGGCATCACAATTTTTTCAGTTGCATTAACTATAGTAGCATTTTCTAATTTTGGACAATTTTCCATATCTCCGAAATCGGAAATTAAATCGTTTTCTAAAACTAAAAAAGCATTTTCTAGTATTGGTAAATTCGCCATTTCTACACCAGAAACTTTTTTTATGGATGTTTCTCTAACTTGTAGTAATTGTTTGATGTTTATAATAAGGGTTTGCATAACTTTTAGTTATATTTGTGAATGGTAAAAATACTTATTTAAAATAAAGTGCGAAAACTATTATACAAAAAAGGACGAAAAGTTGTACCATCAATAATTGAATATACTGGCGAACACGATAATACAAAGCCAGAAATGCAATTGTTTGTGTACGATTCTGATGAATTATCTGAATATGAAGACATAAAACTGTCTCAATTAGATAAAAATATGGAATCCAATAAAAACAATTGGATCAATTTACACGGTTTATCCGATGTTGCTTTGATTAAAGATATTGGTGCAAAATTTAAAATTGACGATTTCATTTTAGGAGATATTTTAAACATTCTAAAACGTTCGAAAGTTGATGAATATAATCATACTTTGTTTTTTAATATTAAGTCGTTATTACCTGAATCTAATGGGATTGATGTAGAACAAATTAGTTTTATTTTACGTGATGGATTGTTGTTTTCGTTTCAAGAAAAAAAGAGTGATTTCTTTCTACATATTCGAGAAAGAATGCGTCAACACGCTGGAATTGTAAGAGATAGAAAAGTCGATTATCTATTGTATTTGTTGTTAGATGCGGTAATGGAGAATTTTTATATTACTATTGAAAGTGAAGAGCATAAAATTGATGCTTTAATAGATTTAATTAAGTCAACACCTAATCCAAATATTTTAGAAGATATTGAATTACACAGAGATAATTTAAATTTTTTACGTCGTTCTATTGTGCCACTTCGCGATTCGTTGTATTCTATAAAAAGTATGAAAGATGATGATGTTTTTAACGTTATTCAAGCAGAAAATTATACTTTTTTTTCTCGATTACATCAAAAATGTTTAGAACTTTTAGATCAAGTGGATGCCGACTTAAATTCCTTAGATAGTGCTTCTGCTTTTTATTTTTCGATGCAAAGTCATAAAATGAATGAAGTCATGAAAACTTTAACGGTCGTTTCGGTATTTTTTATGCCGTTGACTTTTGTGGTTGGTATTTATGGTATGAATTTCGATAATATGCCAGAATTACACTGGAAATATGGTTATTTTTATATTATTGCAGGCATGGTTTTATTATTTATTGCAATGATTATTTACTTTAAAAAAAGAAGATGGTTTTAATTGTTAAATTCATTTAAAATGAAAAAAGAAACAAAAGATTTATTAGATTCTGAAGATGCTCAATTGAAAAAACTGCAAGAAATTGTTAGAAAAACGATTGATGAAGAACAATTAATCATCAATAATTTGCTTCATCCGCCAACAGATAAATTATCAAAAGGACAAATTATTTCTGATAAAGTGGCTAATTTTGGAGGAAGTTGGGCCTTTATTATTTCTTTTTTTGTAGTGCTTATTATTTGGATTGCTTTCAATTCCATTGCTTTAAAAAACTTTATTTTTGATCCGTATCCGTTTATTTTAATGAATTTAATTTTATCTTGCATTGCGGCTTTACAAGCTCCAATTATTATGATGAGCCAAAACCGTCAAGAAGAAAAAGACAG
This sequence comes from Flavobacterium facile, assembly GCF_036321945.1. Classification (NCBI taxonomy): domain Bacteria; kingdom Pseudomonadati; phylum Bacteroidota; class Flavobacteriia; order Flavobacteriales; family Flavobacteriaceae; genus Flavobacterium; species Flavobacterium facile. The sequence goes on from NZ_JAZAYT010000033.1 coordinate 127,466, forward strand.
AAAACGCAGTGAAAACGACTACTTAATTAATCTGAAATCGGAACTAGAAATCAGAGCTTTAAACCAAAAAATCGATTTATTATTGGAAGAACAAATCAAAATTTTATTCGATAGTCAAGCGAAACAATTGGAAATCCTTAAAAATATTGAACAAAAAATGAAATAATTTTTTTGTTACCTTTTATTATCGTAATATTGCAATATATAAATATGATATAGAATGGGAATTACAAAATCAGCATCGTTCACAGACGAACAAAACGAAATGGCGAGCTTACTGAAAGCTTTAGCCAACCCGGCTCGTGTGGCGATTATTCAGTATTTGTTGAAAGTCGATTCTTGTATTTGTGGCGATATTGTCAACGAATTGCCTTTGGCGCAACCCACGATTTCTCAACATCTAAAAGAATTAAAAAACGCCAATATCATTCAAGGAACCATTGAAGGGAAATCAATTTGTTATTGCATCAATCCAGAAACGATGTCGAAAATTGAACGTTATTTTGGAGGAATTTCTCAAAAATTAAAAAACAAATGTTGTTAACTATAAAATTAGACCGACTTAGACAAGTTAAATTTCTAACATTCTAAAAATCTAATGATCCAAAAATCTAAAAAAAATGAAACTATCAGAAATTAAAAATCAGCTAAAAAAGTTAACTACAATAGCTTTTCAATTGCCTAATGGCGAATTAGTTCCAAGTTATTTTCATGTTACGGAAGTCGGTAAAATCACTAAAAATTTCATCGATTGTGGCGGTGTGGTTCGCAATGAAGAGGTTGTGAATTTTCAACTTTGGGAAGCGAATGATTATGATCACCGTTTGCATCCAGAAAAATTAGTTCATATTATTGAACTTTCGGAAGAAAAACTACAAATTCCCGATTTAGAAATTGAAGTCGAATACCAAATGAAAGAAACTATTGGAAAATTTAGTTTAGAATTTGATGGTACGAATTTCCAATTAAAATCGAAATTAACGGATTGTTTGGCCAAAAACAATTGCGGTATTCCAGCAGAAAAATTGAAAGTTAAAATTGGGGAGTGGAAACCAAAAGGAAATTCTTGTGCACCAGATTCTGGATGTTGTTAATCAAATTAAATTCAAAAAATGAATAAAATAAAATCAATTTGGACCACAATTACAGGAAGTGTCAGTGCTGCTATTCCATTGTTTTTTGCCGTTTGTAAAAGTGGTGCTTGTACTGCAGTTTGTGTGAGTCCAATCGCCTCAATATTTGGAATTTCTAGTGCGAGTTTAACGGCTTCACCTTTGATGAAATCGTTATTTCCATTATTATTAGTCATTAGTGCGGTGGCATTTACCATTTCGTATTATAAATTATATGTTTTGCCAAAATACGCATCAGCAACTTCTTGTGAAACAGATTGTGGTTGTGATACACCTCAAAAACCACTTCATAAAACCTTTCCATTTTGGTCTTTCTGGGTTGGATTAGTGGCAAGTATTGTGTTTTTTACTTATTTTGAAGTTCAAAATTATAATTCTGAAAATCAAAAAGTTACGAAAATAGAACAACAAACTGTTCCTGTAACTGAAAAAGCGACAGAAGCTTGTTGTACTACTGGTGAAAAATGTGAATAAATTATTGGATATGAGTTTAGATAAAAAAGCACATTGGGAAAACGTTTTTGCGACTAAGAAAGAAACAGAAGTGAGTTGGTACCAACAAAAACCAGAAACTTCTATTCAATTTTTTGTAGAAAATAACATTCCAAAAGACGCTAAAATTATTGACATTGGTGGCGGTGATAGCTATTTGATTGATAGTTTATTAGATTTAGGTTATACGAATTTATTTCTATTAGATATTTCTGCCAACGCGATCGAACGTATTAAAAATAGGTTAGGAGTGAAGTCGGAAAAAGTGACTTTTATAGTTTCTGATATTTTAGATTTTCAGCCCAAAACTACTTTTGATGTTTGGCACGACAGAGCGAGTTTTCATTTCTTAACAACTGAAAAAGAAATCGAAACCTATAAAAGTTTAGTTTCTAATTCTATTTCGGAAAGTGGATTTATGTTTTTAGGAACTTTCTCTGAAAATGGTCCATTAAAATGCAGTGGTTTAGAAATTACACAATATTCTGAATCAAAATGTGAGTTAACTTTTAGTGATAATTTTGAAAAAAAAATGTGTTTTACAGAAAATCATCAAACGCCTTTTGATACAACTCAAAATTTTATCTTTTGCACGTTTAAAAAGAAATAATATAAAATCATAGCGCGCTTTGCGGTTAAAAGAATATTATGTTTCAAAATTTATCCAACACAATAGAAAATATTTCAAAAATTTCTGTTTCTGACGAACGAAAAGGAGTTTTACAATCTTTAGTAGATTACATTCAAAATAAAGTTGATACTAACGAAGAAATTCGTTTGAATTTTATTTGTACACACAATTCGAGAAGAAGTCATTTGAGTCAGATTTGGGCGCAAACTATGGCGTTTCAATTCGGAATTAAAAATGTGTTTTGTTATTCTGGTGGAACGGAAGCTACAGCTATGTTTTCGAAAGTTGGAGAAATTTTAGTCAATCAAGGTTTTGAAATTCAGCAATTAAGTGAAAATGAAAATCCAGTTTACGCTATAAAATTTTCAGATAATGAACCACCAATTATAGGTTTTTCTAAAGCTTATTTTAATGATTTTAATCCGAAAACTAATTTTGGTGCGATTATGACTTGCAACAACGCAGATGAAGGTTGCCCGATGGTTTTTGGTGCAGAAGCTCGATTTCCAATAAAATATGACGATCCAAAAGCTTTTGATGGAACAGAAATAATGAACGAAAAATACACAGAAAGAAGTTTAGAAATTGCTTCTGAAATGTATTACGTTTTCAATCAAATTAAATAATTTAAAAACTTCGTGAACCTTGCGCTTTCTTTGCGCCTTTGCGGTAAACCTTAAATATGAAATCGCCATAAACAAACTCGTTTGCTTGCAAACACCAATGAAATAAAGCGATACCATATGACCTTTAAAAAACAATAAATATTTACATATGAAAAAAAGATTAGGATTTTTAGACCGTTTTTTAACGCTTTGGATATTTTTAGCGATGTTAATTGGTGTTGCGATTGGTTATTTTATACCAAATTCAGCTGATTTTATTAATTCATTTTCTTCTGGTACGACAAATATTCCGTTAGCCATTGGATTGATTTTGATGATGTATCCACCATTGACCAAAATCGATTTTTCAAAAGTGCCACAAATGTTTGAAAAACCAAAGTTATTAACTGCTTCGTTTTTCATTACTTGGATTTTCGGACCTTTTTTAATGTTTTTATTGGCAACCTTTTTCTTAAAAGACTATCCAGAATACATGACGGGTTTAATTATTATCGGAATTGCGCCGTGTATTGCTATGGTAATTGTTTGGAACGAATTAGCCGAAGGAAACCGCGAATTAACTGCAGGTTTAATTGGGATTAACAGTTTGTTGCAAGTGTTTTTCTTTAGTTTGTATGCTTATTTTTATTTGAAAATCATGTTGCCGTTATTCGGAATTAAAAGTTTAGAATTGAATATTACGATTTCTGAAATTGCAAAAACCGTTGGAATTTATTTAGGCATTCCGTTTGCTTTGGCTGTTGTGAGTCGATTCGCAATAAAAAAATATTTGGGAGAGAAGTTTTTCAATCAGCAATTTATTCCTTTCGTTTCTCCAATCACATTAATTGCTTTGCTTTTTACGATTGTAGTCATGTTCAGTTTAAAAGGAGAAATGATTGTAGATTTACCTTTAGATGTAGTTCGAATTGCCATTCCATTAGTGATTTTCTTTGCTATTATGTTTTTCTTGATGTTCTTTGTGTCGAAGAAAATTGGTGCCAATTACAGAGATGCTGTTGCGTTGTCGTTTACCGCTGCAGGAAATAATTTTGAATTAGCCATTGCCGTTTCTATAGGCGTTTTCGGAATCAATAGCGGACAAGCGTTTGCAGGTGTGATTGGACCTTTAGTAGAAGTTCCAGCTTTGATAATTTTAGTAAACGTTGCGTTTTGGTTGAAGAAAAAGTTTTTTTAATCTTTTTAAAGAACTTACATAAATAAAAAAATCCCGTTTTTAGCGGGATTTTTTGTAAAAAACATATTCAATTATTCTTTTATAACTTTAATGGTTTGCGTTTGATTCTCGTTTTCTAATGTAATTAGATAAATTCCTTTTGCGTATTTCGACATGTCAATTGTAGAAGAAGAAGTATCAATGTCTTTTACCTCTAATTGTTGTCCTAATAACGAATAAATTGTAGCTTTTGAAGCAGTAATATTATCTATATACAAAATGTCTTTTACTGGATTTGGATAAAATGAGACTTTATTAATTTCATTTTCAGAAGTTCCTAAAGTGGTGTTAATTACGAAATTATATGGTGTTTGATAATTTGTATTTGTTGGAGTTGTACTTACAATTTTTAAGAAATAATCTCCAGGGGTTAAAGTTCTTACAAACGAAAGGGTGTTTCCAGAATTAGTTACCGCAGAGTCAATTAAAGCGCCACTATTATCTAAAATAGAAGCATTCATCGCACTTGTTGTGATAGAAGTGATATCTACATTTGCAGTCATCGTTCCGCCAGAAATAGTGAATTTATAAAAGTCTTGATCTGCGTTTACAGGGTTAGATTGTAAAGTTGTAAAACCATTGTAAATTTTATTAGTGTTGACATTATAAGCCAATTCTTTAAAGTTTGGTTCGTCTAAACCTTGCATGATTTCATAATAATATCCTGGTAATTCAGTATGATTTTCAATGAAATCGAAAGCCGAATTAAAATAGAAAAATTTTGTTGGATACGTTAAACTCGTGTAATAGGTGTCCATAATAGATTGTGGTTCAGCTACAACTCCATCTGTAGTTCCGCCAGTAATCCTTCCAATTACACTTGAAAAATCAATTAGATTATCAATGGGTTTTTGATTTAAACCAACGATATTATCACCAATTGCTCCACTACAATTCACATCGTAATTATAGAAATCGGCACCAAAAAGATGTTCGTTCATATTACTAGAATTGTTCACTTCTAATCCACCAGATAAAAAACGACCAGCATCTCCACTATAATAATACGATATTTTTAAATCTCTAATCGCTTCACTTTTGGTATCGATTCCTGCGAACCAACCCAAACCAGAGTCGCTGGCATTACTTCCACCATGTGGAGTTCCTAAAGTTAATAGTTTTGCTACGTGATGTGCGTTATCAGGTTGCCAATAATTGGAGTTTTGTAAATATTGACGAGAAGCCAAGCCGCCCATACTGTGGCCAACTAAAATCACTTTGTTTTTCCCTGTTAATTGCATGATTCTTTCGATAGCTTTTTTAACCGCAATTCCTTGTTTGTAAATAGCTGATTGATTGCTTAAAGCAGCAGTTCCAATCGAACCATCAGTATTCACGTTGAAATTTAAAGTATAATAATCGCCATTGATCATTGTAGTTTCAAAAGCAGCAATATCGGCTCCAGCTGTTGGAAATATATTTAAATTTGCTGTTCCGTTATTTCCATCGGCATTTAAGCAAAAATCAAATCTTCCACCAAAAGTATATCCGTATTGCGTATCAAAATAAGCAGTAGAGGCATCCCAAGTAGTTGAACTTGAATTTAATCCATGAATGAAAAGAATAGGATAAGGGTTTTTACTTTCGAAACCCGTTTTATTATTCTGATTAACAGATTTTAATGGAAAAATAGTATCGTTTCTAATTTCTTGATATTCAAATTCTGATGGTCTTGTTTTATAAATTATGTCTTGTGCAACACCAATAGTAATTGAAAAAAGTGAAAATAATGTCAATAAAGTAGTTTTTTTCATATGCATACATACTAAATTAGTATGGCAATATAAATAAATACATTTAATATTTAACTTTTTTTTGTTAAATTATTAACAATAAGTTTACGTATCGCATATTTTTTAGTAAAATAAAGGGTTTGGTTGGGAGTTTAAATTGTGTTTTATTTATAATTCACATCTCTAAATTTACCGTTTTCAATCATGAATTGAATAACCTGATAAGAATCAACTGGTTTACCATCTGCTGAGGTTGCTGGTTTCCATTTTCGGGGCATTTTTTTTACGATTTCTAAAACTTGTTCAGATAAAGTTAGCATTTCTCCTTCGCCATTACTTGCGATTATAAAGTTACCAAGTTGACCTTTACAATTTACGGCGAAACCAATTAAAGTTCTGAAAGTTTTCGAAGTATTAAGTGGATTGGTTAAAAAATATTTTTTTAAGGCTTCTTCACCTCCAAAATAAGTAGGATTCGAAAGTGGAAAGGCTAAATCCATTCCAACTTTTTTTCGTAAGTTCAAATCATCAACAGTGTATGAGATTTTTTTACTACAAGTTACAAATGGTTTTGGGTTTTGTGCAATGCCATATTGAGAAAAAAGTACAAATAAGAATAAGAGTTTTTTCATAGGATTGGTTTTATAAATTGTTACTATCTTTTATGTATTAATTATTTAGTACAACTTCTCAAATATATTATTTTTTCTGAAAATTACTACAAAAAAAACTCTCAATTTCTTGAGAGTTTCTGTTATTTATCAATCGCACCTAAAACGCGTTTCATAAAATCGTTTAGGGCTGTTTTTTTGTCTTTACCTTCTTTGACCATTTTGTTGATTTCAATGGCGCCATACATATTGGAAATTAATTCGGCTATCACATCTAATTCTTCCTCTTTTAAAGATTCTAATTCGCAAAGATGTTCTAAAACGGCAATGGTTTCCACTAAATAATCCGCATCGTTTTCTTCTATAAATTGGTTAAGGTGTTTTATTACGGGTAATTTCATGTTTTGTTTTGTTTCAGGTTTGAAGTTTCAAGTTGCTGAGGTTCTACAAGTCATAAACTTGAAACCTGAAACTTGAAACCATATTTTTACAATACTTCAGCTACTAATTCCGCTAAAACTTCTGCTTTGTTGGTTTGTGTTTGGTTTACTAAAACGCCATTTTTAAAAGCAGCGAACGTTGGTAAATTGTCTACGTTAGCTAATTTTCTTGATTCTGGATATAGTTCAGCATCTACGATTAAAAAAGGAACGTTTTCATTTTCTGAAGCCATTTTTTTGAATTTTGGTTTCATAATTCGGCAATTTCCACACCAAGAGGCTGAAAATTGTACTAAAACTACTTCGTTTGAAGCAATTACTTCTGCTAAATTATCTTTTTCTAATTCTAAGAACATGTTTTTTTGTTTAAAGTTTCAGGTTTCTGGTTTCAAGTTCCGTTGTTATAAACTTGAAATGTTAAACTTGAAATAAATTTATCGTCACTTTGAAGTTAAAAAACAATGTGCCAATTAAATTGACTAATTGACACATTGAGAATTGTCTTATTATTTTAGTTTTGGCTTAAATACGCAGCAGTACTTAATCTATCAGCGTTCATTGCTTCTTTACCAGCTTCCCAGTTTGCAGGACAAACTTCACCTTTGGTTTGGATATGCGTGTAAGCATCAACCATACGTAAGTATTCGTTTACGTTTCTACCTAATGGCATATCGTTAACACTTTCGTGGAAAATTTTACCTGTTTCGTCAATTAAATACGTTGCACGGAAAGTAACATTTGAACCTTCTAAAATTTCATCGTTTAATTCTTCATTATAAACCCATTCTGCATCTAAAATATCTAAAGCAGCAGATAAATTACGAGTTGTATCAGCAATTAAAGGATAAGTTACACCTTCAATTCCACCATTATTTTTTGCAGTGTTTAACCAAGCAAAGTGTACTTCGTTAGTATCGCAAGAAGCACCAATTACAATAGTGTTTCTTTTTTCAAATTCTGGTAAAGCGGCTTGAAAAGCGTGTAATTCAGTTGGACAAACAAATGTAAAGTCTTTTGGATACCAAAATAAAAGTACTTTTTTGTTGTTTTTTGTAGCTTCTTCTAAAACGTTAATTCTTAAGTTGTCACCCATTTCTGAGATTGCGTCAACGGTAATGTTCGGGAATTGTTTTCCTACTAATGCCATAATTTTTTTATTTATTTTATTGTTTTTATTTCTGATGCAAAATTAGGTATTATTATCAGTTTTTCAAGGGGAATTTATTGTAATTTCTTATTAGATAATAGGATATGCTTATGATGAAATTTTCTTTTGTTTTTATGGAAATAAAAAAGGCGATTTGGAAACAAATCGCCTTTAAAATAAGTTGTTTATATAATGTAAATTTGATTTTTTTAGCCAGGAATTCACAAATTAAAAAGAGTTACTAGATTAAAATTTGTTCAACTACGATGAAATTCGAATTAAATGAAATATTCACAACGTCAAATTCGATAATTCGTGGCTAATGTTAAAATTATTTTAGATATCAAATCTCCCTAAATTCATCACTTTTGTCCAAACTGAGATAAAATCTTTTACAAATTTTTCTTTGTTGTCGTCTTGAGCATAAATTTCGGCGTACGCTCTTAAAACAGAATTCGAACCAAAAACTAAATCAACTCTTGTTGCCGTCCATTTTGTTGCACCCGATTTTTTATCTACAATATTGTAAAGATTGTCGCCAGCTGGTTTCCAACTGTAATTCATATCTGTTAGATTTACAAAGAAATCATTACTTAAAACACCTTCTTTATTAGTGAAAACACCATGCTGTGTTCCACCATAATTGGTTCCCAAAACACGCATTCCGCCAAGTAAAACTGTCATTTCAGCTGCATTCAATCCAAGAAGTTGTGTTTTATCTAACATTAATTCTTCTGGTTGCACTACATATTTATCTTTCATAAAATTTCGGAAAGCATCGTTTGTTGGTTCTAAAACTTCAAAAGATTCTACATCTGTCATTTCTTGTGAAGCGTCACCTCGTCCAGCATGGAAAGGAACTTTTACATTGAAACCGCCATCTTGAGCTGCTTTTTCTACAGCTGCACTTCCACCAAGTACGATTAAATCGGCAATACTTACTTTTTTACTTAAACCTGCTTGAATTTCTTCAAGTTTAGTTAAAACTTTTTGAAGTCTTTCTGGTTCGTTGGCAACCCAACTTCTTTGAGGTTGTAAACGAATTCTTGCTCCATTTGCACCACCTCTGAAGTCGGAACCTCTAAAAGTTCTGGCGCTATCCCAAGCCGTGTTAATTAATTCCGCTCTTGATAAACCACTATTTAATAATTTTTCTTTTAATTCTTCAACTTCCGCATCAGATAATGTGTAATCTACTTTCGGAACTGGATCTTGCCAAATTAAATTTTCAGCAGGAACATCTGCACCTAAATATCTGTCTTTTGGACCTAAATCTCTGTGTGTCAATTTGAACCATGCTCTTGCGAAAACTTCTGAGAAATAAGCTTGGTCATTATGAAAACGTTCCGAAATTACTCGGTAAGCTGGATCCATTTTTAAAGCCATATCAGCATCTGTCATGATTGGATTTCTTTTTACTGACGGATTGAATGCATCAACAGGTTTGTCTTCTTCTTTCATGTTTATTGGTTCCCATTGCGAAGCGCCTGCCGGACTTTTCTTTAATTCCCAATCGTAATTTAATAACAAATTGAAATATTCGTTATCCCAACGAGTTGGGTGAGTAGTCCAAGCGCCTTCAAGTCCACTAGTTACCGTGTCAGGACCATTTCCGTTTCCTTTTGGATTTAACCAACCAAAACCTTGATTTTCAATTTCGCCAGCTTCAGGTTCTTTTCCTAAAATAGAAGCATCACCATTTCCGTGTGCTTTTCCAACTGTATGCCCACCAGCAGTTAATGCCACTGTTTCTTCATCGTTCATGGCCATTCTTGCAAATGTAATACGAACATCATGAGCAGTTTTTAAAGGATCTGATTGTCCGTCAACACCTTCTGGGTTGACATAAATTAATCCCATCATCACAGCAGCTAATGGATTTTCTAAATCTCTTTCTCCAGAATATCTTGTTCCTTGGCTTCCCGATTTAGCTAACCATTCTTTTTCAGCTCCCCAATAAATATCTTTTTCTGGATGCCAAATGTCTTCACGACCTCCTGCAAATCCGAAAACTTTTAATCCCATCGATTCATATGCCATCGTTCCGGCTAAAATCATTAAATCGGCCCAAGAAATTTTATTTCCATATTTCTTTTTGATTGGCCATAATAATCGTCTGGCTTTATCTAAATTTCCATTATCAGGCCAACTATTTAAAGGAGCAAATCGAAGGTTACCCGTTCCAGCTCCACCACGACCATCAGCAATTCTATACGTTCCAGCTGAGTGCCAAGCCATACGAATCATCAATCCACCATAATGACCATAATCTGCTGGCCACCAATCTTGGCTGTCTGTCATAAAAGCTTTTAAGTCATCTTTTACAGCTTGTAAATCTAATTTTTTGAATTCTTCGGCATAATTAAATGTTTCGCCTAAAGGATTCGTTTTTTTATCGTGTTGATGAAGTATATCTAGGTTTAGTGATTTTGGCCACCAATCTTGATTTTTAGTTGCATTGTCAGTGGATTGATTTACTGAACCTCCTGAAAAAGGACATTTTCCTCCGTTTGAATTTGTGTTGTGTTCCATAGTATCTTGTTTTTTGATTATTTCTCTCACAAAAGTAAAGTTTAAACTAAAGTAATAAATAAATTTTAATTATATAAATTTATTTTATGATAGTTTTAGATTATCGCAATTTAATTTTAATAACTGAAAGCAATTTCAATTTTAATTATATATTTGCCTTCCTAACCAAAATTACTAAAAAAATGAATATTTTCAGAAAAAAATCGATAGCAACGATATTAAAACAAGGTGGAGATGGAGAACATTCTGGCTTAACTAAGGTATTGACGGTAAAAGATTTAACATTTTTTGGAATAGCTGCCATTATCGGTGGTGGTACTTTTAGTGCTATCGGAAATGCTTGTTTTTCTGGTGGACCTGCAGTTGTACTTTTATATATAATGTGTGCTATTGCTTGTGGATTTACAGCGATGTGTTATGCAGAATTTGCTTCTCGTGTGCCTGTTTCTGGTAGTGCTTACACGTATGCTTATGTTTCTTTCGGAGAACTTTTTGCTTGGATAATTGGTTGGGCCTTAATTATGGAATATTCTATTGGTAACATTTATATTGCTTTTTCATGGAGTGGTTATTTTACCAATTTGTTAGAAACTTTCGGAATACATTTACCAGAATGGTTGACTATAAATTACAAATCGGCTCATGCGGCTTTTTTAGCAAGTAAAGGTGATGAAGGTTTAGCCGCTTGGCAAAATGCACCGATGTTAGGAAATTTGAAAGTGATTTTCGATTTGCCAGCCGTGGTGATTAATATTTTAATTACGTATTTAGTTTATAGAGGTACAAAAGAATCAAAGAATTTTAGTAATGTAATGGTTTATATTAAGTTAGCGATTATTGCTTTAGTAATTATTGTTGGTGCTTTTTATGTAGATATTGACAATTGGACGCCGTTTATGCCAAATGGTTTTAGTGGAGTAATGGGCGGAGTTTCTGCGGTATTCTTTGCTTATATTGGTTTTGATGCCGTTTCTACTTTGGCAGAGGAAAGTAAAAATCCACAACGCGATTTACCAAAAGGAATGATTTATTCGTTAGTAATTTGTACGGTCGTTTTTATCGTTTTAGCTTTAGTAATCACTGGTATGGTTTCTTATGAATTGCTTGGAGTTAGTGATCCTTTAGCTGAAATTTTCGCATTAAAAGGTGTGAAATGGATGTTATTTGTGGTTTCGATTGCTGCAGTTGTAGCGATGACAAGCGTTTTATTAGTATTCCAAATGGGACAGCCTAGAATTTGGATGACTATGAGTCGTGATGGTTTAATGCCGAAACGTTTTTCTAGAATTCACCCGAAATATAAAACACCAAGTTACGCAACGCTTGTAACTGGTTTAGTGGTTGGAATTCCAATCTTCTTTACAGATGAAAACTTCGTATTAGATTTTACAAGTATCGGAACTTTATTTGCATTCGTGTTGGTTTGTGGTGGTGTTTTAATGCTTTCTCCACAAAGTGAAGAAGAAATTGCAGAACGTGAAACCAAAGGAAAATTCAGAATTCCGTATGTGAATTCTAAATTTATTTTCCCAGTTCTTGTTGTAGCAGCTGTAGTTTTAATTTTAAGATATGTGCCAGATTTCTTTACGAATGTGTTTGATTTTTCTACAGGTGAAAAATTAGCGACAAATATTCCAATGTTAGTTTTCTTAATCGTTTGTATCGTAATGACATTTGTGTCTTTCACTAAAAACTTATCTTTAATTCCATTATTAGGCTTAATTTCTTGTTGTTATTTACTAACAGGAATGGCGGTTTCTAACTGGATGTGGTTTGGAGTTTGGTTGGTAATTGGATTGGTCATTTATTTTACTTTCAGTTATAAAAATAGTAAATTGAATGCTGAGGTAGAAGGTTAAAATAAGTTAAAGGTTGTCTGAAAGACTATTATTCTGTCAATCTGAACTTGTTTCAGATTCTTATTAATACTAAAATTAGTTTTTTTGAGATTCTGAAATAAATTCAGAAAGACAGTTTTGTTTTTAGACAACCTTTTTTTATGGTATAAATTTAAGCGATTTTCTTAATCGTTTTCCATTTTTTGAATCCTAACCAAGCTAAAAATCCGAAGAAAACTATTGGCCAAAGTTGGACTAAAAACGCCACAATTCCTTCAAAAACAAACCAGCCTGTTTTGATGCTTTCCCAAATTTGTAAACCTAAATTTGGTCGGTAAGCATTTATGTTTTTTTCGTTGGCTACCAATTCGTATTTTAGTTGTTCGTTTTGGTATAATTCTAATGTTACAGTTGAAAAATTCACTTGATCTTTTAACGATAAGTTATTGATATATGACGAATCTGAATTTTCTTTTTTCGAGGCTAAATTCGCTTCAGCTTCATTAATTTCTTTTAGTTTATTCCCTTTTTTATCGATAGCCGTTTCTAATCTTTTTGAAGTATTGACATTTCTTTTTTGAGATAATTCGTTGGCTAAGAGTTGTAAATTCACATCGTCCGCTTTAATGACACGATAATCTAAAAACTGAACTTCTTTGGCTAAACTTCTCAATAGTGTGTCTAATTTTACATTTGGTACACGTAAAGACATGGTGTTGTTCACTTCGTAACGTGTTGTTTTCAATAAACTATCTTGACTAACTTGAGTTTCATCGTTTTCTGTAATCGAACTTCTTAATTCGGAAAGCGTTACAAATCCACCACAATTCTTAGTTACATTCTCAATTTTGTAGGTCGATTGCGCAACATCTTTCACTTTAAAACGAGCATCGGCGGTTCTAATAAATTTTCGTTTGGAATTTTTGTCTTCCACTGCTGCGGAGGAACTCATGTCGTCAGCGACTGAACTGCTATCTACAACAGCTTCTAAATCCATTTTTGTAATGTTTTCTTCTGCTTTTTTGCTACAAGCGATTGCTAAAGTTAGAAGCAGGATTGCGCCTCCAGTTTTGAATTTTCTGTTCATAATAATTTGTGTTTAATGGTTGGTTAATAAGTAAAAAGTAATTGTGCGCCATTAACAAATTTTTATGATTAGGTGATATGAATTTACTTACTAAAAACTGTGCCAAAAATTTTTGTAGCCAAAAATAGAGTAGTGCTAAAGAAAAAAAATCTTCGTATGACAATTATCATAATTTAATTCTACGAAACGATATAATTTTGACATAAATTCTAAAGTTATGACGTCTTTAATTCAAAAATATAATGTTCCTGGACCTCGTTACACCAGTTACCCAACAGTTCCGTTTTGGAATGAAGAAAAATTCACCGAACAACAATGGATACAGGATGTAAAAGAAACCTTTAAAGTGAGCAATCAAACCGACGGAATTAGTTTGTATATTCACTTACCTTTTTGCGAAAGTTTGTGTACATTTTGTGGTTGTAACAAACGAATTACCAAGCGTCATGAAGTGGAATTGCCTTACATTCAAGCTGTGATTAAAGAATGGCGTATGTATTGCAATTTGTTTTCTAGAAAACCGAATATTAAAGAAATCCATTTAGGTGGTGGAACGCCGACATTCTTCTCTACAGAAAATTTGACTTTATTAATTAATGGCATTTTCGAAACCGCAAATAAAGCAGAAAATCATATCTTCAGTTTTGAAGGACATCCCAACAATACTACAAAAGAACATTTACAAACCTTATATAATTTAGGTTTTAGAAGAGTGAGTTTTGGTGTGCAAGATTATAGTCCGAAAGTGCAAGAAGCCATTCACAGAATGCAATCGTTTCATAATGTTTCGAAAGTGACTTTATTAGCGAAAGAAGTTGGTTATACTTCTATTGGTCACGATTTAATTTACGGATTGCCATTTCAGACATTAGAAGATGTAGAAGATACTATTTTAAAAACCAATTCACTTTTACCTGACAGAATTTCGTTTTACAGTTATGCACACGTGCCTTGGTTAAAAGGAAATGGGCAACGTGGTTTTAACGATGAAGATATTCCTCAAAGCGATGCCAAACGACAACTGTACGAATTAGGAAAGAAAATGCTTTTAGAAATCGGTTATTTAGAAATTGGAATGGACCATTTTGCCTTACCAACAGATGAAATGTATTTGGCTTTTAACAACAAAACCTTACACAGAAATTTCATGGGTTACACCGCTTCCAAAACGGATGTAATGATTGGTTTAGGTGTTTCTTCCATTAGCGATAGTTGGAATAGTTTTGCTCAGAATGAAAAATCTTTAGATGCGTATTATGTAAAAATTAATGCGAATAAATTACCCGTTTTCAGAGGGCATCATTTAACTGAAGAAGATTTAATTATCCGTCAACACATTTTAAATTTAATGTGTCATTTTGAAACTTCTTGGGATTCAGATTCTTTATTTTTTCCAGAAATATATGAGGTTTTAGAAAGTCTGGAAGAAATGCAACAAGACGGTTTATTAATCATTCAAGATAAAAAACTTACGGTTACCGATTTAGGAAAAGCGTATGTAAGAAACATTTGTATGGCTTTCGATTTAAGATTGAAAAGAGCTGCGCCACAAACGGAATTGTTTTCTATGACGATTTAATATTTACGATTTACGATTTGGGATTTACGATTTGGGATTTACGGGAAGTTCTTTATGGTTAAACATTGCGGAAGTGGTTTGCGTGAGATCCTTTCAGGATGACAAGTTTGAGGGTAAGATTGTAGAAGTAAATTGTAAATAAAACACCCCGCCCTACGGGCACCCCTCTAGAAGAGGGGAATAAATCCGCGATAATCCCTCACCACAATCCAACATAAAAAACAATCCGCTACATCCGCGTACCCAACTTAAGTGAACTATTTTGAGCGAAGCGTCTTTATCCGCAATCCAACATAAAACTATGTGGTTAATAATTTGGGATTTACGATTTGGGATTTACGTTAAGTACTTTTTGGTTAAACATTGAGGAAGTAGTTTGCGTGAGATGCTTTCAGCATGACAAGTTTGAGGGTAAGATTGTAGAAGTGGAATGCGTGAGATACTTTCAGGACGACAAACTATACGCAATCCAAAATCCTTTTAATCTTTTCAATCTGCGTGCAAAAAAAACTTTGTGCCTTTGTGTCTTTGTTGCAAGAAAAAAACTTCGCGTCTTTGTGGCAACAAATTAATGGCAATTTACTTCCGACTGAATATGCAAATGCATCGTACTTGGAGATATATAAGGAATATTTAATCCGAAACCTCTCAAAACAAATAGAATTCCAATACAAATAATCAGTATGGGAATTATTTTTTGAAATTGAGAATAATAAGAAAACTGAGTGGTTTTTAAGAAATTCACCAAAACCATCATTAAAGGAATCGTACCTAATCCGAATAAAGTCATATATAAACTTCCTAAAAAGACATTGTTCATAGCCATGGCTCCGAACAGTGCCACATACACCATTCCGCAAGGTAAATACCCATTGAACAAACCAATTAAAAACAACGATTTGTAGCTTTTCTTTTTGAATTGGAGTCCTAATTGGGTTTTGACATTAGAAATTATTTTATAAATCGGTTTGGAGAAATTGTACTGTGCTAATTTCTTCTCAGGAAGTATGGCAATTAAGATCATCATTACACCTACTGCAATGGATAATTGTTGTTGGAATCCGGCTAAGAAAAATCCAGCTCCTAAAAATCCAAAAATCACTCCTAATGAAGTATAAGCGGTTACTCTACCTATTTGATAAGTACTAATTTGCAACCATTTTTTCACGGCATTGTCTTTATCCACAGGAATCATCAAAGCAATTGGCCCGCACATACCTACGCAGTGCAAACTACTTATTAATCCGAAAAGAAGTGCAGAATAAAGCATTGTTTTAGTGAATAGTGATTAGTAATTAGTGAAAAGTAAATAGTGTATCCTAATGTCAGACTGAGCTTGTCGAAGTCTTTAAGAAATCAAATCGTAAAACGTAAATCCCAAATCGTAAATCAAAAATAGACCGTTTCTTTGTTTAGATAAGCCAACTCATCCACTTTCCAGTTGATAGATATTTCCCAAAGACCGCCCACCAATTTATGTTTAGGTATGAGCATTATTGGACTTGATAAAGAAATTTTCGTTTCAAAATCCAACTTTTGGTTTGACGGTCTGTATAGGGAAATAGTTCCATTTATTTTTTTATAATCGATATCAGCAGGGAAAACAATTTGTAAGCCTTCGGCTGTTTTTTCAATTTTTAATTTCGTTTTTAAAGCGTTAGAAAGGGTTTGACTTTCAATATCACTTTGCACTTTACTTTCTTGTTTGTAGTAATCGTCAGCGACTAATTCGTTATCGTATTTTGAGTTCGATTGTACTAAAAACACAAAAAATAGTATAAAAGTCATAAAACTTCCAAAACCTATGACTACTCCTGTTCCCCAATTGAATTTCATTTTTGTAAATTTTTAATTAAACGTTCTTGGACCAAGGAAATTTGTAGAGATGGTTTGAATCACTTTATCACCTTGATGCACTTCTATATTTATTTTTGTATTGTCGGTTTCTAACAAAACACTAGGAATTTCAACAAATAAAGTTCCTGTTGCTGCGCTTGCTTTTTCCACGTGAAGGGTAGGATTTCCAACTAATTTCAGCGTTCCTTGCTTCGGATTGATTAACTTAAACGTGATGTTTTTTAAATTATCGTTCGTTTTATTAATAATTCGATACGTGTACACATTACTGATGTTTTTCCCTTTTTCTTCATACAACTGACCTGATAATCGTAATATTTTGGTATCGACTTCTGTTCGTAATAAAATCATAGAAATCATTACTGTGGTTAAGATGACTAAAACCGCAATATACCCTTTCATTCTGGTAGAAAGTTGGAACTTTTCCTTTTTGGTAATTTCCACTTCACTAGCATAGCGAATTAACCCTTTTGGCAAGTTTACTTTTTCCATCATTAAATCGCATTCGTCCATACATGCGGTGCAATTCGTACATTCTAATTGCGTACCGTGACGAATATCAATTCCGGTTGGACAAACATTTACACATTGATGGCAATCGATACAATCACCGAATTTCAACGCTTGTCGGTCTTCATTTTTTTTAATTTTGGCTCTTCCGTTTTCGTTTTCTCCACGAACATAATCGTAAGCCACAACAATAGATTTGTTGTCTAGCAAAACACCTTGCAATCTTCCGTAAGGACAAGCGATAATACAAACTTGTTCTCTAAACCAGGTGAATACGAAATAGAAAATACCTGTAAAAATGGACAACACGATTAAGGTTTTCACGTTACTTAACGGACCTTCGATAATCATGGCTTCTAACGTGTCACTTCCTACTAAATAGGCTAAGAATACATTCGCAATGACAAATGAAATGATTAAAAACACCGTCCATTTCAGGGCGCGTTTTCTTATTTTTTCCGCATTCCATTCTTGGTTGTCTAATTTTATTTGTGCACCTCTATCGCCATCTATCCAGTACTCAATTCGTCTGAAAACCATTTCCATAAAAATAGTTTGCGGACAGAACCAACCACAGAAGACACGACCAAATGCTACGGTGAATAAAGTTAAACCAACCACTCCTGTAATCATTAAAACCACCACTAAATAAAAGTCTTGTGGCCAAAAGGGCATTCCGAAAATATTGAATCTGCGATCTAAAACATTAAATAATAAGAACTGATTGCCATTTATTTTTATAAACGGACTTGATAATAAAAGAAGTAATAAAACATAACTTACTAATTTTCTTCTCTCATAAAACTTACCCTGAGGTTTTTTAGGAAAAATGAATTTTCTTTTTCCTTTTTCGTTTATGGTTCCGATGGAATCTCTGAAACTATCGTCTTCTATATTTGACATCACATTTTATATTTAGCATTTCTGCTGGAACAAATTTGGGTGTAATGATATCACAACCAAACTGTTGTTATTTATTTTTTTGCTATGGTATCAGTAACGGCTACATCAGCTGTAGTTGGTTTTGCAGCACCCTCTTCTTTCCAAACATCACCTTCTGGTGCTTTTCCACCTGCAGGTTTTGTTCCTTGAAGAGATAATACATAACTCGCCACTTTTTGAATTTCAGTAGGTTTTAAACTTTCTTTCCACGCTACCATTCCTTTTCCTGGACGGCCACCTTCGGTAATTGTGTTGAATAAATTTTTAATTCCGCCACCTAAAATCCAATTTTGATCTGTTAAGTTGGGTCCAATCGCACCACCACCATCAGCTTTATGACATAAGACACAATTAGTTGTGAAAATAGCTTTTCCTTCCGCAACAGCTGCAGCATCAGTTAATAATGTAACTTTTTCTTTATTCATTAAATCAGGTGCCGTTTTGTTGTATTCTTCTACTTTTTTCTCTGCTAAAGTATTTTCAATCACATATTCTTCAGCTTGTGTATAATCTCCAACAATATGGAAACGAACTAAATACACTAAAGCAAATACAATTGTAGCATAAAACAACCCTGTAAACCATGGTGGTAAACCGTTATCTAATTCTTTAATACCATCATAATCGTGTTCTAATTCAATATTTTTTTCGTTTTCAATTGGTGTTAAGGCCGAAACTTTGAACATCCATTTTTTGTAAAACTCAGTTTGAGTAAATGGTTTTGCATTTTCAATATCAAATTTTTCTTTAGCTTCTTCTGTTAGTAATTGATACGAAACATTATCAACGGCATTAAGAATTACTTCAACTGTAATAAATATAAATATTAATAATATATGAATTATGGGTACAATCGGATATTTTACAAAAGCGGGTCTGTCACCAGAATCAATAAAGTATTCTGTTAAAGCAAAAACCATTGCATAAAAAAATGGAAACCTAACGTATACTGGAATATATTTTCTCATTATCTTGAATTTTTAGTTATCGTTAAAAGGTAATTCACTCATAATTTTCACTTGTTCTTTGCTGTATGATAATGCATAAATCATATAAGAAACAAATATGATAAAGAAAATTACTAGAGATATTATAGGGTAAATTTCTACCCCATTAATACCTTCCATATTGTGTTTGACAAATTTTAACATCTTCTTATTTTTTAACTTTAATATCAGTTCCTAAACGTTGTAAGTAAGCAATTAAGGCTACGATTTCTCTGTCTTTCATTTGAACAAATTTTTCACCTGTAAGTTTTGCTTTTTCTTTACTTGCTGCATATGATTTAGAGAAATTTGGATCTGTTTCTAAACCTTTTTCAATTTCAAGCGCTTGTTTTTCGATACTTGTAAAGGCATTGGCGATATCTTTATCTGTATACGGAACTCCTAAAATTTTCATCACACTCATTTTTTTCTGAATGTCGTCATGTTTCATTTTCTTATTATCAAACATCCATTTGTACGCTGGCATGATAGAACCTGTTGTAGTCGCTTGCGGATTCCACATGTGACTAAAGTGCCAACTGTGAGGATATTTTCCACCAACTCTCATTAAATCTGGACCTGTTCTTTTTGAACCCCATAAATGTGGATGATCGTAAACATATTCTCCAGATTTAGAATATTCTCCGTAACGTTTTACTTCACTTCTAAACGGACGAACCAATTGTGAGTGACAGTTGTTACAACCTTCACGGATATATAAATCTCTTCCTTCTAATTCTAATGGCTTGTATGGTTTTACACTTGTAATAGTTGCGATATTAGATTTTACAATTAACATCGGAACAATTTGAATTAAACCTCCAATAGAAACCGCTAAAACAGTTAATATGGTAAATTGAACTGGTTTACGTTCTAACCAAGCGTGTACTTTTTCATTTCTTAATCGGCTTGACGCGATAACTGGTAAGGCTGCTGCTTCTGCTTCTTCATCTGCAACTGGTGAACCTTGTTTTACGGTTTTGATTACGTTATATACTCCAACTAAAACTCCGGCTAAGTATAAAATTCCTCCAACCGTACGCATAGCATACATCGGCATAATTTCAACTACTGTATCCATAAATTGACCGTAAACTAACGTTCCGTCTTCATTAAATTGTTTCCACATTAATGATTGTACAAAACCAGCTACATACATTGGTAAAGCATATAAAATGATACCTAATGTTCCAATCCAGAAATGCAAATTGGCTAATTTTTCAGAATATAATTTTGTTTTCGTAATACGTGGGATGATCCAATAAATCATACCGAAAGTCATGAAACCATTCCATGCTAAAGCTCCAACGTGAACGTGAGCAACGATCCAGTCTGTAAAGTGCGCAATTGCATTTACATTTTTAAGAGATAACATTGGTCCTTCAAAAGTGGCCATTCCGTATCCTGTAACCCCCACTACGAAGAATTTTAAAACGGCATCCGTTCTTACTTTGTCCCAAGCACCTCTTAAAGTTAATAAACCATTAATCATACCTCCCCAAGATGGAGCGATTAGCATAATTGAGAATACTACTCCTAAGTTTTGTGCCCAATCTGGTAATGTTGAATACAATAAGTGATGAGGTCCTGCCCAGATGTATAAGAAAATTAACGACCAAAAGTGGATAATTGATAATCTATAAGAATATACGGGTCTGTTTGCTGCTTTTGGTAAGAAATAATACATCAAACCTAAGAATGGCGTAGTTAAGAAAAACGCAACGGCATTATGTCCGTACCACCACTGTACTAAGGCATCTTGTACTCCAGCATATACTGAATAACTTTTTGTTAAAGAAACCGGAATCGCAATACTGTTTACAATATGTAATAAGGCTACGGCAACAAAAGTGGCAATGTAAAACCAAATCGCAACATAAATATGGCGTTCTCTTCTTTTAATAATCGTTCCAATCATGTTGATACCAAACGCTACCCAAACTAAAGCAATAGCAATATCAAAAGGCCATTCTAATTCGGCATATTCTTTTGAAGTGGTAATTCCCATTGGTAGGGTGATAGCGGCACCTAAAATAATAAGTTGCCATCCCCAGAAGTTCACTTGACTTAAAAAGTCGCTATACATTCTGGCTTTTAGTAAACGTTGTAAAGAGTAATACACTCCTGCAAAAACTGCATTTCCAACGAAAGCAAAAATTACTGCATTGGTGTGTAAAGGTCTTAGTCTACCATAACTTAACCACGGAATTCCGTCTGTTAAGTTTGGAAAAAGATAAAAGAACGCTACAAGCAATCCTACCGACATTCCTACTACTCCAAAAAGTAGTGATGCATAAATAAAATTACGAACGATTTTATTATCATAACGAAATTGTTGCATTTCCATAATTACTGATTATTTATTTAGTTTTAGTTTTAGTTTTTTTCAATTCATCGTCAAATAGCATACGCACAGAAGGTGTATAATCATCATCAAATTGTCCGTTTCTTACGGCTAAAATGAATGTAATTAAGAACACAATGGCAATTAAAATGCTAATGGTTATAAGAAAATATATGATACTCATACCTCTATAAGTTTTAAACAAAGTTAGATTAGTGCTGCTTCAATAAATATGACATTTGTCATGTATTGGATTTATTTTTTTTAAAGCTGGAAGTTGGAAGCTGGAAGATTGAAGTTTGAACTAAAATTTCTCAAACAACTTACTTGTCCCTTTTCACTTCTGCCTTCTGCCTTATCCCTTAATTCTCTTCCCATAAAACTTACTCAATATGGTTACGAAACTCACAATTGTAATAGCGCTCATGGGCATAATAATCGCGGCAAATAAAGGAGAAAGTTCACCAGTTAAGGCAAAAGTTAATCCGACCGCATTGTATAATAAAGACAAACCAAAACTCATATAGATTGTTTTCATCGCATTTTTAGAATACTGGATATAATGGAATAGTTTTTGAAATTGCGACGCATCCATAATACCATCACAAGCAGGAGAAAATACATTTACATTTTCTGAAAGTGCAATTCCAATGTTACTTTGTGCTAAGGCTCCAGCATCGTTTAAACCATCGCCAACCATCATTACATTTTTACCTTCTTTTTGAAGTGCTTCAATATATTGTAGTTTTTGTTCAGGTTTCTGATTGAAAACTAATAGTGTAGCTTCTGGTAAAACTGTTTCAAGATACGACTTTTCTCCATCATTATCTCCAGAAAGCACAATCGTTTGATAATTTTTTGAATTTAGTTGGTAAAACAAATCGTGTAAACCTTCTCTATATTGGTGGTTGAATACAAAATACCCTTTATACACTTGGTTTATTTCGATATGTACTTTTGTGCTTTTATCTTGTTCCGAATCTTCTTGTTTTTCTAATAAGTGTAACGAACCAATTTTATAAGACACGTTTTCAATGGTGGCCAACATGCCTTTACCTACAATTTCTTCATAAGTTGCAATTTCTGCTAATTGAGATTGTGGTAAGAATTCGTATAATTTTCGACTTAACGGATGATTTGAATTTCTAACAATGCTTTTAATTTTTGCAAATTCAATTTGAGTTAACGTTTCACCCACATATTCAATGTTCGATTTTAACGAAGAAGTAATCGTACCTGTTTTATCAAAAACTATCGTATCTACTTTGGCCATTTGTTCAATAACTTGGGCGTTTTTGAGGTACAATTTATGGCTACCCATAATTCGCAACACATTTCCTAAAGTAAAAGGTGCAGTTAAAGCCAAGGCACACGGACAAGCTACAATTAACACCGCTGTGAATACATTAAAAGCTACATACGCATCAATAAACAACCAAAAAATAAGGGAACCAAAAGCTAATAACAATAGAGCAGGAGTGAAGTACTGACTGACTTTATCTGTAATCGATTTGTGTTTTTGATCTATTTTCTTCTGGAAAACGTCGTTGCTCCACAATTGGGTTAAATAACTTTGTGAAACCGAAAATAAGACTTCCATTTCAATAATTCCGCCCATTTGTTTTCCACCTGCGTAGACTTTATCTCCCGATTTTTTCTCAATAGGAATGGCTTCACCTGTTACAAAACTATAATCTAAAGACGTTTTTGGGGAAATTAGAATCCCATCTACTGGAATTAATTCTTGGTTACGAATGATTAATCGGTCGCCTTTTTTAATGTCGTAAATCTGACAAGGTTCTTCGTTTCCTTCTGGATTAATTTTGGTTACTGCAATTGGAAAATACGATTTATAATCGCGTTCAAAAGATAAGAAATCGTACGTTTTTTGTTGGAATAATTTCCCTAATAACATGAAGAAAACTAAACCTGTTAAGCTGTCGAAAAATCCTTGTCCGTAATCGAAAGTAATATCAATCACACTTCGTACAAACATCACAATAATTCCTAAAGCAATAGGAATATCAATGTTTAACATTTTCGATTTGATACTTTTATAAGCAGAAATATAATAGCCGCTTGCCGAATATAAAAACGAGGGTAACGATAAAAAGAAGATTAAAGTTCTAAAGAAATTTCGGTATTTGTTGATCCAAAATTCGTCCACTTCAAAATATTCTGGAAACGATAAAAGCATGATGTTTCCGAAACAGAAAAAGGCAATTCCAAGTTTGTAAATTAAACTTCTGTCGATTTCTTTTTTGCCGGTTTCGTAATTTTCTAAACTGATATACGGTTCGTACCCAATTGAAGATAATAAATACACAATTTCTTTAAGTGAAGTAATTTCCGCATTATACGTAATTCTGACTTTTTTCTGCGTAAAATTAACTTGCGAAGTGCTTATTCCCTTTTGAAGTTTCTGTAAATTTTCCAGAATCCAAATACATGAGCTACAGTGAATATGTGGTATGTACAAGGAAACAATGTGTGTTGCATTTTCTTGAAATTCCAATAATTTGGATTGAATTTTCTCATCATCTAAAAAATCATATTTGCCTTTAATTTCTAATGGTGTTGCTCCTGGAGCCGATTGAAAATCGTAATAACACGTTAAATCGTTTTGACTAAAAATTTCATACACTGTTTTGCATCCTACACAACAGAATGATTTTGCGTCAAATTGTATTTCCTCCTTTGCGGTATGTTCTTTACCACAATGAAAACAATTTTTAATATCCATAATAATGCTCATTTTACCTAGAACAAAGGTTAAATTTTGTTTATAAGTAAAATATGATATTTGTCATACAATTTCGTAAATTTGTACCAACATCAATTAATTTTGTCTAAATGGGTAAATGTGAACAATGTATAGTAAGAGAGTTTAGTGCTTTAAAAGCATTAAACAAGGACGAATTAATTAGAATAGCAGATTGTAAAACTTCTTATACCGTTAAAAAAGGCGAGACTATTTTTGATGAAGGCGATTCTTTAAACGGTATTTATTGTATTAAAGATGGCGTTTGTAAATTGTCGAAACTTAGTGACAATGGAAAAGACCAAATTGTAAAATTGGTTAAAAAAGGAGAATTGTTGGGTCAGCGTTCGTTAATTAGCGAAGAATCTACTAATTTAAGTGCCGTTGCCATTGAAGACATGCAGGTTTGTTATATTCCAAAACAAGAAATTTTACAGTTTTTTAATGAGAACAATCAGTTTTCCTTAAACATGATGAAATCGGTTTGTGGTGATTTAAAAGACGCCGATGATAACATGGTGAATTTGGCACAAAAAACCGTAAAACAACGTTTAGCAGAAACTTTATTGAAACTAGAAACTGACTTTGGTATACACGAAGATGGCAGTTTGAAAATTCAATTGTCTCGTGAAGAAATTGCTGGAATGATTGGAACCGCTACAGAAAGTTGCATTAGATTATTATCAGAATTTAATAAAGAAGGATTTATTACTTTACAAGGTAAAAAAATTACGATTACCAATAAAAAAGAAATGCAACGATTAATTTAGTTTTTTGTAAAGCTTTTAGGTTTAGAAGAGCCAAGTAAAAAGTAAAAAGAGCCAAGTAAAAAGTAAAAAGAGCCAAGTAAAAAGTAGAAAGAAACAAGTGTAATTTACGAAATTTAAACCTTTGCGAACTTTGCGAAAATCCTTGCGAACTTTGCGGTTAAAAGTACTTATCACCCAAAACATGAACGATAATTTTATAAACGAATACTTTGGAATAGGCATACAAAACGGTAAAACTCCTGAAAATTTAGGTATGCTTTGGCGTACGGCTCAAAATTTTGGAGCGAGTTTTATTTTTACCATTGGAAAACGTTACGCCAAACAAGCTTGCGATACGCATAATGCCGTAAAGATGATTCCGTATTTTCATTACGATACTTTTGAAGCCTTTTACGAACACTTACCAAAAGGTGCGCGATTAGTTGGTGTGGAATTAGACGATTCCGCGGTGGATTTAGAAACCTTTCATCATCCACAACGTTGTGTGTATTTATTAGGTGCCGAGGATCATGGTATGACCAAGAAAGCCATGGAAAAATGCCATCATTTAGTCAAATTTAATTCGGAGAAAAGTTTAAATGTTTCTATTGCTGGAAGTATAGTTTTATATGATAGAGGTTTGAATAAGCCGAGGATTTAAAACGGATTAGAGATGAGAAGTCAAAGAGAAGAAAATTTACCTATTTATAAAAAAGCCGAACATATTTTTCAATTGGTAGAAAGTTTAGTTGCTATTTTGCCAGAAGACGACGACTATTTAAACGATACCAAACACTTTATGACCAGTGACGCCATGCTAATTTGTGCGAAAATCATAGGTGCAGAAGGTGGTGATTTATACAGTATCAGAATGCAAAATGCGGCCTTGATTAGAAAAGCGGCTATGGATTTGTACGTGCAAGTGGGCAGTTTGAGGATGTTTGACAATTTTAAAGACAAAAATTACATTCCTTTAATTCGACAAGAAATTGAGGAATTTCGATTGTTGTTTATCGATTGGGTAGCCAATTTTGATACAACTAATTACTTTTGGGACGAATGGGAATTGTTTAATCCAAAAGGTGCGATTCCACCCAATCCAAATGACTACCAAGACCCAATTAACTTTGATGATTTTGATGCTTTCGAATCTGATGAGGAGGATGACTAAGTTTTAAATAAATGAGCCGATTAAGAAGTTTAATCGGCTTGTTTTTTTTAACTATCCAATAGATAATTTTGCAGATTCATTCCATAAATAATTTGGCAAAGGTTCATTTAATTCCCATTTGATATTCATAGGTTTTGAACCTTCATTTTCTTTGAAATTCCCTTCTCCTATAAAAACATAGCCCATTGTGTTTCCTTTTTCATCATTTGCTTTTTCTCTAACAAAAAGCAATATTTTTTTATCATTTTCTTGATGATTAACGTATGTTAATCCTTTTCCATAGTCAGGACGTGCAGAATTTTGACTTTGCCAATGAAACAAAGTTTCGCTAATTGCATAATCGTCATACATAGTTGTTGGAGAAAAATTTTCCTCAGATTTAATTAAATTAATGAAAAGTAATTCTGTATTTAAATCTACATTTTCAGCAACACCTTCACGACTTGGTGATTTTCTATTAAAGGTACTTAATCCAAAAGCAGATAAGATTTGATCTCTTGTATATCTGGCATGAACTTTTAATGGTTGTTTGTATGGCAATTGAATATCTATTTCTTTGAAATCAACCCTTTCAATTAAAAGTTCTAATACTTCAATTACTTCAGTTACCAATATTTTATTTTTACCAATTGAATTGATGCTTTCTTCTAATGAATTAAAACCTCCTGCGTTTTGCCAAACATCATAATGTAGCATTAACAACATTATTTTTTCATTTTCATGAAAATCATTAATTTTTATATTGAAATTTTGTTTAGCAATCTTTAAAATAAAATTAAAATAACTAGTAGAGCTTGTTGAGAGCCACTTTTTACTAATAGCAGATAAAATTTGTTTTTCATTTATACTATCAAAATCTTCAATTACACCTGCTAATTGACATAATCTTGACCAAGTTCCTTTTTTATAAATAGTTTCTATTGAAATATGGTTTAATTCAATAAAATTAGTTAAAGTTAATGGTAGAGTAGTCTGATGTTGAAAATTTCTTATTTTAGTTATTAGCTGATTAATATTTAAATTTGTAGCTTTTCTGATGTTTTCAAGAATAGTTTCTTTTGTTTTTTTCTCTAAAACAATTGAACATCCTAAAGGTAGATGTGGAAAATCATCTTCAATTTCTTTTTGAACAGAAGTAGATGTTTTTCCAATTAAAGCTCTAAATTTACTTTCAAAATCATATTCTGGTCTTGAATTTCCAACAAAATCTAGGACAGTTAAACAATCTTTTCCTTCAGCCAAACGCAATCCACGACCTAATTGTTGAAGAAAAACGGTTAAACTTTCTGTTGGTCTTAAAAACAAAACCGTATCTATTTCTGGAATATCAACACCTTCATTAAAAATATCAACTACGAATAAATAATTAAATTCTTTTTTTCTGAATTTTTCTCTGATTTCATCACGCATATTTGAATTTTTCGAACTCAAATATTCTGCTTTTAAACCAGCCAAGTTGAATTTTTCAGCCATAAAAGTAGCATGTTCAATTGTTACACAAAATCCAATTGCACGAACATCATGTATATCATTCGTGTATTTGTGAAGATTAGAAATTATTTCACCAACTCTTATGTCATTTTTAGTATACAAACTTGTTAATTCACTTGCTACATATTTTCCTTTTTCCCATCTTACTTTTTTTAAATCGATACTGTCAGTAATTCCAAAATACTGAAAAGGACTTAGCAATTTTTTATTTAATGCTTCAGGAAGTCTTATTTCGGCAGCAATACGATTGCAAAAATCTTCTAATATATTTTCACCGTCCATTCTTTCTGGTGTCGCTGTTAGTCCAAGCAATACTTTTGGTTGAAAATAATTTAATATAGGCCTGTAAGTTGATGCAGAAATATGATGGACTTCGTCAATGATAATGAAATCGTAGTATTCTGGCGAAATTTTAATTTCTTTAAGTCTATTATTTAAAGTTTGAACTGATGCAAAAACATACTCATTCGAACCAGGTTCTAATCCATCAACCCATAAATTGCCAAAGTTATTATCTTTTAAAACTCCTCTAAATGTTGCTTGTGCTTGTTGTAAAATTTCTTTTCTATGCGCAACAAATAACAATTTTGAAGATTTGTTGTTCTTCCTGAAATTTTTATAATCAAAAGCTGAAATAACGGTTTTTCCTGTTCCTGTTGCAGCGACTAAAAGATTTTTATGTCTATTGTGAACTATTCTTTCAACTTCTAATTTTTCAAGTATTTCATTTTGATAATGAAAGGGTTTGATGTCAAAATAAGAAGTTGTAAAAGTATATTCTTTTGAAAACTTCCCTTGTTTTAAAGCGTCTGCTAATTTTACGGAATGAATATTTTTATCATATAATTCAAATTCAGAATTTTGCCAATAGGCTTCAAAAGTTTTTTTGAATTTATCAATTATATGACCAACTTCTTTAGTAGTTATTTTTAAATTCCACTCTAAACCATCAGTTAATGCTGAACGAGAAAAATTTGATGATCCAATATAACCTGTATGAAAACCTGTATTTCTTTGAAATAAATAAGCTTTTGCATGAAGTCTTTCATTTCCAGTATTATAAGAAACTTTTACTTCTGTATTTTTTAAAGATGCTAAAAACTCAACTGCTTTTGCATCGGTTGCTCCAATGTAAGTGGTAGTTATTACTCTAAGTTTTCCACCTCTTTCTGTAAAGTCTCTCAATTCACGTTCAAGAATCCTAATTCCTTTCCACTTAATAAATGAAACTAGTAAGTCTATTTTATCAGAAGATAATATTTCTTTTCTTAATTCACTTTCTAATGTTGTTCCTGAATTTCCGCCTGTAAACAGTTCACTATGAATTAATCTAGTATAAGGTGTAATCTCTTTTAAGTGTAAATCTAAATCAGTAAAATGTGAATCAACTTTTGTAAAAACGGCTTTTAAAATTTTACCTTCAGTTTCAATTAAATCATCTTCGAATTCTTCTTTTTTTAATTCTTCTTTTAAAAATAAAATTATTTTGTTAGCAATCTCAATTTGAGTTTCTATAATATCATCGCCTTTGATTAAAGTAAAAGCATGTTTTATTGTTTTACCAATATGCTGTGATAATATTAGAGCGGCTTCAGCTTTATCTATTGGAGTTTTCTTTACTTGAAACGTATCTTTATCTAATTCGTTTAATTTATGGTTAATTAGTTTTGTTACTAATTCTTCGTATAATCCTTGGTTCATAGCTCAAATTTTAATAATTCTTCAACAATTGGCAAATCAGCTTCCGCCCAATCTAAACCTAATAATTCTGATTTGTCAATTATTTTATAATCCCTATGTTCAGACAAAATAATTTCGCCCGAAACATAGGTTGAAATAAAAGGAATTAAATTAATTTTAAAAGTTCCATAATCATAAATACTATTTGATAATTTTTCTAAAACTTTAATTTCAATGTTTATTTCTTCTCTTATTTCTCTTTTTATACAATCTATTTCACTCTCATCTTCTTCTAGTTTTCCTCCAGGAAATTCCCATTTCAAAGGTAATTTCATTTTTTCGCTTCGTTGAGTGACTAAAATTTTATCATTGAAATAAATTATTGCACAAGTGACATTTATCATTTTTTGAGCTTTTTCTTTTAAAAGATTTTAATTGTAGTATATTTCTCAAACTTACAAATTTAAAATGGTTGTAACAATAGTTATTTCTATCAGATTTTCACCTCCGTTATTTTTTCTCACTTCCAAAAATAAAATAACAAAACCTGTTATTTTTTCTCGTTTCAATAATAAAATAACACAATCCGTTATTATTTTTTTTCTTCAAAAATAAAATAACAAGAAATTTGGCGGCATTTTTGATTTGGAAATTTTATCTAAAACTAAATGGTATGCAAAAGGGAAAAACAGTAAGTAAGCTATTAGGCCTGAAACAAGAAGAATTGGCGATGCTTTTAAAGGTAAGTAAAGGACAATTAGCCATGTATGAAACAGGGAAAAGAGAATTGCCAGTTTCAGCCCTGTTATCACTCGTACCCATGTTTCAGTTTCTAAAAGAAGAAAGGTTGAAGTCGTGTAGTGCGGAAATATTGAAATCGCAAGCGGAACAACAGAAAAAAGTATTGGAGCATTTGCTAAGAGAGAATAAATACTTTCAAACCGAAGTGAGTAAAAAACTTGAAATGGCGGAGCGCAAGTATCAGGCGAATATGTCGGCTATACATCTCATGCAGTATTTAGAAAATGAAGCCACTAAAAAAGGGGAAACACCAGATGATCTTTTAGAACTAATTGAAGGTAGAGCAGCATCAGATTTGAGAAAAAACAATTGAGGTGTGGTAACTAAGTATCAATTAGAATTAGAATTTTTACAAGCACAAGAAAAAATGCTTTTAAAAAAGCTAGGTTTATGATTTGGATTTACAATTTGAAATTTACGATTTACGATTTGTGATTTACGACCAAGATTGTTGAAGTGGTTTGTGTAAGATGCTTACAGCATGACAAGATTGTGGAAGTGGGTTTTTGATTTTTGATTTACGATTTACGACCAAGTTTGTGGAAGTGGTTTGCGGAAGTGGATTATGAGATTCCTCCTAAGGTCGTAATGACAAACTTTGCGCATAGCTATGTGAACTATTTTGAGCGAAGCGCCTTTACTCACAAACTAAATCATTTTCTATGTGTTTAAAAAAAACTTATATGACTTATATGTTTAGAAAATTACGATTTACGATTTACGACCAAGATTGTGGAAGTGGTTTGCGTGAGATGCTTTAACTTCGTTGAATCTTCGATTTCATCATGACAAACTCTGCGTATAAAAAATCCTTTTTATCTTTTAAATCTGCGTGAAATCCATCACCACAATACAATTATAAAGAAATCCGCTACATCTGCGTTCCTGTTTTATTTCCCGATACAATATCTAACTTCTCTTTATTGGTAAGGGTTGAAGAGGGTAGAGGTGTACTCTGGGTGTTAAAAAATTAGATAAATAATAGTTAAAAATTATTTTTTATTATTTCTTCAAAATCCTCTTTAATGAACTCCCAGTATTTTCCTTTGTAGCAAATTGGGTCAAAATCATCATCTGCTTGGTCAAAATTAGTGAAATTTTGAATAATCAAATCTTTATCATGAGTATATGGATAGCGTTGCTCATGAAATTCTATCATTTGCGTGATGTTGTAAGAGTCCAATAAATCGTGTAAATCCCAGAAGTCTTTTTTTCGACCACCTCTTTGAATAACATCTACTTTCATAGCAATAATTTCCTCAATGGTAGCCATTCTTATACCATCTTCTTCTATAAATGGTTGAATATAAGTATCAGTATAAAATATATCTAATTTTACTGTATTGTCTTTGTCTTCTCCAATAAAATATGCCTTTCCCATTGCAGGCGGAACATCTAAAAAATCAACATATTCAAAATTGTTTTTCAAAAAGTTTTCAATCTCATTAAAATTTAATGTACCATATTCTACATCACTAAATAAATCAATATCAATGGATTCTCTATGTCCTATTTGTAAACTTAATGCAGTTCCACCAACCAATCTGAATTGAGAAAATTCCTCGGCTGCCATTAATTTTAATAAACTACTTTTAAGTAGTTCGTTTACAGTATTGTAATATATCATTTTACTTATTGTAGATAGTGTAAGGTAAGTTATTTTGATTTAAAGCTATTTTGATTTTTTCTTGTCCATAGAAACGAATAATTTCTTTTCTTTCGGTTTCATTGCCTCTTTCAAATATGCGTTGAATAACAGCTCTATACTGTTTTGACCAGTCTATTTTATTAATATCTGTATCCCAAAATAATGATTTTCTTAATTTAGATAGGCTAGGAGAGATTTGTTTTAATTTACTTTTCTCTTCATTTATATCAAAATAGGTTTGAAGTAGTGCTAAAGTTCCTTCTTCTAGACCAAGTCTTTCTTCAATCTTTAAAGCCAACGCTGTATTTAGTTTTCTTTTGCCTTTTGTGATTGCATTAAGTGTTTGAGGATGTTCACCTATAGACAAGGCAAAAGGACGTTGTTGGAGCGCTCTTTTTTTAAATTCGCGATCCAAAATAATTCCAGGATGTATTCCTTTATATTTTTCTAAATAGGTTTTCATAATACAAATGTAAACATTTTTGTTTACATAACGCAAAAATGTTGCCAGAGTTTTGAAAACTAAATAATCACCGCAAATTATGCGGTGATTAGAGGATTTATTCACCGCAAACTTTTATTAAAACGTTGTTTTTTACCGCTATGGCAGTAAAATAATAACGTTTTTTCTGATTTTAAAACTTCAATATGTATTGAGCTTATTGTTTTGTTATTTATAAGGTAAAAATATTTAATTTCGGCTAAAAATATAATTATGAGAAAGGCAATCGTTTATGTCCACAACAATAGAGCAGGGGTGCTGACTGAAGTTTCTCCAGCTGAATATTATTTTGAATATGATAATAATTATGAAAGTGAGCCAGTTTCTTTAACTATGCCTATAAGTCAAAAAAAGTATAGCTATAATTCATTTCCACCTTTTTTTGATGGATTACTTCCTGAAGGCACAATGTTAGATGGATTATTACAAAATACTAATTGCGCCCCTAATGATTACTTTTCTCAATTAATAGTTGTTGGAGGTAATTTGGTTGGTGCTGTAACTATTAAATTAATGGAAGAAGTTTAGTTGTTTAATCAAATGCAAAAAGTATTTCCAAAGCAAAATCGTTTAATAGATATATATAATATCTTCACCTAAAATTATTTCAATTTCACTAATTGTTTTAGTCGTAAAATTATGTGTACCTGTGAGCCATTTACTTATTTCAGATGGCTTCTTATTCAACATACTTGCTAAATCAACTACTTCTAATCCACGTTCTTCTAATATTGCGTGAATTTTATTAGCAATTGCTGAATTTTTCTCTACTAGTTTAGCGATTTCTGGATTACCATTTTCTTGTAGCCAATCGCTGATGATATTGTTTTTTGGAAACTCCATTATTTAAAGACATAATTTAAAATTTGATAAACAGTTTATCAAAGTGAAATCGTTATTTTAATATTAATGAAAATAGTGTTTTGAAATATAATCAAAGTTTCATTAATTTGAAGTAATGGATGGAATGTAAAAGAGTAAAATTATTTAATTATATTTAAATCAACTTTTGAAAAATTGATTCACTTATAACACTAGCGTCTTTTAATACAGTATCTTCAAGTATTTCAACAAAACCTAATTTACATTTTTTTTCCAGTCCATTATAATGGAATTTACCAAATTTGGTATCTTCTTGATTTACTTTAGGATATAATAACATACTTTTTTCTGCTTTCCAATGAAGATTATAAGTAAACATTTGCTTTAAATCATCATCAGATGGTTTTTTAGTGTCTATTATTTTCCATTTTGTATCAATTACAAAAGTTTGATTATCATCCGAAGTAATTACAATATCAGGTCTAATTGTTTTATGTTCCCAAAATTTATCAGAGTTTTGGTAAGACACACTATAACCTTCCTTTTTATGCTTTTGTAATATTCTATAAATGTATTCTTCCCATAACTTATTCATATCAAATAACAACGTTAGCATATTGTCATTACCTGAATTCAAATTAGGTGAATAATTTAAAATAATCATTTTAGCAATATCTAAAGCTCTGCTATAAGATACCGAATTTCTATTTAATATTACTTTATCAAAATGGCTTTTATTAATATTAACTTCTTGATAATCTTGAAACTGAAATAATAGTCTGTTTAATTTATCTTTAAATTCATTATTCAGTAAATCCTTTAAAATGATTAATCCTTTGAATAATATTTGATGAATTAAATGGTCTTTGTCATAAACTTGATGCTCACAATAGAAGCGTTCTTTATGAATTACGTTTTTTTGAATGTTATGTGTAAAAACAAGTTTACCCTTTAAAGCTAATTGATTACTTTGAACTCTTCTATATTTTTTAATTAATCCTTTCTTTATTAGAATTTCAATTTCATTAAGATACATTTCAAAATAAATGTCCAGGATCGAATTATATTTTTTCTTTAAATTAGTTTCTGAAACATTATCGATATTTATGTGTTTACAAACTTTAAGCATTTGAAGTAATACACTTTGCCAAGTTCCTTTATCGGGATTATCATTTTTATCAGCTTTTGGAAGTATTTCAATGGTCAAACCACCAATTTGAATTACTCCAACATAACTATTAAAAAGAATTCCTTTATGAACTATTGTAAAGTATTTATTTTGATTTTTTTCATTAAAACGCACCATAGCATCAAATTGATTTTTAGAAAAACCAAATTCACCAATTTTTAATTTTTGGTATTCAAATACTTGAATAGGTTTTGTGTTACTCATAAATTGAGGTAAATGTTTTAGCTGTCCAATTATCAAATGATGTGAATTCGTAAACAATTTTATCAGTAAATGTGCTTATATCGTTATCCTCACCATATTTAAAATTACTAGGAAATTTTGGTTTAGTATCTTTATGTTTTATAAATTCGCCACCAATAACCAATCCAATTTTACCAAAGTCTCCAAAGAAATATTCTTCTAACAATGGAATAATACTATCCTTAAAAACCAATTTTAATTCATCAAAAGAATTTGTATTTATAAAAAATGAATGTCCTATTTGATGGTCTTTATCAATTAAAAGTTCGATTCTCTCATTAATATTTGTTAGTATTGAAATTAAATTAATTTCTTTTCCTTCAGAATCAGTAATTATTCCTTTTGAAATATGTTCAGAAATTAACAATTCAGGTTTTGAAGGCATTTCAATAAATGAAAATCTTCTCCTTAAAGCTGTATCTAAAGCTTCTACGCTTCGGTCGGCAGTATTCATTGTTCCAATAATGTGTAAATTATCAGGTACAGAAAATTTATCATTAGAATAAGGTAAGTCAACGACTAAAGTTTCTTTATTTGGCTTTAAAACTCCTTTTCTTTTATCTTTTTCAAGTAGCGTAATTAATTCTCCAAAAATAGAAGAAACATTACCTCTATTTATTTCATCAATAACTAATACATATTTTTTTGGTTCTTCAATTTTAGTTTCTTTTTTGAAGTTTTCATTAAAAGCTTCAATTTTAACATCATCATTATAAAATTGATAAATGGTTTGTTGTGATATTTCTTTACGTATAAAAATATCAGTTGTAGAATTCATATTAGTTGCTAACCATTTTACTTTTCTAAATTGATAATTATCAATCTCTTTAGTATCATCATAGAAATATTCACTTTCTATAATTCCAATTGCATCAATAATTTTATTTCCTTTAGAAATGACAACGATATCTCCAATTTTCATTTTTTGGAAAATATAAACTGCTTGAATTACATATTTCGTTTCTTTAACTAAATCAGGAAAATCTTTTTTAAATTTATCACGAAATAATTTCCAATCCTTAATTTTATTTAGCTCAGTAAAATCTTTATCACCACCCCAACCAAGAAAGATTAAATTGTTTTTAATGCTCCAATTGTGTTTTTCTAATCTGTGTTTTCCACCTAAGCTCATTTTGTAGAAATCCTTATTTTGAAAATCAAAATTATCTATGACTTCAACTTTAGCTGTTACACCTTCAGCAAGTTGGCACATTTTTTTAAAGATTCCATTTTTGATTTCGTATTCAATTGATACTTCCTTTTTTTCTTTTTCATCATCTTCGTCATTTTCAACATCAGATTTTAAAACAGGCTTTATACCTTCAACAAAATCCTCATAACTAATACTTTGATGAAAGGTTGTAAAATTGATTTGTTCAGCCTTAAACAATGTATTATATCTATCAGTAATGAAATCTCTATCCTTATCTTTATAATCTTTACCATCAATAATCTCAACAGCTAATTTCTTAGTTGTATATGTTTTTCCTGTTCCAGGTGCACCAAATAAAATTTGATTGAGTGGTTGTGTCATTTTTGGTAAATTATTATTGTTGTAAAATACATTCTTAATATCGTTAAATCCATCAATATAAATTCCAGGTTCTATTTCAAAAAAATCTAATGTACCAGGATGTCTTAATAGATTAACTGGAAAATTAACATTACTTAAATCCCAATTGACCTTAAATTGACTAATTCTCCCACTTACAGAATAGTTTATTATAGTTCCTGTAGCATTAATAATTGGGTTTCCGTTTATGTAATCTATTATTGCTATTTTATTCCCAGAAGTAAATTTATTTAAATAAGATTCATAAGTGTTTCTCCTTAACTTATTGTTCCAAATTCCATTTTCAATAAAATAATTTAATTCATTACTATCTGTTACTTTAACTAAGGCATATTTAATTGATAAATCAATACCTGTTTCATTTTTAATTTGTTCTGTAGAAAAATGATAATAGTATTTATAAAGACTGTCCCAATTTTCACTTATAGGTTCATAAAATTGAAGTTGATATACGTCGAAAAATTCCAAACAATCATAAATAAAAATATTAAAATCCCCATTTAATAATACCTTTTCAGATAGCTCTTCTAATTCATCAGCAATTTCTATACTTAAGTCATTTAATTTTAACCAATTAATAAATAATAGCTTTCTTTTATTTGCTATAGAAATTTCTAAATTATTTCCATTTTCATAATCTCTCCAAAGTTTATGAGAAAAAGCAAAATAGTCTTCATCACTCTTTTTTAAATTCAAAAGAAACTTTTGAAACACAGAAGTAGGGGTTTTTTTATAAAAATTAAAACCGTTTTTTATGGAAAGAAATTTTAAAGCTTCATACTTAAAGATATTTAATACGCTAAAATCACTATATAAAAAAGCAATTTTCCATTTATAAGCATCTCCTAAATTTAATTCATCAATTTTTTCAAGATTGTTTTTATTTACAGCATCAATAATTTCTAAAATGATATTTTTTATTGATTGAAAAGCTTCTTCTTTAGTTTCGCCATACTTAATAAACCAAGCATAAACTCCATCAGTTTTTCTATTATCTGCATCTACTGACTTGCTTATATTACTTCTTTTGTAAATTCCAAACTTATAAGACGAACCACCTCCAAATCCACCCAAAGTTGTAGACTTGCTTTCAAGCCAATAGCAAAATGAATTATCTTTTTCTAGATTTGTGTATTCTTCAAGAGTCATTTGTTTTACTTTCTCTTCACTCCAAATAGAAAGAAACTCTTCTTTTAATTTATATAAATTTTCCATTATTGTTTTAATCTGTCAATTATTCCTGATGTTGGCATTGTTGGTGATGAATCTTCTTTTAGCAAACCAGAATCAGCTCTACTAAAAAGTGATTGTAATATTAATTGTCTATCATTATCAGTAACACTAGTGTCTTGTTTTAAGGCTAAATAAAAATGTGTTAACTGTTCTCTTTCTTCAGCATCTCTTGATAAATGATAAGAACTAAACGTAAGCCTAGCGAGTATCTTTATTCCATAAGCTAATAATGATACCATCGTAACTAATATAATAGACCATTTTATAGCTGTTACTTTATCTTCAAATACTTTTAGCAACATACCATCTGGTATTTGGAATAATAAAATAAATAAACCATTTGCTGCAAAAACAATCAATATTATTAACCAAATCAAAAATTTTTGTCCGTCACTTTTTAATACTTTACCTCTCTTTTTCCAATATTCAGCCGGAGCTTCTAATCTTAATTTTTCTCGATATAAATCTTCATTTGACTCTATACTATCTTTAGAATCTTTGAAGAATCTATCAAATCCTATTTGAATCCCATTAAACCATTCTTCATAGGCGGAATTTTTATCTTCCTTTAGTTTGTTAACTGTTTCAAAATGATTGGTTAAATTATCTTTAGCATCAGTTATGTAACCATTTAATTGTTGTTCAGCTTCAACTATATACTCATTATACTTTTCTCTAATTTTTGCTAAACTAATTTTCTCATTATTTCTTCTGTGATGTATTTCGCTTTCGGTTTGATTTTTAAACTCATAGCTAAATAAAATTCCAGTTAAATATTCTCTATTATTACTATTTAAACTAACTGTATTGTTAGTTAAATAATCAATTGCTCCTTGAACCAAATATTTATCTTTATTGTTTAATTTAATTATAAAATCAGTTTCTGCAGAATCATACAAAAAAATATAATATTGATTTTGATACTTTTCACCAGAAAAATTAGAATTTAAATTATTCCATTGGTAATCAAACTGCTGAAGATTGTTTTCACTAAAATAATCTGTTAATCTTATAACATTTGATTTAAATGATTCAAAAAAAGTTTTAGAATTCCTTAAATACTCTGGGATATTTTCATATTGATTCCATCCTTTAACTTGAGTAAGTGTAAATTTATAAATGGATTCAATTCCCTCCAATTCAATTTTTGAATCAAGGTGTGAGTAGTTTAAAACCATTTTTATACCTCTCAATTTATCTTTGATTGAGCTTTCATTTACAAATTTTCTAAAATCTTTTAACTCCATTATCTTATTGTTTTAACTGAATAATCATCTTCTTAACTTTTTGATTAGGATTTATAAATTCTCAGCTTCTCCTTCGTTATTAACAAACTGTGAAAGCCCTTGGTCTATAATCATTTGAACATCTTCTATTGATTTAATATCTTTAATATGTTCATATTTTGGATAAATTTTCTTTAAGATATTTTTAAATTGATTTATATTTATGTTTTTATCATTCATTTCTAAAGACATAGTTATTTCATCTTTTTGAGATAAGTATGGCTCATATAATCTATGGTAAGAATTTCCAATTGCACCTGAAAAAGGAAATAATATTGGTTTAATTCTACCACCATGAAGAATTTGATCTACGGCAATGCCTGGATAGGGGTCAATGTAAAAAATAATTCTAATTCCTAATTGATAAGCTTTTTTTGAACATAATTCACAAGGACTTGCAGTTGTAAAAAGTATTCCATGTTCAACTCCTAATCCACCTGATTTTGTTAATTGGAGCATAGCATTTTCTTCAGCATGTAAAGACCTTGTATGGACTTGATTTGATTCTCCTTCATAATGATTATGAATTGATTTAAAACAAAAAGAACAATTTTTTCCATTTAGTTCCTCTTTTTTAGCTTTATAATCTTTTTCAAAATAATCAATAATCGCTTCTTTAAAATTAGAGACAGTGCTATTTTTATATTTATAATCTGATGTACTTGTTGGGTTTCCTTTTTCAAATTCACTATAATGAACGCTATCTTTGATGTTGTCACTAAAATAGTCCTCTACATTTCTTAAATTACAAGGTGTATGACCTTTAGCAACATCATTCCAACCTATGGATTTTGCTACAAAATTTTTATCAGTAATAACTGCACCTACTTGTCTTGATATACAACCTGAATTCAATTTTGCTGTGTAAGCTATCTGCATATTTCTTTCACTAGCACTCGGAGTTATTAAGCCTGGCTGATAAATTAACGAAATAAGTTTCATCAATTGCTCTTCTCTTGTCAAAAATGTATTTGCAATTTTTTCTTTTTCAATCAAATTTGCACCATTTTCTATTTCAAACAATTTAACGAAAGTATCTATTTGATCAACTTTCAAATTAAAAATATGGTAATCACTTTTTTGAATACAATTTTCAACATTAGGTGAAGTAAATATCCCTTTTGAAAAATCTTTGTTTTTGTATTCAGTTTCATCTAAATCGATTAATTTTTCTATTAATTCAAAACGCTCATTATCATTAGGGATTTTTTTAAGAAATCTTTCATCTAATCGTTCCCTTGAATTCTCAATAATATCTTTAGTTGCAATCATATAAAATGCAGAATAGCGCTCTTTAAAAAAAGTAATCTCTAATGAATTTCTAAGTGAATCGATTGCAATTTTTGTTGATTTATTTTCTAAATCATTGAATTTTTTTCTTGCCTTTATTATTTTATTTATTAACTCAGCAATTGTATATACATTATTTGGATCAGTATTATTGTCAATAGCAGATTTTTTTGACATTCTAATATTGCAAGAAATAGAATGTAATAAACATGTTCTCCTAAAATAGTTTCCATCAGCTTCAAGAACATACATGAAATCATTTGTAAATTCAATAAATTTTTCGCCAAAAAAAATGTTATTCAATATGAGTAAACTTTCACTTTTTTTTATTTTTTCAAAACTAACTAGCTCATCTATTTCTACCAATAAAGTTTTATACTTTGTAAAAACTATTTCTAAATCAGCAAACTTTTTTTTAACTAATTCTTTATTATCTTCAACTCTAGACTCCCTATAATATTTATTTAATAGATTACTGATTTTTAAGAAATTACTTCCTGTTTTTTTTATTATATATAATAATAAAACTTTTTTATACTCAATAATATCATATTGTTGCCAATTATTTCCATGAGATAAATAATTCTTTGTAATTTCAAACTTTCTTTTAAATACTGGGTCAGAAAAACTTTCAGCATCTCTAAGACCTTTACTTAAATTATTAAAATCTTTACTTAATAAATCTGAAATTTGTGAGCATCCAGAGCCAGTTCTTCCAGTAAGTCCAATTATTGTAAAATCTGTTCTGTGTTTATAGAGTTCTTTTAATTTCATTTTTTTTTAATTTCAATTATATATTTTTTATCATTACTTAATCCATACAATTTAAAAACCGTTTGGTCTATTTCTTTAACTGTTTTGTTAATTTTTGCATTTAATCCTTTTACTTTTTTACTTTCATTTCTTCTCTAATAGAAAGAAAATCTTCTTTTAATTTCATATGAATTTTTCATGCAATTATTAAATTCTTTAAACATTAGGCCAAATCTTTTTTATTTCTAAACACATGCTTTCAATTTCTTCTAATGTTTTTTCGATTTTTTTTGGAGCAGAAATTATACTATTAGCAAAAACATCAAGTGAAAAACATAATTCAGGTAGAACTATTATTTCATCATCTTCAAAAATTAAGTCAAGGTATTGATAAATACAAGTTGCTACATACTTTGATTGATCTCTGTCAAAAAGTTCTGATTTAGAAACATGAAGTTTTAAACCACCTAAAAACCATTTATCCCCAATTTGTACTTTAATAATTAAATCTGGTGAAACAAGTATTTCAACTTCTGAAACAAAAAACGATCTAATTTTTTGCTTTGGAAGTATTTCATATTTATTATCTTTCAAAATATTAGGCAAACTCATTTTTATATAACGCTCCATGGCATCAATTGAAACAGTTTTGTCATTTTTTTTCCATGGTGTATCTGGATTTCTTTGTTTCAATTCTTCAATTCCTTCCAAAACAGGAATCATATCACCTCCATTACCAATAGCTTTTTTTATTCTAGCCTTTGCCATAACATATCTTCCCACTAATATTAATGGTGGATTTTTCTGTTGCTTAACAATTGCTCTTTTACGGGCATCTGTAACCTTTGAAAAAGTAGCTAATTGGTTTATTGAAATTTTATATTCTGCCATAATTGTAGATAGATTTATTTTCTTTCTAAATCAACTATCATAGGTATATTAGACTTGATAGCCTTTCCAGTAACAATAGCATGATATTTTTTTAAATTTGGTAAAGCTTGTACTAAATCTTTTCCAATATAATTTCCTAAAAAAGTAAAACTTGTTTCATCAAATGCTTGAAAACAAATTATTGTATTACATTGAGTCAAAACAGTTTTAGAAACATTGGCTGTTCTCTGGGCTATAACAAAAAGTCCAACTCCATATTTTCTACCTTGTAAAGCAACTTGCCCCATTTTATTAACAACCGCCTTGCTATTAAAATCATTTACGCCAAGAAAATTCGCTTCAGGTATTATTGTATGAGCTTCTTCAAGGACTAAACAAATTTTCATTGGATTACCAGCTTCATATGCTTCTTTTGCTTTATTGAAAATTGTACTAATAAAAGATTCTGTTGATTCAATTACCGCAACAGTATTACTCATAGTTGGAAGTTCAACTAAACCAATTTGTTTATTTTCAGGTTTAAGAAAATCATCTAAATTTTTTCTGTTTAAAGATTGTAAATCCATACTTCTTTTCCATTCTCCTGTGAAATCAATGCAAATAACATTTGTGCCACTGTCGTTTAATGAATTAATAATTTCTCGGGCAAGAAAAGATTTTCCAGAACCTGTTATTCCTAATAAAGCAGTATGATGACTTACTGCTTCTTCTAAATTAATTATTGAAGGTAAGGAAGTGTTTGGAATATT
The DNA here is from genome assembly GCF_036321945.1 of Flavobacterium facile. Taxonomy (NCBI): domain Bacteria; kingdom Pseudomonadati; phylum Bacteroidota; class Flavobacteriia; order Flavobacteriales; family Flavobacteriaceae; genus Flavobacterium; species Flavobacterium facile. The sequence continues at coordinate 170,002 of NZ_JAZAYT010000033.1, forward strand.
TCCGAGTTTAAATTCGGGATAAGTAATTTCTTCTACTTGATAATCCTTGGTTTCAGCTAAAAATATTGGCGTATTAATTTCTGGAATCCAACCAAATTTTTCAAATGAAGAATTTATTTCATTCCAAATACCTAGTTGAATTGCATCACCAATAATAAATCCTGATTCATTTTTGTTTTCCAGTTTTTCGTATTCTGTAAAACCTCCAACAATCTGATAAAAAATCTTTTTTTCTTGCGATTGAAGCTCAATTAAATCACCTTCTTGAATATTGTTGTTTTTCTTTGAATATTCAAACTTAATATTACCGATTTTACTACCTTCAACAATAACACCTACAAAATTATTTATATCTATCGTTTCATTATGAAGTTTTAAATCATTTGAAGATAACTTATATACTATGTTTTTTTCATACTTTTTATTTTCAATACTTGAATCTAAGCATAATATTTTTGCCCATTTTTCTGAATTCAACTTATATGTATCAAAAACAAATCCCTGATTAATTAAATTATTCTTGTTTTGAGAAGATTCTTTAAACTTTACTAAATCAAACTTTTGAATGTCGTTTTTATCTTCAAATAATTTCACCAAATACATATTATTTGATTGAATACTAAAAATACTTCCAATTTGATTAATGTCTTTTTTAGTAAATTCCATAGTTAATTTACTATGCAATGATTTCGGGTTTATTATCAATATTAATCCCCACAAAATAATCATTACAAAAAAATAATTTACTCCAAATTCTTTATCTAAGTCATATTTATATAAAAAAATTATAGAAATAAACACTAAAGAATATATTATTTTTCCAGTAGCAATTATTGAAACTATTGTCCTGATTTTTTCCGCAATTTTGTTTTTTGTGGATTCAGAACTTTCATTAGTATCATGCAATGCTAAAGAAATTAATGCTAATAAAAAGCATAAAAACACAAACCAAAAGGTATAATACCATACAGAACTATCCTTAAAATCGTTTTTAATTGCTATGTACGAGATTAGCAGAGGTATTGTATTTGTAATAATATTTTTAGGAGATGTATAAAATGGTTCAACAAAAATTATAGAGAACAAAAGCAATAATAATCCAGAATAAAACCAAGTATCTTTTGTGTTAGTGCTTGGTAATACACTTGATGTATAGAAGTAATGAATTATGAAAAATAATAACGTAAAAGCTATGGCTAATATGAATCTATTTGACAGGTAAAATATAATTTTTTTCAAAATATTGTTTTTTTATATACACTTGGTTACTTCTTCCCCTTCTTCTCCTTAACAAACAACCCAGCAGTATATTTTTCATACAACTCAAACAAAAATTCCATGCGTTTTGCTTCGCTAGTAAATGCTTGTTTACTGTACGCTGTATCAACGGCTTTGTCTAATTCGTTATGAGCTTTAACTAGAGTAGGAGGCATGGTTAATGGACTATACAAGTCTGCTAATGAACTATTAGGAAAAGAAGCTCTAACGTCTAAAACATTTTGTGCTTTTTCTTCAATAGTTTTTATTTGTTTTTCAGATGGATTTTCTGGCCAAGGGTAGTTATTATATATAATACTCGCAGAATATCTAAAGTCACTTTTCAATCTTCCTCCAACAGATTTTACCCATGCCATGTGCATTAGTGAAGTTAAAATTCCGAAATAATATGAATTAGCATTTGGTAATACATACAATTGGTTCGAAGCAATTACATTTGGACTTAAAAAGGCAATTGGAATATATTTTCTATTTTCAGAAGAAACAGTTGGAAAAGCTAAATAATCTGTATTTGGTTGTCTAATCTCTGCAAAAATAGAAGGTGTTTGAGCTAGTTTTTTTGTGTTTGTTCTGTTACTGTTTTCTCTCCATTTTTTTACTAAATCAACTTTGGTTTTAATGATGCTATTATTTTTTATATCAATTGGATCAGCATTTAATAACCAAAGACAATATCTTTTTTCCGAATGTAATAATTCTCTACCACCAATAAAAGGCCTAATTAGTTTTTCAGAATTATTGTTTTGAATTAATATAGAATTCTTTTCTTCTTCCGATAATGTAAAATTACCATCATCTAAAGCGAAACTTCCATAAATGATTTCAGGAACATTACAAATTGGCTTTTTTCTATTTTGTACAGTAATATCTTTACCTTCAACTAAAAAAGGATTTATGTTTTTTACCTTAATTTCATGAGGTACTCCTTTTATGTCTTCGTATTCAAATATTTTTTTAGAAGTGATATCAAAATTTCCAAAACCAATAATAACACAATGAACAGCTGCATTTCCTTTTGCTTCATTTCTCCAATTAAAAGTTCGATGTGCAAAATGAATTTTAATGTGATATTTATTAAATAACAAATTCCATAAAAGACCAACTTGTTCACCTTGAACAATTGAATTAGTTGATACAAATGCAGTGCTTATTTTTGTGTTTTCTATATATTGAGCTGCTTTTAAATACCATGCAGCGACATAATCTAAAACTCCAGCACCTTTTACATCTGAAAAAAGTTTTTCCATATCAACTTTCTGCTCAGGTTTCTGTTCTTTTTTTCCAATGAATGGTGGATTACCAATAATATAAGATAAATCATTTTTTGAAACTACTTCTTCCCAATTAACTTCTAATGCATTACCATGAACTATTTTAGCAGATTTTTTTAATGGTAAACGAGCAAAATATTGTCCAAATTCATTGCTAATTTGCATGTTCATTTGATGGTCAATTAACCACATAGCTACTTCGGCAATACGGGCTGGAAATTCTTCATATTCAATTCCGCACATCATATCAACATTCAACCAAATAATACTTTCAATTTCTGTTACATACTGGTTTTTATATTGGGCTCTTAATATTTCTAACTCTAATAAACGTAATTCTCTATAGGTAATAACCAAGAAGTTACCACAACCGCAAGCTGGGTCTAAGAATTTTAATTGACTAATTTTTTTATGGAATTCAGGAAGCTTGTTTTTGTTTCCTTTTATAGTTTCAAAATCTGCCCAAAGTTCATCTAAAAACAAAGGTTTAATTAGCTTTAAGATATTACTTTCACTAGTATAATGTGCTCCTAAGTTTCGTCTTTCTTTAGGATTCATAACACTTTGAAACATTGAACCAAAAATAGCTGGTGATATTTTACTCCAATCGATGTAACAACATTCTAATAGGGCCTGGCGCATTTTACTATCAAAACTCGCCATTGGTAATATTTCCTCAAATAATTTTCCATTAACATAAGGAAAATCGTTTAGTTGCTCATCAAGGTTTTTAAATCGTTTGTCTTTTGCTGTATTTAAAACCTGGAATAATTCTTGAATTTTAGAAGCTAAATCACTTCCGTCTTCAGCGGTTCTATCTTCAATATAATCTTGAAATTGTTGTTTTTCAAAAATGGTAGTGTCTTCTGCAAACAAGCAAAATAAAATTCTAACTAAATATACTTCTAATGGATGTCCTTCATATCCAATTTCTTCTAATCGGTCGTGAAGTTTACCCATCAATTCAGCAGCTTTAACGTTCGCTGGATCTTGTTCTTTATAGGTTTTCTTTTGATACCCTAAAATAGAACCAAAACTTTGAACATTCAAAACCAATTCATCTAGAGTGAATTCTAATGTGGTTTGTTCTTCTGTATCGTAAAGTCTGAAAATATGAAAATCACAAACTAATACATATTTAGGTAGTTCATTTTGCTTTAATCCGTGTGTGTAGTCGATAGCTTGTTGAAAAGCTTTATCCAGGTTTTTACCTCGACTTTTCATTTCAACTAAAATAGTTCCTTTCCAAAGTAAATCGATATAACCATCTGCATCTGATAGTTTTTTTACTCTATGCTCAAAGGTTCCAATTTTTTTACGAGTAATTCCAAAAACATCAAAAAAGGCGTCTAAAAAGGGTTTTGCATCAGCTTCTTCGTTAGTTGTATCTTTCCATTCTTTAGAAAATTTAACTGCTCTGTCTTTAATTTCGTTCCAGCTTAATGCCATTATATTTTATTTTTTATTGTAAATGTAGGATAAGTTTTAATACAGGTTTTACGGAAAACCGTATTCAATTGGGGAGTTCTCAAATTTAGAAAAGTATTTTACTTTTAAGAGTAAATTCTGACATAAGTTATCAACATTATAGTAACAAAGGAAATCATAAGAAATCAAAGACAATCAATAAAATAATGTTTTTATACGTGTTTTATTTTGTCTATTTTTACACCAGAAAATATTTTTAATCGCGTAAGCTGTTAAGTTGGAACACGGAAAACTAGGAATCTTCTGAAAACATCCAAATTTAATAGGCTTACGCCTGTGCAAAATACTTGCGTGGGCGTAGTCTTCTGGATGTTGGGTCTCCTAGTACCTCTGTGTCGGTTGGCTATTGCTTCACGCATTTTTTTGGTACTTATGAAAGAAAAAGCAACAAAAAAAAGCAGTAAAACTGCTTTTCAAAAAATTCTAAACTATTTATTGTTTCAAGATTTTAATAGTCCAGACTTTAGTCCAGGGCTTGTAAATCTATCTAAAAATTTTATTGAGAGCAACAAAACTGGTGCATCAACTGACGAAGTCCTGAATTCAAAATTAATTGACATATTTAAAATTCAATTACTTAACCTGGACTATGAAGATAGAGGAGAAATCATTGATACCATATTAGACGACAAAAATAGTTATGATGTATTATTGTTTTTTTTCGCAATGGAAATTGAAAAACAATTCAAAAATAAGCCTGATAATATTCAAGCTGAGTTCTTAAAAATGTTACTTTATTATCAATCAGACAATCAATTGAATATGTTTATTCTTATCTATTTCAAATTATATTTCGTTGATTTGTATGAATCTAAATTTTCAATATTTTTTCAGATTTCAGAACAAGAATACAAATCCATTTTGAAAATTTACACTACAAAAAAATTACCGCTTAAATAAATTTAAAATATTATTTCAAAGAAATTAATTCTAAAAATTCACTTTCACTCATTTCGAAAACAATTTTATTTTTTGAACTAAAAGTTGATTTTTCAACAGAGTAAATTTTACTTAATTTAGTAAGTTTGTTTAAAATTCTGGCATTTTCTAATCTAATATTATCCTGTTCTTTTTTTAAGTTCATGTATTCATTTCTACTATCATTTAGTTTTTTTTCATATTTATCTGTAAGCAACTTTGTAACTTTATCTTCAGCCTCTTTTTGAATTTCATGATTATTTTCTGTAGGTTTTTTAAACTCATCTGAAAGCAATATTCTCTTTTTTATTGCTCTTAAATCACCCGTAACTTCTCCACTTATATATCTATAGATTGAATCAATTTTATTCTTTTCAATGTTACGCACAATTGCAATAACTCTATTATTATCTGAATTAAATTCAATCATTTTATCTTCTAATTTTTTCAAAAGTCCACCAAAACTTTGTTTTGGATTTACTGGATTTGTTTCAAAAAAATACATCATATCTTCAATTAAATGAATATTGGTTTTGTAACCAAATCTATTTTGTAATGTTACCCATCTGTCTGCTAAAGTTCCCGATAAACGGATGTCTTTATTTTGTGTCATTTTTTTCATTTCCGTATTGTTAAATTGTTGATTATAAATTAATTAAGTTATATTTCCGTATTATTTCCGTAAGATTCAAAAAACTAATGTCGTATTTACTTACAAAATTGAGTGTAACTCCATTTCTTCTTGCGTAACTTAAACCACCCTTATAAATGAGTATTAATAAGCCATTCATTTAAGTCTTTGAAGTCCTTATAGAATTCCCTACAATCTTTTGCATTTTTAAATTTTTCGAGAGTTGATTTTGTGTATAAACTACCTGCTTCATCTTGATCAAAATAAAGCTCAATTTCATCATAGTTTGATAAAATTTCATCACAACGATTTATCATTGCTATTGAATTAAGAATTAAATAATCACTTGATTTTTTTTTTAAATGTTTAAAAGAAATATAGTCAGTGAAACCTTCAAATATTCGGATATTTTTTTTGTTTTTATCACCTTTTACAATTAAAGTAATGTCTTTTTTTCCAATGCAAATTTTTGCATATTTGGAACGAATTTCAAATCCATTGCTACGATTTTGGAATCCAATTCCGAAATATTTTTTTCCATTTATTTCATAATGCACCTCTTTTAAATTTGATTCATTTTCGTAATGATAAATTTTTCTATTTTCTAAATATTGTTTTAAAGCAAAATGTTGTATTTCAATTACTTTAATTATGTTTACTTTACTTTCAGATTCACTAAAATTGGATACAATATTTTTTTGCTTTTGAAAAGAAAAAATAGATTCATTTGAATAATTTTCTAAGAATTTTAAAACTTCCGGAATCGTATAATTGAATTTAATTGCAATAAAATCTATTATGTTTCCGCCTTTCTGAAGTCCATGATCGTACCACATATTAATTTTAGTATTAATCTTAAAAGATGCGGTTCTTTCGTCACGAAAAGGGCTATAATAAAATTTATCAAATCCGTTAGTTTTTGATGGTACATAATTCATTTTTTCGAGCACTAATTCTAGTGGAATTTGCTTTGCTTTTTCTATATTCATTTTTAGTTTTATCTAAGTATTTACCGATTTTGCCTACCTACTTACCTAAATGAGTAAAATCAATTGTTTACAATAATTTTTAAAATTACCTATTGGTTACCTTGTTACCTATTATTTAAGGTAAGTATAGGTAGGTTAATTTATATATACTTACCTTAGAAAAGGCTTGATTTATATGGGTTTTGGTAAGTAGGTAAGTTAGGTAAGTAGGTTTTTTAATTATTCATTATTTCAACAGGACTAATATTAAATTTTGGTTTTGCTAAATATCCGTATACTTGCTTTTGTGGGTGCTTAATTCTACTAAATTTAAATCCACTTAATGCTTTGCCAATTCTTTCTCTATTGAGTTTTAATCCAAGTGGAATTAGTTTTGTCATTATCTCGGTTGCTGTATTGAAATGGCTTAAATTATCCGTTTTTTCGAAATATTTAATTACCATTTCTTGCTCAATTGTCAGACTGGTATATTTTTCATTTCTCTTTTCATTATCAATAATATCTTGCTGGGTTAATTCCGGTTCAAAGTCTTTGTCATGATAAGCCAAATAATAAGCTTGTGACCAAACATCATCAATCAATATTTCTTTGGAATAATTGAAGTCTATTCTTCCAATAACATCGAAAATAATCCATCTAACAGAACCAGTTTCATCAGTAAGAAAATCAACCATATTTGTAGAGCCTACAAAAGAGCAAATACGAGGTAGATTTTCAGCTCTGCGTTCGTAAGGAAGACGTTCGTTAATGAAAACCTTACTGATTAGAGATTTCAAGTAGTTTACTTCAGTTTTTCCAATAACAGATAATTCCTCCAGGTTAATGATTAGGTTCTTACACATCTTAACCCTAGAATCCTTGTCGGTTCCTATATCTTCAGCAATGTAATTAGACAGCTTTTTTGGAATGAATTTTTGGAAATAGGTTGATTTACCAGCGTGTTGGTCACCATTTGCGAGAACAAGACAATGTTTGTTTATTTTATCTTTTTCAAAAGCACAAATAACCGCTCTCGCAAACCATTTTTTCAAATGATAGGCAAATGCTTCATCATCATTAGTTTTTACATAAGAAGCAAGCTTTTTGATGTAATCAACTTGATTATTCCATTTTGGCAACTCTAAAAAATATTCTTTGATAGGATCATATCGTTCAATAAGGTTAGATTTGATTAAAATTTCGAGCTTATTATAATTGGTTTCTATGTTATTCCTGGTTAACTCAATTAAGAGCGAATTAAGATTTAACGACTCCCAATTATCATTTCCGCTAATATTTATTTCATAGTCTAACGAAATAGTATTGAACCGAATTCTATATTTAGAATTGATGTATTTGATAATTCTATCAAATATGGTATTTGATGCTATATCAGACTGATACAGCACATTTTGTGATTTGTTCTTCATACAATAAAAGAATTATTGTATATTTGCAACGCAGATATACAAAGAGATATACAAAATATAAGCACAATTGAACGGCGAATTCAATTGTGCTTTTTTACTTTCTGAAAGTTGTAGTGTAACTATTCGCTTTTTGCTCTAATTGAGATATTGAGCTTGATTTATTTTGTAATAACCATTCGTCAATTTCATTCTTTTGAAAGAATAGTGTTTTACCATTTGGTTTAGAGTAGGGGATTATGCTCTTATGAACCAATTTGTAAATATAACTGCGTGAGAAACCAGTGTAGTTAATTAAATCTTCTACAGTTAAAATTTGTTTTGCTGTGCTTACAATTAAAATTTCTAATTGATTTAGCTTTTTTAAGATTACATCGTTGCTTTCCATTGTTGTCTTTTTTTTAAGATTATGAAAGCAAAGGAAAGGATGGACAGAATTTTAAAAGTTGATAGATTAACAATGTTAACCTTATTTTTTAAAATGCTAACCTATTAAAAAAGTTGATTTAAAATTTCAATATTTTTTGGGCTAGTTGATTCAGATTTACTTGATGATGATGAAATTGATTTTGCAGTAACACTAATGTTTTTGTTTCCGAAAATAGCCAAAAATTTATTTAATGTAAATGATTTACTATTCATCTGTATTTTTTCGTGTAAGTATTTTGTTTGAATATTGTCTAATTCTAATTTAAATAGCCTTTGTTCAGGTAATTTTCCAGAAACAAGAATATCAATGAATTTTTCTTTATTTGGAATTGCTTCAAGGTCGTTTATGTTTTTAATTAAATTATTTTCTTTTAGTATGTCAAAGGTTTTTTCTAAAACTACTTTAGATAAATCAATTTTAAAATCATAATTTATTTCATCAAGTTTGGTTTCAATTTCAGGAATAATTTTTGTTTTAAAACTTTCTGACCAACTTAAAATCAATATTCTTGAAGAAATTAAAAATAAGAAAATAAGAATTACTTGTTTGAAAAATTCAGTATTATAATTATCATTTAGTTTGGAATAGGAATCAGCAAAAAATAAAATTGATGATAATATTATGGGTAGTAATGTAATGTGTATAGCTAATCTTGGTCTTTCAACCATTTTATCATAAGATTTATTTCTTGAATTGAACATGAAATAAATAAAGTTCTTGACGTATAACTTTACTATCCTTGATATAAAGTAGGTTAAGATTACAGATTTTATAAAAATTATAGATAAAATATAGTAAGCTAAAAAGGTATTGTCTGAGTAAAAAAAGTAAATATGGATAATGAAAATTAGTAATAAAGAGATTATCCAAATTCTGTTTTGATTTATTATTTTTTTCATTTTTTAAAATTTTAATTCAGGAATTAAGTTAGCAGCTTCTTTCATTTTTTTGTCAACGATCTTAGCGTAAATAGCTGTTGTTCTTATTTCTCTATGTCCCAATAGTTTTGATACCGTATAAATATCGGCTCCATTTTCAAGTAATTGAACCGCATTTGTGTGTCTGGCACTGTGGAAAGTGATGTGTTTTGAAATTCCGGCTTTATTACACCATTTGACAATTTCATTATTATAAGTAGCGCTATACTTTAAACCTTTAAAAACTCTTTCTGACTGAAGTTGCCTTTCTCCTAAGAGACTTCGAGCTTGAGCTGAAATATATAAGTATTCAACACCGTCAATTTTTTGCTGAATAAAATTTAATTTGCTTACATCATCATCTTCGTCTCTCACTTCAGACCAAACCAATTTATTTATATCAGACCATCGTAATCCACATAAACAAGAGAATATAAATGCTTTTTTTACAATTTCATATTTGCAATTAGTACTAGCTAAAGCTTGTAATTCTTGATGTGTTAAATATTCTCTTTGACTTTCAGCTTGTTCAAATGATTTTACTTTTGACGCATAGTTGATTGATAGATAGCCTTCGTCAAAAGCGGCTCTTAAGCACGCTTTAAATTTGTTGAAGTATGAATATTTTGAGTTTAATGATAAAGGGGTATCACTTTTTGTTTTAGCTTCTTGGTCAAAATAATTGCGAACTTTTTTTATAAAATTCTCATCGATTTCTTCAAATTGTAAATTTGGATTTATGCATTTTTTTAAATGCACTAAAGTAGCAGTCCAATTACCATAGTTTTTAGGTGAATTAATTTTTTCTTCGGCTTTTTCAATGAAAAAATCGAGAAAACATCTCTTTGATTTTGAAGTGTTTTTAATATCAAATTTTCCCTGAAAAAATTCAGCTTTTCTAATAGAAAAGATTTTTTCAGCAGTTATTTCAGTTTCTTTATTCTCTTTCTTTTCAGTAGCAGTTTTAGGATTTTGATGTAAATAAAGTTTTAAATATTCAAAATCCCGTATATGAATTCGCTTTCCCTCTTTATCAAGTTGGGAACCTTTGTAGTATTCAAGGTAAAGACTAAGTTTATCATTTTTAAGTTTTTTCTTTTTAAGTGTAATTTTCATAGGTGTACATTTTTACACCTTTTTTGTTTGAAGGTGTACATTAGATGAAACAAATGTATACATATGAGAAATCAAAAACAAGCGTAAATACTCTTAATTTATTGACAGTCAAGCAAAAGAACACAAAGGAAACTAAAGAAAAGTTAAATTATTTCCCGATACAAAAGTTCGCAAAAATATTACCAAGCAACTCATCGTTAGATACTTGACCTGTAATTTCTCCAAAATGGAATAATGCTTGTCGGATATCAATAGCCATAAAATCGGAAGAAATATTGTTGTCTAATCCAAAACGTACTTTCTGAATTTCTTCTAATGCTTTTAATAACGAATCGTAATGACGTGTGTTGGTTACGATGGTTTCATTATTACGTAAAGCACCAGTGTTTACGAAAGATAACAACTGATTTTTAAGTTCGTCAATTCCTGTTTTTTGTTTGGCAGAAATAGGTAAAAGTTTTACGTTTAACGTTTCAAGTTGTTGCTGAATGTTTAAAATTTGGTCATTCGTTAATAAATCCACTTTATTAATTACCACTAATAAAGTTTTCAGCGGATATTTATTTTTAACTTTTTCAATTTCATTAATGTATTCCGAACCTGAAACCTGAAACTTTAAACTTTCAAACAAATATAAAACTACTTGCGCTTGTTCAATTTTTTCAAAGGTTTTCTGAATTCCGATGCTTTCTACCACATCTTTTGTTTCACGAATTCCAGCCGTATCAATAAAGCGGAAACCAATTCCGTCAATGACTAATTCGTCTTCAATGGTATCACGAGTCGTTCCAGCAATGTCTGAAACAATGGCGCGTTCTTCGTTTAATAAAGCGTTCAAAAGTGTCGATTTCCCGACATTTGGTTCACCCACAATTGCAACTGGAATTCCGTTTTTAATCACATTACCCACCGCAAAACTGTCAATTAATCGTTTTAACACAAATTCAATTCGCGTTAATAATTCGTAAAAAGCGGTTCTATCTGCAAATTCTACGTCTTCTTCTGCAAAATCTAATTCCAATTCAATTAAAGAAGCGAAGTTTAATAATTCTTCACGCAACTTAGCAATTTCATTACTGAATCCGCCACGCATTTGTTGCATCGCTATTTGGTGACTGGCTTCGTTATCCGACGAGATTAAGTCAGCCACAGCTTCTGCTTGCGATAAATCTAATTTAGCGTTTAAAAAGGCTCTTAAGGTGAATTCACCAGCTTGTGCCATTTTCGCACCTTTACGAAGTAATAATTGTATAATTTGTTGTTGAATAAAAACAGAACCGTGACATGAAATTTCCACCACATTTTCACCCGTATACGAATTCGGACCTTTAAAAATGGAAAGTAAAACCTGGTCATAAACCTTAGTTCCATCCACAATATGCCCTAAATGTATCGTATGCGTTTTTTGCTTACTAATGTCTTTTCCCGAAATCGATTCAAATACTTCAGCTGCAATGGCAATCGCATCAGCGCCTGATAATCTAATAATAGCAATCGCTCCCGCACCAGAAGGTGTAGCCAAAGCAACTATGGTTTCGTGTGGAATCATATTTTGGGTTTTGAAATGCAAAGATAGTTATTTTAGTGAATAGTGAATGGTGAATAGTGAATGGTGAATGGTGAATGGTGAAAAGTTTTTAGAAGAAGACAATTTGTTTTCAAAACAGGAGTTGTCCCGCTATCCACTATATTCCCGATGAAAAATCGGGAGATGCCGTTCCTATCGGGTCTATTATAGAACTTTTTGTTTTCATAATTACTTTTTCAGCATAACGTAACCACAAACTTGATGGTAAATTTTTCTGCCACGAATTATCGAATTTCTCGAATTAAAATTAATCAGTTAAATCCATTTCAATCCTTTAAATCTGCGTGCCAATTACCACAAACCAATCACCACAAACTTGTCATCCTGAAATCGAAGATTCAACGAAGTTAAAGGATCTCACGTAAACCACTTCCACAATCATGTCATTCCGACCTTAGAGGAATCTCACAATCAATTTTCGCCACAACGTAACCACAAACTTGTCATCCTGAAATAATCTTACGTTATACTTGATACAGTTTTTCCATGGTTTGCGCGAGATGCTTACAGCATGACAAACGTTGCGTTGATTTTTTCTGCCACGAATTATCGAATTTCTCGAATTAAAAAAAATCAGTAAAATCCATTCTAATCAGCGTCATCTCAGTAACCATAATAGTGCAAAAAAAAACCACAATCACTTTTCAGCTTTTGTGGTTTATAGTAGTAGTTAGGTTAGTTATATATAATTTCGAATTCAGAAACGTATTTCTTCTTTCTATTATGTATACTCTAATTTTAGTTATTCAACATAACTGGCATTACCAACATAGTAACAGTTTCACCTTCGTCTAATCCGTCAATAGGAGTAAGAATTCCGGCTCTGTTTGGTAATGACATTTCTAATTGAATTTCGTCACTGGTTAAATTGTTTAACATTTCTGTTAAGAAACGTGAGTTGAAACCAATTTGTAAATCGTCACCATGGTAATCACAAGTTAAACGCTCATCTGCTTTGTTTGAATAATCAATATCTTCAGCAGAAATGTTCAACTCCGTACCAGCAATTTTTAAACGAATTTGGTGCGTAGTTTTGTTAGCAAAAATAGCCACACGACGAACCGAGTTTAAAAAAGTAACACGACTTAAGATTAATTTATTTGGATTCTCTTTAGGAATAACCGCTTCGTAATTTGGATATTTCCCATCGATTAAACGACATGTTAATACGTAGTTTTCAAAAGAATACGTTGCATTAGAATCGTTGTATTCTACTTTTACTTCTGCATCTGAAGTTGCTAAAATTCCTTTTAAAATGTTTAAAGGTTTCTTAGGCATAATAAATTCTGCACTTTGAGACGCTTTCACATCTGCACGAGCATATTTTACTAATTTATGAGCATCCGTCGCTACGAAAATTAATCCTTCTGTAGAAAATTGGAAAAATACACCACTCATAACAGGGCGTAAATCGTCGTTTCCTGTAGCAAAAATAGTTTTTCCAATTGCTGTTGCCAAAACCTCTGCAGGAATAACTGTTGTTGATGGATCTTCTAAAGCTACTGCTTTCGGGAATTCTTCGCCAGCTGCATAAGCAATAGCGTATTTACCAGAGTTTGAGCTAATTTCTACCGTATTGTTTTCTTCTACTGTAAAAGTAAGAGGTTGTTCTGGAAACGTTTTTAAAATATCTAACAAAAGTTTTGCTGGTATCGCAACACTTCCTGTACTGTTGGATTCAATTTCTAAACTTGCCGACATAGTAGTTTCTAAGTCAGAAGCTGAAACGTGTAATTGATTGTTATCTAATTCAAATAAAAAATTATCAAGAATAGGTAAAGTGTTGTTACTATTAATAACGCTTCCTAAAACTTGTAATTGTTTTAATAAATACGAACTGGATACTATAAAATTCATCATCATCTATTTTTTTTGCTTTACAAATATAATGGGTTACTGCTTAATCTAAAAATATACTTATCAACAACTAGCGGTTGTATTTCTTCTTTCTCAAATAGGTAAATAAAAATCCGAAGATTCCTAATAATACAATAGGTAACGCTACCGTTAGCATTTGTGTTTGACTGTAATTGTCGTGAACACTCTGTTTATCTAGAAGTGCTAAGGTTACATCTTTACTTCTAATGTTAATAAGTCCGTTGTCGTCTAAAAGGTAATTTACGCTATTTAAGATAAATTCTTTGTTTCCAAAATATTGTCCTGTGTATTTATCATACCCTAATTCGATAGGCGCACCTTTGTCTAATTGATTTTTAATTACGTCACCATCAGAAATCACAATCATTTTTGTTGAGACACTTTTCTTTAAAAATTTAGCAACTTTAAAAGGTAACACACGATTGTTATACATTGAGGTAAAAGAACCTTCTAACAAAGCCGCAACAGGAATTAATCCGCCACCAGCATAATCTTTCGGAGTAGTTTCTTCTGCAATCATTTCCAAAGAAACCGTTGTTGGTGTTCCAATAACTTTTGAATACGGAGAACTTTCTAATAAAATCGTCTTTTTAACGTCAGATTTTAATAATTCAATTGGCGAACAGAACTCGAATTTCACACCGTCTGTATTTTTTACAATGGGATGTTGTTTTGAAGCCGGGTAAATAAAGGGTGACATTCTCCAGTTATAGGTTTCCATTTGGCTTTCGCTACCTTCATTTCCAGAAGCTAATTTTATGGGAGTTCCGTATTCGTCTTTAATCATTTGCGGATTAATTCTGAATCCGTATTTGAAGAACATATCTGTCAAATTCAAATCGTTACCTGCAACTAAAGTCGTACCCGTTTCATTGTACAATTGCTCCATTTCTGCAGTTGTACCATCCACTAACCAAAGCGTTTTTCCACCTTTCATGATGAATTGGTCTAACACTTGTTTTTCTGGTTCGGTAAATTTTTCTCTTGGTTTCGCAATAATGGCTAAATCGTAAACATTTAAGGCTTTTAGAGTTGCTTCGGGTTGTGAAGCTACAGAATCTAAAGTAATTGGTCCGATGTAATAATTATCACGAATGGTTTTTAAGAAATCCGCAATATAAATATCGTCTAATTCACCATTCCCTTTAATAACGGCAATTTTACGTTGTTTTTCTTTTGAAATTTTATTGATAGCTTCCGCGAAAGCATATTCTAAATGTTGTACCGAACTTTCTACTTTTTTCTCGGTAGAAGCACCCATTAAGTTTTTCAGTAATTGCACTTTCGCACCTTTATCTCCGTAATTAGCTAAAGCCCAAGGAAAAACGACTTCTTGTGTTTGTTTTCCTTTGTCCTCAACAGAAACATTGATTGGTGTTAAACCTTTGTCGAAGAATTTTTTCATGACTTCCACACGTTCTTCTTCTTTTTCAATCGGATTCACAAATTGGAAAGTGATGTTTGAATTATAAGCGGAGAATTCTTCTAATAACTGACGGGTTTCCGTTTGTAACTTCTTGAAATCGGCAGGGAAATTCCCTTCTAAAAACACATCAATGATTAACGGCGAATCGACACCATCAATAATTTTTTTAGTGGTTTCAGAAAGCGTATATCTTTTGTCTTGCGTAACATCGAAACGCTTGTAAATATAATAACTCGCAAAGTTTAATAGAAATAAACCTATGGCTAAGAATCCTAATTTTTTTAAACTATTTTTTTGAACTTCCTTCATTACCATTTAAGCGATTTAAGTTGATACACTGTTCCAGCTAAAAACAAGATTGTGATACTTATGAAATAAATAATATCTCGTGTGTCTAATACACCTCGACTCATACTTTTAAAGTGAAAATCCATTCCTAATGTTTTGATAATGTTGCTGAAACCTCCAAATAAATTAGATAATCCGTCGAAACCAAAATAGAAGAAAAAGCATAAGAAAACCGCAACAATAAAGGCTACAATTTGATTGTCTGAAAGGGTAGAAGTGAAAACACCGATAGAAGTATAAGCACCAATTAAAAACAACAATCCGAAATACGAACCAATGGTGCTACCGTAATCGAAAGTGCTTTGTGCTGCTGTATAACTTGAAACGATAAACACGTAAAAAAGAGTAGGGATAATCGCAATTAGAATTAAAATAAAAGCGCCTAAAAATTTTCCGTTTACAATTTCCCAAAGACTTAATGGTTTGGTGAATAGGATTTCTAAAGTTCCTTGTTTTTTTTCGTCTGAGAAACTTTTCATCGTTACTGCTGGAATAAGGAAAATAAGAATCCAAGGAGCTAATTTAAAAAACGGACTCATATCTGCATAGCCCGAGTTTAGAATATTAAAATCTCCATCAAAAACCCAAAGAAATAATCCGTTCAATAACAGAAAAATGGCTATCACTAAATAACCAATTGGCGAACCAAAAAAGGATTTTATTTCACGTAATAAAAGTGCTTTCATATACTAGTTTAACGTTTGAAACGTTTAAAAATTGTTTTGTTTTTCGCAAAAGTAAAGGATTAACTTGAAACTTAAAACTTTAATTTAAATATGCCTATTTGTATTGTTGTTTTTCACCACGAATTTTCGAATGTTACTTTGATAATTTTAATTTTATTCGAATTAATTATCGACATCGTCGATTCTAATCATTGCTATTTGTAAATTTTAAAATTAGTGAATTCGTGGCTCTTTAACTTTTATGTTAAAGTTGCCAATTTATTTACGCTCCACGCTTCTGGTTTGCCATCAAAAAGTGTTTTAGTATACGTCCAAACCTCATTAAAAAGTGCCGATTTTCTATATTTTTCCAAAGCGTCTTCATCTTTCCAATAACTGTAAGTAAAGAAAATTCGGGCGTCTTGTTTATCTTGATACAATTCTAAAAATTCATTTCCTTCAAAATTTCTAATTTGATGCTTAATTTCTTCAAAATTCGCTAAAAATGCGTCTATTTTATCTTCTTGAAACGTTAATTTCACTATTCTTACAAACATATTTTTTTAATTTTTTAAATCGTAAATCCCAAATCGTAAATCCCAAATCTTAAATCGTAAATTCAACAATAACCACATCTTGTATTTTCAAACCCAATAAAGTTTGTGCGGAACCAGAACGAGAAGGGTTGCTTCTGTAAATCGCAATTTCCAAGAAATTATCTTGATTAAAAATGGCGATTTCATTTCCAGACATTGCATTCAAAGCTGCAGATGAATTATCTTTAAAATCGGAATAATTATTTTTAACTTTTTTAATAATATGCGATGAAAAACGAACGGAATAATGTCGTCCTTTTGCAATTTCTTCAATATAACTTTTAGAAATATTGGTTACACAATTTCCAAAATCGTCAATATAAACCACATTTCCACGAATAGATTTTGCATTTTGTTCCACAATCGGTACCAAAACATTCATTTTTTTAATTTCAGAAAGTGGTGTGCCAATGACATTCATTTCTCCGCCTTTAGCTAAATGAGTAGCTACAGTTGCAAAAACATCTAAATCGCTAGAACCGTTGATTAATCTGTCGTGAATATTGATTTGAACAATTTTTTCAGCATTTAATTTACTGGTTAATCCACCAAAAATGCCATTATCTGCACCAATAAAATAATGCCCGTCATATAACATTGCAATATGAAAGGTATCTGCGTTTCTTGAGGCATCCACGCAAACAACGTGAACAGTACCTTTTGGAAAATGAGCATAAGAAACGGTAAGTAAATAACTGGCTTCCAAAACGTTAAACTTGTCAATGGTGTGTGTGATGTCTA
Organism: Flavobacterium facile; assembly: GCF_036321945.1. Lineage (NCBI taxonomy): Bacteria > Pseudomonadati > Bacteroidota > Flavobacteriia > Flavobacteriales > Flavobacteriaceae > Flavobacterium > Flavobacterium facile. The sequence goes on from NZ_JAZAYT010000033.1 coordinate 187,688, forward strand.
CAATATTGGTTTCAGGCAAAATGGAGAATATCTTACCCTTTAAAATTCCCGCAAAATGATCTTTTAGACCATAATCTGTAGTAAGAGTAATTATTGACATTTTATTGTTTATAACTTATTTGAAATGGAATAGTTGTTTTTGCTATATTTGAGTGATACAAAACTAATCTTTTTTTTACAGAATTAAAACAATTTAAATTTATAGCCTTTGAACGAAAGAATTATTGAACTAGAAAACATTGCACCTAAAGATTTTTGGGGCGCACATGACAGTCATTTAGAGACAATTAAAAAGTACTATCCAAAATTGAAAATTGTTGCCAGAGGTACGGTTTTGAAGGCATTTGGCGAAGCTGAGGTTTTAGATGAATTTGAAAAGCGTTTCCGAAGGTTAATGATGCATTTTACCCGTTTTAATACCATTGACGACAATGTAATTATGCGAGTAATTGAAGGCGATGCACAGCAAACAGGTGAAATGCCTAAAGGCGATCAAATTTTAGTTCATGGATTAGGTGGAAAGTTGATAAAAGCGATGACGCCAAATCAACAGAAGTTAGTCGATTTTGTAAATAAAAATGATATGGTTTTTGCTGTTGGACCGGCCGGAACTGGTAAAACATACACGGCTGTAGCTTTAGCGGTAAGAGCGTTAAAGGAAAAGCAAGTCAAACGAATTATATTAACCAGACCAGCAGTAGAAGCAGGGGAAAATTTAGGTTTTTTACCTGGTGATATGAAGGAAAAATTAGATCCTTACATGCAACCTTTGTATGATGCGTTACGCGATATGATTCCGCCTCAAACTTTGGAAGATTATATTTTAAAAGGAATTGTTCAAATTGCGCCATTGGCTTTTATGCGTGGACGAACTTTAGATAATGCTTTTGTAATCTTAGATGAAGCACAAAATACCACTCATTCGCAAATGAAAATGTTTTTAACGCGTATGGGAAAAAACGCCAAGTTTATCATCAATGGTGATCCTGGACAAGTGGATTTACCAAGAAGAACCATTTCCGGATTAAAAGAAGCTATTTTAGTATTAAAAGATGTAGATGGAATTGGAATTTTATATTTAGATGATAAAGATATTGTACGTCACAGATTAGTGAAAGCAGTTATTAACGCTTATAAAAGTATTGAGAATAATGATTAGAGGGTGCGACCTCTCTGAGGTCGTATCAAAACCTGATGGTTTTTTTTTTATAAATATATGATTCTAGAAATGTGTGATTCCTCCGGAATCATTTGTTTGATAAAGTAAAATAATATGATAAACAGAATTGATTCCAGCGGAATCATATATTTATAGCCAAAAATATACGCAATATATTACACACAAACAGAATTGATTCCAGCGGAATCATATATTTTAACACAAAACAATTCACACAAACAGAATCGATTCCATCGGAATCACATATTTCTAGACCGAATCAAATATTTATCGCCAAAATCAAAATTTATAATCCAAACCATTTATTTTTATACGCCATGCCAAATACGTTTTCACAAATATATATTCAAGTTGTTTTTGCAGTTAAATACAGAAAAGCAATGATTCACCAATCATGGGAAGATGATTTGTATAAATATATTACAGGAATAATTCAGAATAAAGGTCAAAAATTAATTGCGATAAATGGGATGCCAGATCACATTCATATTTTTATTGGAATGAAACCTAGTTGTAATTTGTCTGATTTAGTTAGAGAAATTAAAAAAGCTTCTAATAGTTTTATAAATGAGCAAAAACTGACTGCATCAAATTTTCATTGGCAAGAAGGTTTTGGAGCTTTTTCATACAGTCAGAGTCATATTGATCATGTGGTTAAGTATATTAATAATCAAAAGCAACATCATACAAAACAAACATTCAAAGAAGAATATTTAGATTTTTTACAGAAATTCGCAATCGAATATGATGAAAAATATTTGTTTGAGTGGATTGATATTTAAATATTATTTCCAATAATTTTACTTTTGAATATAAATAATTACAACTACTTTTGCACCACAACAACAGATTCTAAAATTATTTTAGAATAAACAACACAACAAAATGAACACTATTACTACAACAAATTTTAATTTTACAGGTCAAAAATCCGTTTACAGAGGAAAAGTAAGAGAAGTTTATAACATCAATGACGATTTATTAGTTATGATTGCTACAGACCGACTTTCTGCTTTTGATGTCGTTTTACCTGAAGGAATTCCGTATAAAGGACAAATATTGAATCAAATTGCAACAAAATTCATGCAATTAACACAAGATATTGTTCCAAATTGGTTAATTGCGACTCCAGATCCAAATGTAGCTGTCGGGCATTTATGTGAACCTTTTAAAGTGGAAATGGTAATTCGTGGATATTTATCTGGACACGCTGCTCGTGAATATGCTTTAGGAAAAAGAACGATTTGTGGTGTTACGATGCCAGAAGGTTTAAAAGAAAACGATAAATTCCCAACACCAATTATAACGCCAACAACTAAAGCAGATAATGGTTCACACGATGAAGATATTTCTCGTGAAGCGATTTTAGCTAACGGAATTGTTACAGAAGAAGATTATTTAGTTTTAGAAAAATACACAAGAGATTTATACCAAAGAGGAACAGAAATCGCCGCATCAAGAGGTTTAATTTTGGTGGATACGAAGTACGAATTCGGAAAAACGAAAGACGGTAAAATCGTTTTAATTGACGAAATTCATACGCCAGATTCTTCTCGTTATTTTTATGCTGAAGGGTATCAAGAAAGACAAAATAATAACGAAGAACAAAAGCAATTGTCTAAAGAATTTGTACGTCGTTGGTTAATTGAAAATGGTTTTCAAGGTAAAGAAGGACAACAAATTCCAGAAATGAATGCAGAATATGTTGCTTCCGTTTCTGAAAGATATATCGAATTATTCGAAAATATTTTAGGAGAAAAATTCGTAAAAAGCGACATTTCAAATATTGAAGAACGTATTTTTAATAATGTTCAAGCGTACTTGAATGCAAAATAATTATTGTGATTAAAAAGTTAAGTTCCCTATTTCTGTTAATTGTTTTATTTGGATGTGCTCCGGCAGTAAAATCGACTTTTGTTGACACAAGTAATTTGTTATTATTAGTTGATGATGTTGCAATATTAGATTTATATCATCAAATACCACCAACTGCTGTTAGAATTGGTCAAGCTAAATATGGTGATACCGGTTTTACTGATAATTGCGATTGTGATTCAAATTTTGAAAGAGCGAAAGTGCTTGCTAAAAAAATGAAATGTAATATAGTTAAAGTAGTAAAATATAAAAACCGCTTGAAATTTAGTTCATGTTGCATTATTGAAGTTGAATTTTATAATTATGGTGGTGATGTTAAAAAGTTGGAACAATATAAAAAAGACATATAAATTATAAATAAAAAAAGGCTGGTTTCTAAAACCAGCCTTTTTTTATTCCTTAATCAAGTGTTTTACGACCGTTTCTGCGGCGTGTAAGCCAAAAAGTCCGGGCATCCAACTATTTGTACCATAAAAGGATCTTTTGTAGTTAGAACCGTCTGTCATCTTTAAACTACTTTCGTCCTGAATTTCAGAAGAGAAAACCACTTTTAGTTTATCAATTTTATGCTCTTTAAGGCGTTTTCTAATCGTTTTAGCTAAAAAACAATTCTCTGTTTTTGTAATATCTGCGACTTTTACTTTAGAAACTTCCATTTTTCCACCTGCACCCATCGATGAAATGATTTTTACACGTTTGCGTTTCGCTGCAATAATTAAATTTAATTTTGGAGTTATACTGTCAATACAATCTAAAACATAGTGGAAATCTGGGGTTACAATTTCTAAAGCACGTTCTGGAGATAAAAATTCTTCCACGCAAGTTAACTTCAATTCTGGATTGATATCCATTAATCTATTCGCCACAACAGTAACTTTTGGTTGTCCAATTGTGCTATGTAAAGCTGGTAATTGTCGGTTAATATTTGTGATATCAACAGTGTCTCCATCTACAATTGTCATTTTTCCTACGCCTGCACGAACTAAAAATTCAGCTGCAAACGAACCAACGCCACCTAAACCCACAACTAATACGTTGGAATCTTTTAATCTATTTAAGCCTTCTTCTTTAAATAATAACTCTGCTCTTTCTTGCCACTTTGCCATAACTTTTACTTTTATTTAAAAACGGTTTGGTAATTCTTCCAAACAATTTCCTTCATTTCTTCAATTGAGATGTTTTTACATTTTGCTGCAAAAGTATAAACTTCTTCCAAACTTTCCGCAATTGTATCTGTTTCTAAGAAAATTTTTTCATTCGGAATTTGTTGAAACACTTCTCCTAATTCTGGATTTCGAAGTAAGTATTTTCCAAAAGATAAATAGAAATCCTGATTCAATAATTGCCTAGCCACTTGAACATTTTTTGAAAACCCATGAATGATAAAAGGGGAGGTGAGTCCGCTGTTTTTTTTACATGAAATTACTTCGTCAAAGGAAGCGACGCAATGCAAGATTACAGGCTTTGAAATTTCGTGTAAAAGGTCAAGTTGCGACTCAAAAACGTCTATTTGAGTACTATAGATTTTATCTATACGCTTATCTAATCCACATTCCCCCAATGCAATACATTCTTTTGTTAAAAGTTTTTCTTTAACTATTTTTAAATCATCTTCCAAACGGTTTTCGTCAATATGCCAAGGGTGAATTCCGATAGAATATAGCGGAATTTCTTCTGAAAAATCCTTCGGATATTGATTTACAATTTCTAAAATTGAATCAGAATTCGTATAAAAATGAGTGTGTAAATTAACAAATTTCATAAAATTGTTTTCACAAAAATAACATATTTTAACAAGTTATTTGTCTAAATTTGTATCAGATATTTTATTATGATTCAGAAAGCATTTCGCAACTACATTTCTAACTTTCAGGGTTTTTCTCGTGAAGTTTGGATACTTACACTTGTTACTTTTATCAACAGAGCTGGAACAATGGTTTTGCCATTCTTGTCCAAATACTTGCACGAAGATTTACATTTTTCGTTATCGCAAGTGGGAACCATAATGGTCTTTTTTGGTATAGGTTCTATGTTGGGTTCTTGGTTAGGCGGAAAGCTATCAGATACCATTGGGTTTTATAAAATTATGATATTTAGTTTACTTGTTAGTGGTCTGATGTTTTTTGGATTACGATTTGTTACTTCATTTTACGGTTTATGTATTAGTATGTTCCTAATTATGGCGGTTTCTGATATGTTTCGACCAGCAATGTTCGTTTCTTTAGGTGCTTATGCGAAGCCAGAAAACAGAACTCGAGCGCTAACTTTAGTGCGTTTAGCGATTAATTTAGGATTTGCTGCCGGTCCAGCTTTAGGAGGATTAATTATTATGAATATCGGTTACAAAGGTTTATTTTGGGTTGACGGATTGACTTGTATAATTGCAATTTTAATATTTTGGATTAAAGTAAAAGAGAAGAAAAAATCTACGTATTTAGATAAAGAACATCCTGGTGACGTTTTGGTAGAATCAGTTTTTAAAGATAAAATATATTGGTTGTTTTTAGCATCAACCTTAATTGTTGGAATTATGTTTTTCCAATTGTTTACGACAATTCCAATTTATCACAGAGAACAATTCGGGTTAACCGAACTACAAACCGGTTTGTTATTGACTTTAAATGGTGTATTGGTTTTCTTTTTAGAAATGCCAATTGTGAACTATATCGAAAAGAACAAAAAAGACAAACTGAAAGTAATTATTTTAGGTTGTTTCTTAATGACTATTAGTTTATTCTTAATGCTAGTAAACACTTGGGCTGGAATTTTACTAATAATGATGTTGTTTATGACCTTCGCAGAAATGTTCAACTTTCCGTTTTCAAATGCTTTTGCTTTGAGTCGTGCTCCCAAACATCATCAAGGTCGATACATGGCAATTTTTGCTATGAGTTATAGTTTAGCGCATATTTTAAGTGCTAAAATAGGAATGACTATTATTGATAAATATGGTTATCAAACGAATTGGTTAGTAATGGGATCACTAGGTTTTATTGGGACTTTAATTGGAATTTACGTTTTCAATTTAGTGGAAAAAGAAAAGCTAAACGTTAAAAGTAGTTAAATAACTATAAAAATAGTTGTGTAACTAAAAATATAGTTATAAGTTTGTGTAACAAAAATATAGTTATGCAAAAGTTAACCAATAAAGAAGAAGAAGTGATGCACATTTTATGGAAGCTAAAAAAAGCTTTCGTAAAAGATGTTTTGGCGGAGTTTACTGAAGACAAGCCACACTATAATACACTTTCTACAATTATCAGAAATTTAGAAGAAAAAGGATATGTTTCTTATAATGTGTATGGAAATACGCATCAATATCATCCAACTGTGGATATTGAAGAATACAGAAAAACCTTTATGAAAACGGCTATTCAGAATTACTTTGGTAATTCATACAAAAATTTGGTTTCGTTTTTTGCTGAAGAAGAAAAAATTTCAGCAGACGAACTTCGTGAGATTTTAAACATCATCGAGAAAAAGAAATAGGTATGGAAACCGTTTTCATCTACATATTAAAAGTCAATGCTTTATTCGTATTGTTTTATTTGGTTTACCAATTGGCACTTTCTAGAGAAACGTTTTACAAACATTCGAGATGGTTTTTGCTTTCAGGATTATTCGTTTCATTAGTATTGCCTTTTGTAACTTTTACTAAAATTGAATATTATGAAGTAAAGGAAGTGCTAAGTAATTCTATTGAAAACAATGTGCCGCAAATGGTTCAAATCTCTAATGAAATCGTACAAGAACCTATATTAACTAATCAAGAAATCTTGTTTTTAGTATACGGAATCATTTGTTTTGGGTTTTTGATTAAAACAGTATTCGATTTTTTCAAGTTGTTTAAAATCATCAAAGTATCTAATTCGGAAAAAAAGGATAAATTGGTTTATATCAATTCGAATTTAGTTAAAACGCCTTTTTCATTTTTTAATTATATAGTTTTCAATTCGGAACTCATCAATCCAATTGAATTACAAAACATAATCAAACATGAAGAAGCACATTCTATGCAAAAACACAGTTTCGATACCTTGTTAGCGCAGTTTTTTATTATCTTATTTTGGTTCAATCCAATCGTTTGGTTGTACCGTAAAAGTATCGTACAAAATTTAGAATTTTTAGCTGATAGTTTCGCTATTCAACAAGTTTCAGATAAAGAATATTATCAAAAAACCATGTTAAAAATTACAACTCAATCATCAAATATTACAATCATCAATACATTCAATCAATCATCAATCAAAAAACGAATCATTATGTTAAACACTAATCAATCAAAAAGGAAAAACATTTGGAAGTACATTTTAGTAGTTCCATTATTAACAGGTTTTATGCTTTTATTTCAAATTGAAACTATAGCACAAGAGAAAAAATCTAAAGAGCAAACTAAAAAAGCAACTGAGAGTTTCTTATATGTTTTTGAAAAGCAGTATGACGATAGCACTATTGAAAATTATGTTAAAGAAATTGATAAAAATCATCATTTAACACTTGTTATTACTGATGTTAAAAGAAATTCAGAAAATGAGATAACAGCTATTAATGTTACAATAAAGACAAAAGAAGGTCAAAAAATAAATCATATTGTTCACGGAGATTCTCCAATAGGCAAATTTGCAATTAAAATTGCTAAGAATAATGGTAATGAAACTGTAGAAATTTTGGATAAAGAAGAATTACTTTATCCAAATGGTACAAAAAGAATGAAAGGAAAAATTGATTCCGTTACAGTTGTTGTGGAAGATGAAATTAATTCAGAGAAAACTATTGTAAAAAGTGGAGATTGGAAGCAAGTTGATGCAATACTTAATCAAGCTAAATCGACAAAAGTTTCAAAAAAAAATGAAAAAGATCCCTTATTTATTGTAAACGGAAAAGAAATGAGACGTTCTGAAATTGTACATAAATCTATAATCACAGATGGAGAAACAACGATTTATAATGAAAAAGAAGGTCTTGAAAAATTTGGTGAAAAAGGTAAAGATGGCGTTTATGTGTTAAATGGAAAAACAACTTTTACCGATGATCCAAAGTTATTAAAAGCAGTTCCTGAAAATCCTGAGAAAAAATATTTTGAATTAGCTAACGGCGATGGTTGTGTATTAATTAATGGTTACATGTTAAAAATTCCTAGTTATCCATCAATTAACTTAAATGATTCAAAAAATAAAATCTTTATTAATGATAAGCAATTTCATAAAGACATGTTTTACAATTATGAACATAAAAATTTAAAATCTGTTAATGTTTTAAAAATGTTTAAAGACGATGTTCAAGTAGGATATTCAATTTACTTCACAACAAAATAAAATAAAATAAAAAAAGAAATAGGTATGGAAACGGTTTTTATCTACATATTAAAAGTCAATGCTTTACTCGTATTGTTTTATTTGGTTTACCAATTGGCACTTTCTAGAGAAACCTTTTACAAACATTCGAGATGGTTTTTGCTTTCAGGATTATTCGTTTCATTAGTATTACCTTTTGTAACTTTTACTAAAATTGAATATTACGAAGTAAAAAATTCAATTGACAACCAATTTTTTCATGCAGTAAGTGCCACTAATGAAGTTGTGCAAGAACCCATTTTAACGAATCAAGAAATCTTGTTTTTGGTATACGGAATCATTTGTTTTGGGTTTTTGATTAAGACTTTATTCGATTTTTTCAAATTGTTTAAAATCATCAAAGTTTCCAATTCGGAAAAGAGAGATAAATTGATTTATATCAATTCGAATTTAGTTAAAACGCCTTTTTCATTCTTTAATTATATAGTTTTCAATTCGGAACTCATCAATCCAATTGAATTGCAAAATATAATCAAACATGAAGAAGCCCATTCTATGCAAAAGCACAGTTTCGACACATTGTTAGCGCAATTTTTTATTATCTTATTTTGGTTCAATCCTATCGTTTGGTTCTATCGAAAAAGTATCGTGCAAAATTTAGAATTTTTAGCAGATAGTTATGCCATATCAAAAGTTTTAGACAGAACGGTGTATCAGAAAACCATGTTGAAAATCACCACACAAGCATCAAATATTTCAATCATTAATACATTTAATCAATCATCAATCAAAAAACGAATCATTATGTTAAACACAAATCAATCAAACAGAAAAAACATTTGGAAAGTTTTATTAATACTTCCAATTATTGCAGGATTTATTTACTTGTTTCAGGTAAAAGTTGTTGCTCAAGAGAAAAAGTCAGTTAAATTTAAGCCGAATAACCAAGAAAAAAATAGTGCAGTAATTGATAGTGCAGTCGCCGTTTGTATTGGTTACGTAACTAATAAAAATACAACTGAAGAAGAAATGAAAAATGACGCAGCATCTTTACAGAAATACCATAACATTGACTACAAATTTTCAAATATTAAACGAAATGAAAAAGATGAAATTATTGCTATTAAAATTTCATTCAATGACAATAAAGGAAATAATGGCGAACATGAAGTAATTGGAGATGAACCAATAAAACCTATTCATTTTACTGTTGATACAGATGAAAATGGAAAAGGCCAAATAGGTTTCTTTGAACATAAAATGAAAGAAGGAAAGAATATCAGTAATTTTAAGGTAGCATATATTACAAAGAATGATACTGATAATGAACTAATTTCCAGATTATCAATTGTTGAAGAAGAAAATGTAAGTGTGAAATTTTCTGATATAAAACGAAACAATAAAAAGGAAATAATTGCAATTAAAATTATTGCTAAAAATTCTGACAATAAAGAAGTTAAATACGAACAAATTACTGATGATGGAATTGAAGATGTTTTTATTATGAAAGAAATTGGAGGTACAAATAAATTGCAAATAAAAACTAAAAAGGAACCAAAAAAATAAGGTTTAAATTTAATCTGGTTCATTACAAAGTCAAAAAGGATTGTCAACTCGGCAGTCCTTTTTTGTTAAAACCCGTTAATTAACAAAATTTTAAAATTTCATTTTTATAAAAATTATATTTTTGGACAAGAAAATTAAAACTTAAATTATTATGAACGCTAAAATGTTATTTCAAGGATTCGTATTGGCAAGTGCAATAACCTTTTTGCCAACTGAGACTTTTGCTCAAAACAACCGCTTACAACAATTGTCTCAACCCAAAAACAATAGTTTCGAGTTGCGAATTGACAAAGCAATGACCGACGCACAATTGAAACAAGACGAAACAGATGCTAAGAAGTTCGATTTTGAAGTTTCTTTCACGGGTGTGAAGCGTAACGACAAAAAAGAAATTACGGCTATTAAAATCGCTTATAAAGACAAAGACGGCAATTCAGGAAATTATAATGTAGGTTCAGATACGCCAATTGCCCCAATTTCAATCACAAAACAATTTGATGGAACTGGAAAAGGTCTAATCAATGTTCAATCGGGCGATAAAAGAAACGATATTTTTGGAAACGGTTTTGCAGGTTTCGGAAATGGTTTCGATATGAAAGGATTTGATGGTATGTTAAATAATGATTTGTTTCAGAATTTAGATAACAACGTTTTCAAAGGTTTGATGGATGGAAATACTATCGATTTAGATAAATTTAAAGAATTGCAAAAAGGTTTTTCAATGGATTCTTTAGGTGGTGGAAATTTCAAATCATTTACTTTTAAAGATGGCGAAATGTTAGGCGACAAACCGGATATGAAATTAGAAGAAGAAAAAACCGATGAAAACGGAACCGTAACTAAAAAATATTCTGATGGAAAAGGAAATACCATGATTTTTTCTGAGAATTTCGGAAGCGGAACTCCAAACCAATCAGGAAAAATGAAGATTGAGAAAAAATTTAATTTCAATGAAGATGATAAATCGGATTTAGAAATCTTAAAAAAGGAATTAGAAAAAACCAAAACCGATTTAGAAAAATTGAAATCTGATTTACAAAAAGACAAAGGAGCTAAAAAAAGAGCCAAGTAAAAAGTAAAAAGAGCCAAGTAAAGAGTAAAAAGAGCCAAGTAAGAAGGGAAAAGGAATCTCTAAAACTAGGAAAATTTTAACAAAAGAATTTTAAAATGCCTCAAAAGTAATGCACTTATTGGGGCGTTTTTATGCGTTGTGTATCGGTAAGGTAAATATGAAATTACTTCCTTTGTTTTCTTCACTTTCAACCCAAATGTCTCCGTTGTTTTTCTGTATAAATTCTTTACAAAGTACTAATCCTAATCCCGATCCATTTTCGTCTGCAGTTCCAAGTGTTGTTGTATTTGAAGCAATACTAAAAAGTTCGGAACACTTTTCTTTATTGATACCAATTCCATTATCAGAAATTGTAATTTCAACATGATCTTGTTTTAATTCTGCACTAACTTTAATGTGACCGTCAACATTTGTAAACTTAATCGCATTTGAAATTAGATTTCTTAATACTGTATTTAACATATTTACATCAACATAAATTTCTAAATTATCTGTACAAGAATATTCTAAAGCTATATTTTTTGATTTTGCAATAGTTTTTGAAAGTGTTATTATTTCTTGAACTACTTCTGAGAAAAGAATTTTTTCAGGGTTAAAACTAAGTTGTCCTGTTTGAGATTTTGCCCAATTTAATAAGTTATCTAGTAAAATAAGTGTGTTTTTTGCTGCCGAATTTATAATTTTAATATACTGTTCTGAATCTTCTAACAAAATATCATCACTGTTTTCTATTAACAATTCTGAAAATCCAATGATACTATTAAAAGGACTTCTTAAGTCATGAGCTATAATTGAAAAAAGTTTATCCTTTGTTGCGATAAGCTCTTTTAGTGAATTTTCTATTTTTTTTCGTTCTGTAATATCATGAATAACTCCAACGAGATACTTTTTATTATCAGCATCAAGGAATCGTGTTTTTTTTGTAGTAATTATTCGAGTTTCTCCTCCACGAACTGTTAAAGATTCTTCATTAATATTTTCAATCCCATTTTCAAGAACTTGTTTGTCAATCTTTAAGAAGATTTCTCGTTCTTCTGGAGATACATCTTCTGAAAGGGTTTTTCCAATAATTTGCTCTCTTTGAAGATTAAAAATTTCACAAAAAGCATCATTAACCATAAGCAATCTGCTCTGATCGTCTTTTACAAAAACTGGGTCACCAATATTGTTAAGAATAGTATTGTAATAATATTCTCTTCTTTTTTCTTTCTGAATAAAAGAATGTAATTTTAGAATTTCATTTTGTCTTTTTAGCTCTACAATCTGATTTTCTAATTCTTGATAGGTAAAAGAATTGTTTGCCATATGAGAATTTTTATTTCAATTTTGAAAAAATTGATTGGTAGGTATTCCAAATTTAGTTAAATGTAATTGAATTATTGTCTTTTTTTTAAATAAATTTAACCATATATAGTAATAAATTAACATATAATTACTAATGATTTTTATTCTAAGTGTTGGTTAGTCATAAAAAAGCCAGAATTTTCAAATTAAAATTCTGGCTTTTTTATTCTTACTTCGTAATTCCTAAATCCCAAATTACTTAAATTCTTTTTTAATTCGAGCAATATCGCGTTTGGTATCGTTTTCTTTCATTGTTTCACGCTTGTCGTAATTTTTCTTACCTCTACATAAAGCAATTTCCACTTTTGCGAAACCTTTTTCATTCGTATATAATCTCAAAGGAACAATAGTTAAACCTTTATTGTCTGAATCTTTATCTAGTTTTTTTAGCTCTTTTTTGTTTAAAAGCAGTTTACGTTCGCTTTTTGCTTTGTGGTTGTAATGCGTACCAAAAGCATATTCTTCAATGGTAGCATTAATTAAGAACAATTCCGTATGATCGTTAAATTCGCAAAAACTTTCCGCAATAGAAGCTTTTCCTAAACGAATCGATTTAATTTCAGTTCCAGTTAATACAATTCCAGCATCGTACTTGTCTATGATTTCATAGTCGAAGCGTGCTCGTTTGTTTAATATGTTTATAATCTTTTGCATAGTAGGGCAAAATTAAGGTTTATTTTTGAAATAGCCACAAAAAATAAGTTTGCTTGCAATTGTAAATCATCGAAAACCGATGGGAAATATATTACTGAGATAAACACCAATAAAGATAGGCTATAACGTATGACCAATAAAAAAAATAATCAGCTACATACGAAAGAAAATATTTAATTTTTAGGATTTACATTTGTTCATAAATATAAAAAAGTGTAACTTTATATAACTTAACCTAACTAAATAAAAATTTATAATTATGAACGATTTTCAACTAATTGAAAAAGAAGAGGTTGCTTCTTTGAAATTTCCACATAAAGATGTGATGTCAGATAGAGATGATGTGGTGCAACGCAAATCAGATTTGGAACGTGCTTTAACATTGGGAAACTTAGAACATTTAAAAATTAAAATCTTTTTTGAAGATGAATCTTCTAAAAGAGTCACAGAAACCACGGTTTGGGGAATTACTGCAGATGAAGTGATTTTAAAAAAAGGGGTGATCATACCAATAAACAGAATTCATAAAATTATTTAAAACTAAAACAAAACAAAACTATGAAGAAAATCCTTTTATTATGTTTGTCATTGATGTTGTCTTATGGAGCAATGGCTCAAGAAACATCTGCTGGAGAAAAAAGAGCTAAAACTGAAAAAGCAAAAAAAGAAAAAGTAGCTAAAGAGAAAAAGGCCAAAGCTAAAAAAGAAGCAGAAGTTGCCAAAGAAAAAGAAGAGGCAGCAGCTAAAAAAGAAGCGGCAAAAGCAAAAGTGGCTAAAGAAAAAACAACTGCTAAAGCGAAAGTAGCTGATAAAAAAGCGAAAGAAACGAAAGAAACTGCAGATAAAATAAAAGCTGATAAAGAAAAATCAGAAAAAGCTAAAGCGGCTGCAAAAGCAAAAGCTGCCAAAGCGAAAGAGAATAGTGCTACTGCAACTGGAACAGCTAAGGCTGCAGCAGGAAAAGCAAAAGCAGCAGGAAATAAAGCAGAAGCTAAAGCTAAAACGACAGCTACTAAAGCTGAACCAAAAGCTAAGGTTAAGAAAAAAACACCAGCTGAAATTAAAGAAGATGTAAAAGAAACGCCAGCTTCTAAAGCAGCTGAGAAAAAAGTAGCTGATAAAGCAACTGGAATGTATAACGGTAAAAAAGTATACACTGGACCAAGAGGTGGAAGATACTACATCAATAAAAATGGTAACAAAACATACATTAGCGACGATAAATAGTAGGTTCTCGATACTGTCCGATGAAAAATCGGAACACTTGAACTGAACTAGCGAATAAATATCAAAATCCCATATTGTTTTAACAGCAATATGGGATTTTTTTTATTAGTTTTGCGCCAAACAAAAAAAGAATGTTTAAAATAATAGCCAAAATTAATAAAGTCCTTTTGCCAAGTTATTCCAAGCAACGTCTTGATTTAGCGAAAGCTACAAAATTACAAAAAGCAATTATTGCTTGGCGCTATATTATTACTTGCAAGGCTTTAGATGAAACTAATAAGTAACCGCAGCAAATAGTTCTTTTCCTTGTAATTTGTTTTTACCGTTTAAAAAAGTCAATTCCATTAAGAAATTTACTTGTACTATTTCACCACCTAATTGTTCTACTAATTTACAAACGGCTTCCGCGGTTCCGCCAGTGGCTAATACATCATCGTGGATTACTACTTTATCGCCTGGTTGTATGGCGTCAATATGTATTTCAAGACTATCGGTTCCGTATTCTAAAGCGTAAGAAGCAGAAATGGTTTGATAGGGCAGTTTTTTAGGTTTTCGAACAGGAACAAATCCGGCATTTAATTTTTGAGCCAAAAGCGTTCCAAAGAAAAAACCTCGACTTTCCACTCCAATTACTTTATCAATTTTTCTGTTTATTAAAGTACTTGCTAAAGCATCCAAACATAATTTTGTTGCTTCGTAATTTAATAAAAGAGGTGTGATGTCTTTAAATAGAATCCCTTCTTTAGGGAAATTTGGAACATCTCTGAAAAAATCTTCAATTTTCATGTATAAATAATTAACTCATTGTTGAAAAGTAAATATACAGAATGTTGATTTACAATAGAATGATAGGACGACAATTATTTTATTTATTTTTTTATTTAAAAATGTTTGGAGGGAATGGATTTATTCCTATATTTGCACTCACAAAAATAAGGCCTTGTGGCGCAACTGAATAGCGCACTTGATTACGGCTCAAGAGGTTTCTGGTTTGAATCCAGACAAGGTCACAAAAAATAAAAGAGCATCAAGTAATTGATGCTCTTTTTTTGTTTTTATTTTCGGTACGAATTGCAATTGTCTTTTTAGTCTATATTTTTCATTTCCGTTTCTTTACTCCCTTTTTGTTATAAGTATTGCATTGCAACTACCTGATTGTTCTAACATGAATTCAATAGTTTTATCGTTATTATCTGCTCTGAAGAACTTTGTTTTGGATTCAGGAAGTAGTTCTATTTCTTTACTGTTAGTATATAATTTGCCGTTATTTTTAGGATTTCAATTTCCCCATACTTACCAACATAATTGTTATAAACATTAGGATCTATTTTTGTTTGAATAGGTTTGTAGGGAAGTTCTCCCTCTTTTATAAAGCTATTGCTGAAAGTCCGTATGCGATAATATAAGAGGTTGATTCGTTATTATAAAGAACGGTTCAGTTGTAGTTGATAATTTCTCGGAATTCACGAATTTTGACAAATTTGTATAAGTAAATCTTGCTTCGGAAGGTAATTCTAATATAGAGGAAGGTAGTTCTAACAGGTCGGAAGGTAATTCTAACAGGTCGGAATGTAATTCTGATAAAGCGGAATGTAATTCTAACAGAGCGGAATGTAATTCTAACAGAGCGGAATGTAATTCTAACAGGTCGGAAGGTAATTCTAACAGGTCGGAAGGTAATTCTGATAAAGCTGAAGGTAATTCTAACAGAGCGGAAGGTAATTGTATACTTGAGTAAGTTAAAAAGAAATGGGGGGTTGCTACATTTTAGCTTGTTGTTTGTTTATCTCTTTTCTTTTTTAAAAGGAATACTTTTTACTTGTGCGTATTCTGGACTTGTGGTACCATAAACCGATTTGACGTATTTTTTAACTTCTAAAGCGGTGTCTACTAATCCTGTAGTTGGATCGTATAACGTTTTGTCGCGTGCTATTCTTGAGTTGCTAATTGTAGTGTAGGCAGTTGCTACGGCAATGTTTTTAGCCATTAAATCGGTTTGCTTGGCGGATAAAGTGGCTACTTTTAAATCGTTTTCGTTTGGAAGGTAGCTGGTTTCTGATTGTAGTACAGAGATTAATGCTGCAAAGTGTTGAATTAGCTGGTCGTATGATAGTTGAGCCGAGCTTATTGTTTTGGGTGCAGGCGTATTTGGGTCGGTTGGTGTTTGAATTGTTGAAGCTCTTCTGCCTTGCATTTTGCGATTAAAACCTTTTGCATCGCTGATTTTTTCTTTTGTTGCGTTTGTTGTTTCTAATGCGCTTACTAAACGTGTTGATAATGTTTTTAGTCCTGCGAAGGCTAGTACTCTATCATTCACGGCATTGTTGTATGCGGTGTTTTTGGTAATTACATCTGCCAATTTGGTTTGTGCTGTTGTGGCAATTGTGTTGAGTTGTGGGATTTTTAAGGCCGCTTTTGCGGGATTGTACGTTGTTCCGTAACCTGTAACGAATGCAATTAGGTGTTGGAAGTTGGCAATGTTTTTGGCATGCCCTGTCTCTGATGTTGACGCCATAATTTAAATGTTTTACTTGTTGTTAATAAAAAATTATGGGGGCGAAAATAGTAAAATTATTTTTATAAATGAAAGTTTTTTATTACGTTTTTTGAGAAGCGGGAGTTGGGAGATGGGAGATGGGAGATGGGGAGATTGGGAGATTGGGAGTGGTGAGAAGTTTATGAAATAAAAAAGAGCAACAAGGGAATGATGCTCTTTTGGGTTTTGTTTGCTGTGCAAAGTCTCCTGACTTTGAACTTTCATTTCTTTTTTATATTTATTAATAGCTCAAAGTCGGGAGACTTTGCGCAGCGGGGAGCTAGCGGGGTAATAACTTTATGATGCTTTACATAGGAACGCCTTTTAGTGGCTGGGCTTGGCAATTCTTTTTTTAATTAATGATTTTAAGTAGTGAAATGAACTATAATATTCCAAATTGCTATCAATATTAGTTTCCATATTAATTAGCTCATTAAGAATTTCTGGATCATCATTAAATTCTTTTTTAAAATATGAAACTCCCCAAATTGGATGTTTACTAAAAAGCTTTTCAATTTCGTAATGATAATCTTTTTTCATTAACGACTTTCCTGAATTCATTTCATCACTTGAAACAAAACTAATTTTAATTTTAGGTTGAGCAATCTCAAATTCTACAATAGGTTTCATAGTTACTTCAGAGCAAATTTCATTTATCTGAAGCCGTTTCTCCACTAGCATTTGCGATAAGTCCTTTTTGAAATTTTCTACCACTAATTTATATCTAATATGTTCATCCTTTCTTCGATTACAATCCTTTAAAATTTCTTTTTCATATAAATAATCAGTGGTAAAAATATGCTCAAAAACCTTTGAGGTTAATTCGACGATAAGATTAAAATCATCTTTAGAAATAACGTTTTCAAGTTCTTTCAATTTGATAATATATCCTTTTGATATTTTCTGGATTTTATCAAGAATTAAGTCAAAGTATTTATTGAGGAATGCTTTATGAGATTCGATGATTTCATCTACGCTAAATGATTTTTCTATTCCCGAAAAATTATTCTCTTTTGAATATTTTATATAATGTATATTATTCACAGATAAGTGTCTACCCCAAAATATTGATGAAAGCAATTCTTTTGTTTTTGAATCTTTATTAATCGGATGACCAATTAATTCATTTCGAATTTCTCGATTTGGATTTTTATCTTCTTTAAGACTGTTATTGATTTTAAAAATCATTAGTAACTCATCTGTTATATCTTGATGAACATAAATTATTTGAAGTAATCCAGTAGCGTAAAAAATGCTTTTTTGAAAATCATTTTCCTGAGGTTTTGTTACTATAATATCGAATGTTTCATTAAAGTAACTTAAAATATCTCCATAGTAATTTGTTTTTACTTCCGCGTTCCAAACAATACATTTTTGAATCATTTCGTAGTCCCAAACAAAATCGTTCCAGAAGTTTGTTATTCGTTCAAGTTTAGTTTTTATGATTTCCATGTTTTCTGCAATAATGACAAATGTTGGTTAGCCTTGCCACTAGTTAATATACGCAATTTTTACGCTTTTTATTAAGCCACTACATTCAGAAGAGAGTAGATGTGTTTAACTTTATTTGAGGTTTTCAAACCTACAAAAATTCTCACAAACTAAAAAATCCTGAAAATAGAAACTTTCAGGATTTTTGTTGTTGTGGTGATTACAAATCCGTGAAATTGTGTTTTATTTTATGTATTTACTCAATTCAACTTTCGCTTTGTCAAATTCTTCTTGAGTTATAAGTCCTAGGTCTAATTTGTCTTTAGCTTTTTTTAATTCCGTTAATGCTTCGTCACTTGTTTTTCCATATCCTTTCACTTCTCCAGTTGATAAAGCATTTTCAAATTGAATTGTATAATTTGACAAGCCAGTTATTCCTTTAGTTCTGAAAGAAACAGAGTAACCAGCTCTTTTGTTACCAACAACCCAAATCTTTTTAATCTCTGTTTCCTGACCACTTGAACTTGCTGTTAAATTTGTGATTGGAAGCAATAGACCATCTCCTTCTGTAATATATGCAAAAGTTTTGTTTGATGATGGAACACCTATTTTAATTCTATCGCCAATTTTATAAACTGCACCATCACTTGCTATATATGAGGTAAATTCCCCTCTTGAAGCTGTTGCTAAATCAGAATGCTTTATTTCCTGTGCGAATGAAAATGAAAATGTCAAGATTGACATCATAAATGATAGAAAGTGTT
This sequence comes from Flavobacterium facile, assembly GCF_036321945.1. Lineage (NCBI taxonomy): Bacteria > Pseudomonadati > Bacteroidota > Flavobacteriia > Flavobacteriales > Flavobacteriaceae > Flavobacterium > Flavobacterium facile. Next base: position 206,631 of record NZ_JAZAYT010000033.1, read on the forward strand.
TGTTCATTTTTTTATTTTTTTATTTCCCTACTCTTAAAGATTTTCAGTAACTCTTCGTTTTTTATAGCGGTTTCTGCTCCACTTTATTTTAGCGAAAATAAAATTAATGTTTGGAGTCATTTTACGGATTTCCTCATTCTGATAAAATATTTCTAATAAAAGTTGTTTTTTAGTATTTTGATTTACGTTTCGATAAACAAACTGAGGTTTCATAATATGCAAAAAATCCTGAAAATAGAAACTTTCAGGATTTTTAAGACACGGATTTCAAATCAGCGCTATTGGGTTTTTGTATTAAAATCGATAGCCTAAATTTAAACCAACTTTAGCAACTATGTCATGGTCGGTTTTATCTTCATTAAACAACATTTTTCCATAACCAAGGTTAGCGCCATATACAAATCCGCTTTTAGTAACTCCTTTCCAGCCTAATCCTAAACCAACGGAAAAATTAATAACATCAGGGTTCTCAGTAAATGTTATTTTTTGTGCTGTATCATATATTTTTTTTCCATCAACTGACATAATCATTCCAAATCCTTCTGCAAAAAAGCCTGAAGCATATTTCTTACCAAAATACATTCTGTAATATGGAGAAATCGAATAATTCATATCTTCATCCTTACTATTGTCGTAAGTATACATAAAAGAAGTTCCCAATGATGATTTTTTGTTTAAATGTCTTTCATAACTTACACCAATCCCTCCCGCTAAAGGTGCAATTAAATTCACTATAACTTCATTTTTCTTTTCATAAGGATTTACAATTGCGTCATTTTTATTTTGTGCCTTAGCAACAAAAAACGAAAACAGTAGTACGACTGCTAAAAAGGATTTTTTCATAAGATTTTTGATTTAATTATTTTCAAGCAAACCTATGATAATTTGCTATAGCAGATGTTAATTTATCTAAAAAGTCTTGTTAAAAGATACGTAAATAAAGTAATGAAAATTATTAAGCTATTTTATCAAATGTTGTATTGATTCATTGAATTCTCCCACTTTCAGCAACTCTTAAAAAAAAATCCTGAAAATAGAACTTTCAGGATTTTTAAATTTATGTTGAGGTGTATTATTTTTTATTTTGATATTTTTTTAAAAACATCCAACAAAAACTGTGCACCTGAAAAAGGAGAAATTTCATGATTGAAAACTTGTTGTTTTACCAATTCTAATTGTTTGATAATTTCTGGATGGTTGTAAAAACTACTTTTCAATTGTTCATTGATGGTTTCCAACATCCAATATTGGTTTTGCTCTTCGCGTTTTTGGTTGAAATAACCGGATGTTGTGGTTAACGTAATATATTCTGTAATTATATCGTAAACCTCTGCAATTCCGTCTGTGGTTACGGCACTACAAGTCGTCACTTTCGGACTCCAACCAGAATTTTTCAAAGGAAATAAATGCAACGCACGGTTAAATTCTACTTTTGCCATTTTAGCTTTTTGTATGTTGTCACCATCTGCTTTGTTAATCACAACGGCATCTGCCATTTCCATAATTCCGCGTTTGATTCCTTGTAATTCATCGCCAGCGCCAGAAATCTTTAATAGTAAAAAGAAATCCACCATACTATGAACGGCGGTTTCACTTTGTCCCACACCAACGGTTTCTATAATAATCGTATCAAATCCGCAGGCTTCACATAAAATAATCGCTTCACGGGTTTTTCTTGCCACACCACCTAAACTTTCGCCAGAAGCACTTGGTCTGATAAAGGCATTTTCATCTTTTACCAATTCTTCCATTCGGGTTTTATCGCCTAAAATACTTCCGTGACTCAACGTACTACTTGGATCGATAGCCAAAACTGCGACTTTTTTACCTAAACCAGTTAAATGTTTTCCAAACGCTTCAATAAATGTACTTTTTCCAACACCAGGAACTCCAGTAATCCCAATTCGAACTGACTTATTCGCATAAGGCAAACAACCATTGATGACTTCGTTCGCCTTTTCTAAATGATTGATATTCGTACTTTCAATTAAAGTTATAGCACGACTCAAAGCGACTTTATCGCCAGCAATAATTTTTTCAATTAATTCAGACGCCAGAATTTCTTTCTTTCTAAATTCTTGAATATGCTTTGCCACCTGTAAACTCAGTATTTCAGGTTTATTTACTCCGTCTTTTTCGGAAAGTGCAGATATTTTATTATTTTTACTCAATGAATATTGCTTTGTGTAAAAGTAAGAATTTTTTTTCAGAAGCCAAATCCTGCTATCCGCTATATCTTTTCTTTTTGCTGTTCCAAAAAAAACATCAAAAACAAAAGGATGCCGCTACTATCAGGGCTAGGGCAATCGTTTTCATAATAAAAATTTGATTATCAAATAAATATAAGCCACGAATGCACGAATTAAAAATAAACGATTCGACAAATTCGTTCATCGAAGATGAAATTTTTTAATTCACAAACAGAAAAAGAAAATTCGTGAATTCGTGGCAAAATAAAAAAAATAAAAAAACATAACAATGAATTTCAATACTGAAGCCTTTCAAAAACTAACCGCTATTGTTGGCGAAAACTATATTTTTACCGATGCAGAAACTTTATTGCATTTCGGACACGATGAAACAGAAGATTTATCTTTTCCTCCGCAAGTCGTAATAAAACCATCAAATACTCAAGAAATTTCTGAAATTTTAAAAGTGGCCAATCAATATAAAATTCCAACTACGCCAATTGGTGCTAGAACAGGATTAAGTGGTGGTTCGTTATCCATTTATGGTGGAATTGGTTTGTCGCTAGAACGTTTGAATAAAATCTTAGAAATAGACGAAAATAATTTACAAGTGATTGTGGAACCAGCAGTCATCACACAAGTTTTACGTGAAGCAGTTGCTGAAAAAGGCTTGTTTTATCCTGTCGACCCAAGTAGTATGGGAAGTTGCTGGATTGGCGGAAATATTGCCGAAAATTCTGGTGGTGCTCGTGCTGTAAAGTATGGCGTGACAAAAGATTACGTACTAAATTTAGAAGTCGTTTTACCAACAGGAGATATTATTTGGACAGGAGCAAACACCTTAAAAAACTCTACTGGTTATAATTTAACCCAATTAATGGTTGGAAGTGAAGGCACTTTGGGTGTGGTGACTAAAATTGTTTTAAAGTTGATTCCGCAAAATAAACATAATGTGTTGTTATTAGTTCCGTTTTATAAAGCGGAGCAAGCTTGTGAAGCCGTTTCAGCGATTTTTAGAGCCGGAATTGTACCAAGTGCTTTGGAATTTATGGAACGTGATGCCATTGATTGGACAGTCAAATTTTTAGAAGGCATTTCGGTTGATATTAAACCTGAACATCAAGCGCATTTGTTGATTGAAGTCGATGGGAATTATCCTGAAATTTTAATGATAGAAGCTGAAAAAATATTGGAAGTAGTGGAGCAATTTGAAATTGATGAGGTGCTGTTTGCCGATACCGAAGAGCAAAAAAATGCACTTTGGAGAATGCGAAGAGGAGTAGGTGAAGCCGTAAAATCGAATTCGATATATAAAGAAGAAGATACGGTGGTGCCACGTTATGAATTGCCAATTTTGCTAAAAGGAATTAAAGAAATTGGAAATAAATACGGATTTCGTTCGGTTTGTTACGGACATGCTGGTGATGGAAACTTACACGTGAATATCATCAAAGAAAACATGTCAGATGACAATTGGCAAATTGAAGTCCCAAAAGGGATTCGAGAAATTTTTGAATTAACCGTTTCATTAAAAGGTACACTTTCTGGTGAACACGGTATTGGTTTGGTACAAAAGAACTATATGGATATTGCTTTTGGAAAAGTCCATTTGGAATTATTAGAACGCATCAAAGCCATTTTTGATCCAAATAATATTTTAAATCCTGGGAAGATTTTTCCGGATGAGTTGTAAAAAAAATCCCGATTATGTTCTAATCGGGATTTTTTTATTTCTTCAAGTATTCCAACAAAACTGGATCGGCATTTTTAAACGTATTGTCCATTTCTGAAACTGTAGCAATTCGTTTTTTGTTGAGTTTGATTAGGATGTCTTTTTCTGTAGTGAATAAAATTACAGTCAAAAACGGATTGTTGATGTACTGACTTAATAGCATCACTACATCTTCAATTGGTTTTATTTCTACAACTTCTTCAGATAAATATCTAAAAGTCACATTGAATTTTAATACGTCATTATCAACAATCGTACGGAAATAAATATTCGTTAATTCTGTTTTTCCAATGGTTTTACCTAAGGTTAATTTGGCAAATGTTCCGTTAGCTAAACTTGTTTTTAGTGCTTCAAATATGGCGTGAATGGGTTCTAAGTAAATCATTTTAATTTTTTTGTAAAAGTACTAAAAGTTTGTAATAAAAAAGTCCTCAATTATTGCTAATTCAGGACTTGGTTATTAATCTCTTTTAGGATTGTTTTTCTTATCTCTTTTTTCTTCTTTTTTCTCTTTTGCGGTTTTTAAAGGTTCTTTTTTGGCAACCTTTTTTGCGTCTTGACTTTTAGCCATGATGGTTAGTTTTATAGTTACTGCGCATTATTTGTTTAGTAAAGATAGGGTTTTAAAACAAAAAATCCCTAATTATTTCTAATTAAGGATTTTGTACTTCCGCTAAATTAGCTTGAAGTTTTATTCATTTACGATTACATACTCGCCAGAAGCAATCATGCTTTCTGCTTTTTTGTATTTCATTGTTTCGCTTTTTCCAGTCATAACGTGTTTAACAGTTACATTATCGTTTCTGTTAATTTTCGGTTGGTCACGAGTGATAGTTTCTGTTACAGCTGGGCGTTGTTGCGCATTGTTACCTGCTTCTCTGTTCGTTTCTGCTAATTCATCAGAATTTAATACTTCGTCTTTAGATTCTGTATAATTTGTTTTCTTAGCTTCCTGACGTGCTTCGTGAATATCGTTTGCGTTTTGTCTTGGCAATTCACCTTTAAATAAGAATGAAATCACATCTTTATTTACTTGTTCAATCATCGCTTTAAATAATTTAAACGCTTCAAACTTGTAAATTAATAAAGGATCTTTTTGTTCGTGAACAGCTAATTGAACCGATTGTTTCATTTCATCCATTTTACGTAAATGCTTCTTCCAAGATTCATCTACAATAGCTAAAGTGATATTTTTTTCGAAGTCAGTAATTAACGATTTTCCTTCTGATTCGTAGGCTTTCGTTAAATTAGTAACTACGTTTAATGTTTTAATTCCGTCTGAAAAAGGGACTACAATTCTTTCAAATTGACCGTTGTTATTTTCGTAAACATCTTTAATAATTGGATAGGCTTCTTTTGCATCACGAATTACTTTGTCTTCATAATAAGCATAAGCTGCTTTATAAGTTTTGCCAACAATTTGTTCTTGATTTAATTTAGCGAATTCCGATTCAGTAACTGGAGAAGTTATAGAAAAAGTTCTAATTAATTGGAATTCAAAATTTTTAAAATCGTTAACAATTTTGTTGTTTTCTACAATTACTTCGCACGTATCATAAATCATGTTTACGATATCTACTTTCAATCTTTCCCCTTGTAAAGCGTGACGACGACGTTTGTAAACGACTTCACGTTGTGAATTCATAACATCATCATATTCTAACAAACGTTTACGCGTTCCAAAGTTGTTTTCTTCTACTTTTTTCTGCGCACGTTCGATAGATTTTGTCATCATAGAATGTTGAATCACTTCACCTTCTTTTAATCCCATTCTGTCCATAACTTTCGCGACTCTTTCTGAACCAAACAAACGCATTAAGTTATCTTCTAATGAAACATAAAATTGTGAACTTCCAACATCACCTTGACGACCAGCACGACCACGTAACTGTCTATCAACACGACGAGAATCATGACGTTCTGTACCGATAATTGCTAATCCACCAGCCGCTTTTACTTCTGGAGATAATTTAATATCCGTTCCACGACCAGCCATGTTTGTTGCGATAGTAACTACTCCTGGTTGACCAGCTTCTGCTACAATTTCCGCTTCGCTTTTATGCATTTTAGCATTCAATACATTATGATTGATCCCACGCATTTTTAGCATTCTACTTAATAATTCTGAAATTTCTACAGAAGTTGTTCCGATTAATACGGGTCTTCCAGCATTAGAAAGTTCTACAACATCTTCAATAACGGCATTAAATTTTTCACGTACTGATCTGTAAATTAAATCTTCTCTGTCAATACGAGCCATTCCTCTGTTTGTTGGGATTTCCACAACATCTAATTTATAGATTTCGAAGAATTCACCAGCTTCAGTGATGGCAGTTCCCGTCATACCCGCTAATTTGCTGTACATACGGAAATAGTTTTGTAAAGTAACTGTTGCAAATGTTTGAGTAGCAGCTTCAATTTTTACGTTTTCTTTGGCTTCAATCGCTTGGTGTAATCCGTCAGAGTAACGACGACCATCCATAATACGACCTGTAGATTCATCAACAATCATTACTTTATTGTCCATGATTACGTATTCTGTGTCTTTTTCGAATACCGCGTATGCTTTTAATAATTGCGTTAGCGTATGAATTCTTTCAGATTTGATAGAGAATTCTCTGTATAAATCTTCTTTTAATTCTGCTTCTGCATCTTTATCTAAATTTTGTTTTTCAATAGCTGAAATTCCAGTAGAAATATCTGGTAAAACGAAGAAAGTTTCATCTGTATCTTGTGATAAATACTTAATTCCGTTATCTGTTAATTCTACTTGGTTGTTTTTTTCTTCGATAACAAAGTATAAGGCCTCATCTACTTTAGGCATTTCTCTGTTGTTATCTTGCATGTGAGCATTTTCCGTTTTTTGAAGAATTTGTTTCACACCTTCTTCAGATAAAAACTTAATTAATGCTTTATTTTTTGGATAAGCACGGTACGTTCTTAATAATTGGAAACCACCATCTTTAGTATTTCCTTCTTTTAATAAACGTTTGGCTTCTGTTAAACAATCTGTTGCAATTTTTTTCTGTAATGCGAATAAATTTTCAACTTTTGGTTTTAATTCTAAAAATTCATGTCTGTCTCCATCTTCCACTGGTCCAGAAATAATTAATGGCGTTCTTGCATCATCCACTAATACTGAATCGACTTCATCGACAATGGCGAAGTTGTGTTTTCTTTGTACTAAATCTTCTGGAGAATTGGCCATATTATCACGTAAATAATCGAAACCAAATTCGTTATTTGTACCGTAAGTAATATCGGCGTTGTAGGCTTTTCTTCTTGCTTCTGTGTTTGGTTGGTGGTTGTCAATACAGTCCACAGTTAAACCATGGAATTCGAATATTGGAGCTTTCCAAGTACTATCACGTTTTGCTAAGTAGTCATTCACGGTTACTAAGTGTACTCCGTTTCCTGTCAGCGCGTTTAAGTAAAGTGCTAAAGTAGCTACTAAAGTTTTTCCTTCTCCCGTTTGCATTTCGGCAATTTTACCTTGATGTAAAACGATACCACCCATTAACTGAACGTCATAGTGAATCATGTCCCAAGTAATAGGTTTACCAGCAGCATCCCAAGAATTTGCCCAGTTTACTTCATCACCAACAAGTGTAATATAAGGTTTATCTGCAGAAAGTTCTCTGTCTTTTGCAGTTGCAGTAACTGTAATAGATGAGTTTTCTTTAAAACGACGAGCTGTTTCTCTTAATACAGCAAACGCTTCAGGTAAAATTTCGTTTAATACTTTTTCAGAAATCTCGTAAGCTTCTTTTTCTAACTTATCAATTTCTGAATATATGTTTTCTCTCGCATCAACATCAACAGTATTTTCTGCTTCTGTTTTTAAGGCTTCAATTTTGTTGTCTTTTTCAGCACGAGCTTGATTGATTTTATCTTTAAAGAAAGCTGTTTTAGCTCTCAATTCGTCATGTGAAATGCTTTTTAATCCTTCTTGAAAAGAATTGATTTTATTCACAATTGGCTGAATGGCTTTGATATCATTTGCAGCTTTATCACCTACAAATACTTTTAATATCGAATTTATAATACTCATAATCTGTTTTTTATATATGTTGTAAACCTTTCGGTTTTGTTTTCCGTTTGCTAAGATAACCAAAAAAAAAGCCTCACCGAAGAGACTTTTTATTTGGTTATTTATTTTTTAATATTCATCCTCGTTCCAAAGATAATCTTCGTCTGTTGGATAATCTGGCCAAATTTCTTCCATTGACTCATAAATTTCACCTTCATCCTCAATAGACTGTAAGTTTTCAACCACTTCTAATGGTGCTCCAGCTCTAATCGCGTAGTCAATTAATTCGTCTTTTGTTGCAGGCCATGGCGCATCACTTAAATATGATGCTAATTCTAACGTCCAATACATCTTATTTAGATTTTTTAGTTTAATGCAAAAATAAATTTATTACTTAAAAAGACAAGTTTTTTTTGAACTATTTTTTAATAAATTTTAAGAACTTAATTTTTAGTTGAGAGTTAGTAGTTTTTAGTTCGGAGTTTTTCTATTTTATCCTTACTAATTACTCTTTACTCTAAACTCACTTTCTAGGTATCCATTTTACTTCGTCAGCGTTCAAATCATGAGACAACTTTCGTGCCAAGACAAATAAATAGTCAGAAAGTCGGTTTAAGTACTTAATGGCTATGTCAGCGACAGGTTCATTATGACTTAAATGCACGGCTAAACGCTCGGCTCTTCTGCAAACACAACGTGCAATATGACAATATGACACGGTTGTATGTCCGCCTGGCAAAACAAAATGTGTCATTGGGGGTAAAGCGTCTTCCATTACATCAATTTCATTTTCTAATAATTCGATGTCACTTTCAAGAATTCCAAGATTTTGCAGGCGTTTTTCGCCATTTTTTAGAACTTCTTTTTCAGGAGGAGTGGCTAAAATAGCGCCAACAGTAAATAATCTATCTTGAATTTCTATTAAAATTTCTTTATAATGTAAATCCATATCTTGATCACGGATTAATCCAATATGCGAATTTAATTCGTCAACTGTTCCGTAACTTTCAATTCTGATATGGTCTTTTGGTACACGAGTTCCACCAAATAGTGCTGTTGTACCTTTATCTCCAGTTTTAGTGTATACTTTCATTACTTGTCTTTATTTTTCTGTAATGAAACCACAACGCCAAGTGTAATTGATAAAGCGATAAATACTAACGACAACCATTCTGGGAAAAATTCTGGGAAATGGTGAATCAATAGCATTTTTACACCTACGAATGTCAAAATAGCAATTAAACTATATTCGATATAGCTAAATTTTTCAATCATGTTTGCTAAGAAGAAATACATAGAACGTAATCCTAAAATGGCAAAAATATTAGAACTAAATACTAAAAATGGATCGGATGTAATAGCTAAAATCGCGGGAACACTGTCTAAAGCAAAAATAACATCCATTACTTCAATTACGATTAAAGCAATAAATAAAGGTGTTACGTAGTTGATGTTGTCTTTTCTAATAAAAAATTTCTGCCCTTCAATTTCAGTGTGAACCGGAAATATTTTACCAATGAATTTGTAAATTTTCGAATCTTTTGGATCAAATTCTTCTTCTTCTTTACTGAAAAGCATTTTCATCGCAGTGAAAATTAAGAAGGCTCCAAAAACATATATTATCCATTCAAATCTATTGATAAGTGCAACACCTAAAAAGATCATTAAACCTCTAAATACAATAGCTCCAATGATTCCCCAGAATAGAACTCTATGTTGATATTTTTGAGGTATTTTGAAAGATGCAAAAATAATAGCAATTACAAATATGTTGTCAGCACTTAAAGAAAGTTCAATTAAATAGCCTGTAATGAATTTGATAGATGCTTCAAGTGGTTTCAAATTGGTTGGGTTGGCAATATAATCACCATCATATAATAAGTAAACTACTCCAGAAAACATAAAAGAAAGAGTTACCCATAAAATGGTCCATTTTGAAGCTTCTTTACTGCTAATAATGTGTGGGTTTTTATTAAAAACTCCTAAATCTAAGGCTAAGAAAATAGAAATAGCGATTAGAAAAATAATCCAAACTGTCATAATACTTGATTTTTTAGCAAATATAAATTAAAATTAAGAATTTAGGAAGTTGGTAAGGTTAAAGTTCCAAAAAACACTTTATGCTTTTCTTTTTTATTATTTTCAAGGTGTGCCCTATAAAAATGATATTGAAATTAGTAAAAAGTAGAATATTTTATTTTAACCCCTAAATTTTTAGGGGTAAATTTTTTTATTTGCGTTTTATTTGTATTTTTGTGCCATAAAATTAAGGATATAATTTTTTAAACACAACTTTATGGCTACACTTCGTTTCCAAGCTTTAGACAAAGCTACTAGTAGAAAACCAGTTTCTTTTGAAGAAACAGCAAGAAAATCAGAAATTTTTGGTTCAAATGTCTTTGGTGACAAAGCTATGCGACAGTTTTTAACTCCAGATGCTTATAAAGCAGTTAAAAATGCCATTGAACAAGGAACCAAAATCGATCGTAAAATTGCGGATTATGTAGCGATGGGAATGAAAGAATGGGCGTTAACTAAAAATGTAACACATTATACACACTGGTTTCAACCGTTAACAGGAACAACTGCTGAAAAACATGATGCCTTTTTTGAAACGTCAATGGATGGTTCAGATCCGGTAGAAAAATTTGGTGGTTCGCAATTGGTACAACAAGAACCAGATGCTTCTTCTTTTCCAAACGGAGGAATTAGAAATACATTCGAAGCACGTGGTTATACAGCTTGGGATCCTACATCACCAGCATTTATATTTGGTAGTACTTTATGTATTCCAACTATTTTTGTTTCTTATACAGGTGAAGCTTTAGATAATAAAACACCCTTATTAAGAGCTTTAAGTGCTATTGATGCTGCTGGAACTGAAGTAGCTAAGTATTTCGATAAAAACATTAAAAAAATTACACCAACTTTAGGTTGGGAACAAGAATATTTCTTAATTGATTCGGATTTAGCTGCAACCAGACCAGATATTTTAGCAACTGGAAGAACCTTATTAGGACATACTTCTTCTAAAGGGCAACAATTAGATGATCATTATTTTGGTTCTATTCCAACTCGTGTGTTACAATACATGAGAGAATTAGAATACGAATGTATGTTATTAGGAATTCCGGTTAAAACGCGTCACAATGAAGTAGCGCCAGGACAATTTGAATTAGCGCCAATTTTTGAAGAAACTAATTTAGCCGTGGATCACAACTCTTTATTAATGGATGTGATGGAAAAAGTAGCGGAAAGACATGATTTCAAAGTGTTATTCCACGAAAAACCTTTCAAAGGAGTAAATGGTTCGGGTAAACATAACAACTGGTCATTAGCAACAGATACTGGAATTAACTTATTAGCGCCAGGAAAAACGCCAATGAGTAACTTAATGTTCTTAACGTTCTTTATCAATACGATTAAAGCGGTTCATGATTACGAAGAGTTAATGAGAGCATCTATTGCATCGGCTAGTAATGATCACCGTTTAGGAGCTAACGAAGCGCCACCAGCAATTATTTCTGTATTTATTGGACAACAATTAACAAAAGTATTAGCAGAATTAGAAGGTGTTACGCAAGGGAAATTATCTCCAGAAGAAAAAACAGATTTAAAATTAAACGTAGTAGGTAAATTACCAGACGTTTTATTAGACAATACAGATAGAAACAGAACGTCTCCATTTGCTTTTACAGGAAATAAATTCGAATTTAGAGCGGTCGGTTCTACTGCAAACTGTGCGGTTTCTATGACTACTTTAAATTCAATCGTAGCGAAACAATTAATCGACTTCAAAAAAGAAGTGGATTTATTAATCGAAACAAAAGATTTAAAGAAAGACGAAGCTATTTTCAATACGTTAAGAGAATACATCAAAGGAACAAAGGCCATTTTATTTGAAGGTGACGGTTATAGCGATGCTTGGGAAAAAGAAGCGAAAAAACGTGGATTAAGTAATCATAAAACGACTCCTGAAGCCTTAAAAGCAAAAGTTTCTAAAAAAGCACTAGACTTATTTGCAGAATTAGGTGTAATGAATCACATTGAAGTAGAATCTCGTTACGAAATTGAATTAGAAGATTATACTAAGAAAATTCAAATTGAAGGAAGAGTTTTAGGAGATATTGCTCGTAATCACGTAATTCCAACTGCAATTAGATATCAAAATACGTTAATTGAAAACGTTAAAGGTCTAAAAGATATTTTTGAGAAAGATTTTACTAAAATTGCGAAAGAACAAATTGAGTTAATCAAAGAGATTTCGGAACATATTGCAGGAATCAATCACAATATTGATGAGATGATTGAGCAACGTAAAATTGCCAACAACTTAGACAATACAGAAAAAATGGCTGAAGCGTATTGTAATAAAGTGAAACCATATTTCGAAATTATCCGCGAGCACTGCGATAAATTAGAACTTTTGGTAGATAACAGTATTTGGCCATTAACGAAATACAGAGAATTGTTTTTTATAAAATAATTTTGTTTATAAATATGTTAAAAGCTTATCAGAAATGATAAGCTTTTTTTTGGTTAATAAAATAAAAAACCCTACTTTTCGGCTGTCCCAAAATTAGGAACTATGCGATTGTTATTTATTATGTTACTTGTAACATTTTCTACATATTCTCAAGAAAAATTCACGGTGTATTTTGATACAGATAAGTATGTGTTAAATCAAAATCAGGATAGTGTTTTATCTGGATTTATTCAGAAAAAAGATATTAAAGTAAATAAAGTTACTGGATTTTGTGATTTTAGAGCAAGTAATGCTTACAATTATCAATTAGGATTAAATCGTGCGAATACGATTTTAAATTTACTTCCAATTGTGGATAAATCTACTGTTTTAGTCGCTTCAAAAGGAGAAGAATTCAAACAAAAAGCAGATTTATCCTTAAACAGAAAAGTGGAAATCGAATACGAAATTAACCTGCCAATTATAGAATCAATTCCAACCAAAGAAATCGAAATTATCGAAAAACCAATTGAAAAAGGATTGATTTTTAATGAATATCCAACGGAATTGCAAAAGAAAATTATTAACAGTAAAGTAGGTGATAAAATCTTGCTTAACAATTTAAATTTCTATGTAAGAACTGCCGAGTTTTATCCAGAATCTGTTCCTTTTTTAGAAGATTTATATGAAGTTTTAGAGAAAAATCCAAAAATTAAAATCGAAATTCAAGGACATATTTGCTGTACACCAGGAAGAGATGCCGAAGAGTTTTCTTTAAGAAGATGTATTGCTGTCTATGATTTTTTAGTGGATTACGGAATTTCTCCAGACAGAATGACGTATGTTGGTTTTGATGCTACGCAACCGCTTTTTCCAATTCCAGAAAAGAATGAAGAGCAACGAAAAGCCAATCGTAGAGTGGAAATTATGATTTTAGAAAAATAAAAACAAGACTTGTCATAAATGGCAAGTTTTTTTTTACAATAAATTTTGATGTTTAGCGTTACATAAAATACACAATAGCGTCTAACTCTTTAATAATTGTAAGTCTCAATAAAATAGTTTTCTCTTATGAAATTTTTATACTTTATTTTTTTTTCATGTATCAGTTTGAATGCTTTTTCTCAGAAGAAAATGTCACTTTATTTCGAAACCAATTCGAGCGAATTAAGCAAAAAAGAATTAGAAAGATTCAATGCTTTCGTAAAAACTAAAGATTTAAAAATAGTGAAGGTTATTGGATTTTGCGATTTAAGATCTTCTAATAAATACAATGATTCATTAGCTTTAGAAAGAGCAAATTTTGTAGCAAGTTTAATTCGATTAACCACTTTTAATACTGTTTTTGAAGTCAAATCTAAAGGAGAAAATTTCAATCAATTAAAAAATTTAGATTTAAACAGAAAAGTAGAAATTCATTTTAAAATTGAAAAAGCAGCATCCATAAAAATAAATAACGATAAAGAGTTATCTGATGTTGTTGCGAAATCTAAAATAGGTGATAAATTGGTATTGAAAAACTTAAATTTTTACGACAGAACAGATATCTTATATCCAGAATCATTCAAAACGCGTGAAGAACTACTAAAAGTCTTAAAAGAAAATTCAAAACTAAAAATTCAAATTCAAGGTCATATTTGTTGCTTTTCTGGAAAAGATGATGAAGAAATTGCCTTAAAACGTTGCATTGGAACAGTTGAGTATTTAGTAATTAACGGTATTGATAAATCGAGATTAAGCTATAAAAGTTTTGATGCAGAGCAACCTATTTATCCCATTCCTGAAAAAAACGAAGAAGAACGAAAAGCCAATCGTAGAGTCGAAATCTTAATTGTAGATAAATAAATTATTACGAACCAAATCCAAATCTATAAAAACCATGAAATCTATTTTTTGTATTCTATTTTCATTAATTGCGTCAAGTTTTTACGCGCAAAAAACATTTACGGTTTATTTTGATACCAATTCTCATCAATTGAGTTTGTCGGAATTAAACAGATTAGATAAAAATTTCAAAAATAAGAATGTAGATATTTTGACTATAACTGGTTTTTGTGATGACAGAGCCACTAACGGACATAATGATAGTTTAGCAGAAAACAGAGCGAAGTTTGTGGGGAATCTTTTAAAAAAGTTAGTTAATGCTTCTAAATATCAAATAATTAGTAAAGGTGAAAATTTTAATCAAAGCACTAATTTGGCAGAGAACAGAAAAGTTGTCATTAGTTATAACGAATTTATTTCTCCCAAAAAAAATGAATTAGATACGGATTTATCAACTAAAATTAGTTCTTCTAAAATTGGAGATAAATTAGTGCTGAAAAACATGAATTTTTATGATCGAAAAGACATAATGTATCCTGAATCTGAAATAGTTTTAAAGCAATTAGTTACGGTTTTAAAACAAAATCCAAAACTTAAAATTGAAATTCAAGGGCATATTTGTTGTACGATTGGAAAAGATGAAGAGCAAATTGCTTTGTTACGTTGTAAAGCAACTTATAATTATTTAGTTGTTCGTGGTGTAAATAAAAATCAATTATCTTATAAAAGTTTTGATGCCAGTCAACCTATTTTTCCAATTCCTGAAAAAGCGGAATATCAGAAAAAAGCCAATCGTCGTGTTGAAATTTTAATCGTTGATAAATAATTGGCATAGTTTTAGGCAATTTTAAAAGTAAGCGTCAGTTCGTGTGTTTCGATTTATCATCGGAATGTATCGAGAACAGCTTTTATTCCTCAATTTTAGATTTATATTTGTAAATCTCAAATCATAAAAATATTTGTAAAATGAAAATCTTAATTGCTTTTGCCTTTTGTTTTTTGCCTTTTACTTTTTTCGGACAAGAAGATGTGTCATTTTATTTCGAAAACAACAAATCAGCTTTAAATCAATTGGAATTGACGAAATTAAACAAATGGATTTCTCTAAATAAAAAATCTAAGATTCTTTCTATCAAAGGTTTTACGGATGAAGTAGGTTCTTTAGGCTATAACGATACATTATCTCAAAAACGTGTCGATTATATTTTTGATAAAGTCAAAGTTTCGGTGAAAATTAGAGAAGATTTTAAATCGATTTCTTTGGGAGAAAAAGGAGCGATGTCTAAAACGAAAGCAGAAAACAGAAAAGCCACTATAGTTTTTTTACAAGAAAAAGATTTGGCTAAAGAAGAATTATTATTTTTCAAAACTGATGAAATTACAACTGAAATTGATCCCCAAAATAATTTAAATGATATGATTTTAAATTCTAAGAGTGGTGATATTATAAAATTAAAAAACATTGAATTTTATTTAGGTTCTGATGTTTTAATTGAAAAATCTTATAAAGAGTTGAATGATTTGTATGAAATTTTGAATCAATCTGAAGCATTAAAAATTGAAATACAAGGACACGTTTGTTGTAATTCTAACCCAAAAGATAAAAAGTCAATTCGTTTATCATTAAAAAGAGCAAAAAAAATAAATGATTTTTTAATTAAATTAGGAATTAATGAGAATAGATTAAGATATTCAGGTTTTGGAAGTAGTATACCAATATATAAAATCCCTGAAGAATCATTAGACCAACAACAAACTAATCGCCGCGTTGAAATTTTAATCGTTGATAAATAATTGGCATAGTTTTTAGTCAATTTTAAAAGTAAGCGTCAGTTCGAGTGTTCCGATTTTTCATCGGAATGTATCGAGAACAACTTTTATTCCTCAATTTTAGTTCTATATTTGTAAATCTCAAATCATAAAAATATTTATAAAATGAAAATCTTATTTGCTTTTGCCTTTTGTTTTTTGCCTTTTTCTTTTTTCGGACAAGAAAGTGTGTCATTTTATTTCGAAAACAACAAATCAGCTTTAAATCAAGTAGAGTTGGCTAAACTAAACAAATGGGTTTCTCTTAATAAAAAATCAAAAATTCTTTCTATTACAGGTTCTACGGATGAAGTAGGTTCTTCAGGCTATAACGATACATTATCTCAAAAACGTGTCGATTATATTTTTAATAAAGTCAAAGTTTCGGTAAAAATTAGAGAAGATTTTAAATCGATATCTTTAGGGGAAAAAGGAGCAAAATCGAAAACTAAAGCAGAAAACAGAAAAGCAATTATTGTTTTTTTACAAGAAAAAGATTTAGCCAAAGAAGCGGAATTAATTAAGCCAAAAGTGGTAGTGGAAATTCCAAAAGATATTCCAACAAACGGTTTAACGCCAATTGAAGAAAAAGATATGAATTTCCCAGAAGGTGCGACATTAGCCGAAAAAATCGAGTTATCTCGACCAGGAACTCTAATCGTTTTACCAGAAATTCAATTCTATAAAAATTCATTCGGAATTATGCCTTCTTCACAAAGAGAAGTTTTCGAATTGATCCGAATTATGACTGAAAATCCAAGATTACATATCGAAATTCAAGGTCATATTTGTTGTGTGGATAACGATGTTAGAAATTTATCTTTAGATCGCGCCAAACAAGTGCGTCGCATTTTACAATCGAATTACATTTTAGAACGCCGTGTAAAAGTAAAAGGTTTTGGAGTTACGAAGCCAAAATTCGCCATTCCTGAAGCAACTGAAGAACAAGCAGCAGCGAATAGAAGAGTGGAAATTATGATTTTAGAGAAATAGATCAATTAAACAATTTTCAATGTGCCATTTGTAAACTAATTGACACATTGAAAATCGAAAATTGACACATTAATAAATTGGCACATTACCTAATTATTTATATCTTTGCCGCACACAACAAAAACTGAATTAAATTCAGTTCAAGCAACACAACAAACATGAGTTCTGAAACGAGCCAACGCTACAATCTTAGAGGAGTTTCTGCTTCTAAAGAAGACGTGCATAATGCTATTAAAAACATCGACAAAGGATTGTTTCCTCAAGCATTTTGCAAAATTATTCCTGACTATTTAACAAATGACGAAAACTATTGCATCATCATGCATGCTGATGGAGCTGGTACAAAATCGGCTTTAGCTTATATGTATTGGAAGGAAACGGGAGATATTTCAGTTTGGAAAGGCATTGCTCAAGATGCATTAATCATGAATATTGACGATTTATTATGTGTGGGTGCCACTGATAATATTTTGTTGTCTTCTACAATTGGAAGAAATAAAAACTTAATTCCAGCTGAAGTAATTTCAGCAATTATCAACGGAACGGAAGAATTAATAGCTGAATTAAAGAAACACGGAGTTACAATACATTCAACAGGTGGAGAAACGGCAGATGTGGGTGATTTAGTTCGTACAATTATAGTCGATTCTACCGTAACTGCTCGTATGGAAAGAAATAAAGTCATCAATAATGCCAATATTCAAGCTGGCGATGTAATTGTTGGTTTAGCTTCTTTCGGACAAGCAACATACGAAACAGAATACAACGGCGGAATGGGAAGTAACGGTTTAACTTCTGCGCGTCATGATGTTTTTGCTAAATATTTAGCGACTAAATATCCTGAAAGTTTTGATGCTGCTGTTCCTAACGAATTGGTATATTCTGGACAAACGAAATTAACTGATTCCGTTGAAAATAGCCCAATTGACGCAGGTAAATTAGTACTTTCTCCAACAAGAACTTATGCTCCAGTTATTAAGAAATTATTAGATACCTACACACCAAATCAAATTCACGGAATGGTGCATTGTAGTGGTGGTGCACAAACTAAAGTGCTGCATTTTGTGAAAGATGTACATGTTATTAAAGATAATTTATTTCCAGTACCACCATTATTCAAATTGATTCAAGAAAATTCTAAAACGGATTGGAAAGAAATGTATCAAGTTTTCAATTGTGGACACCGTATGGAAATTTATGTTCCTGCTGAAATCGCTAATGAAATCATAGAAATTTCGAAATCGTTCAATATCGATGCACAAATTGTTGGTCGAGTAGAAGCTTCAGAGAAAACAAAATTAACCATCAATTCCGAATACGGAACTTTCGAATATTAAATAAAATAAATTCGTACGGAAAAGTCGCGACTTGTCCCTAACAATAATAAAACAACAACTCAACATAATGAACAACGTATTAATTTTAGATTTCGGTTCGCAATACACACAATTAATTGCCCGTAGAGTAAGAGAATTAAATATTTTCTGCGAAATTTTTCCTTTTGATAAAATCCCAACTGATTTATCATCTTATAAAGCTGTAATTTTAGGTGGAAGTCCTGCTTCTGTTCGTTCAGAAGAAGTGTTACATCCAGATTTATCTGAAATTAGAGGAAAAAAACCATTATTAGCAGTTTGTTATGGCGCACAATATTTAGCCCATTTTTCTGGTGGAGAAGTTGCGGCTTCCAACACAAGAGAATACGGAAGAGCTAATTTAGCATTTATTAAAGAAGACGAAGTTTTCTTAGAAGGTGTTTCTGAGAATAGTCAAGTTTGGATGTCGCATTCAGATTCGATTAAAAGCTTACCAACTAACGGTGTTAAAATCGCTAGTACGAAAGATGTAGAAAACGCCGCTTATAAAATTGAAGGCGAAACGACTTATGCGATTCAATTTCACCCAGAAGTATACCATTCTACTGATGGAAAACAAATGTTAGAAAACTTTTTGGTTAAAATTGCCAAAGTAGAACAAACATTCACACCAAATGCTTTTGTAGAAGAAGTTATTGCTGATATGAAAGCTAAAATCGGAAACGATAAAGTAGTTTTAGGTTTATCTGGTGGAGTAGATTCTACAGTAGCAGCAGTTATCTTAAACAAAGCAATCGGAGATAATTTATATTGTATTTTCGTAAATAACGGCTTGTTACGTAAAAATGAATTTCAAGGTGTATTAGATCAATACAAAGGAATGGGTTTAAATGTAAAAGGTGTTGATGCTTCACAAAAATTCTACGATGCTTTAGCTGGTTTAGATGATCCAGAAGCCAAACGTAAAGCAATTGGAAATGCATTTATTGAAGTTTTCGATGCTGAAGCACATTTGTTAACGGATGTGAAATTTTTAGGTCAAGGTACCATTTATCCAGATGTAATCGAATCAGTTTCAGCAACTGGCGGTCCATCTGCAACTATAAAATCACACCATAATGTGGGTGGTTTACCAGATTTCATGAAATTACAAATTGTTGAACCTTTACGTATGTTGTTTAAAGACGAAGTACGTAGAGTTGGAGCAACTTTAGGAATCGATCCAGAATTATTAGGTCGTCATCCTTTTCCTGGTCCAGGTTTAGCGATTCGTATTTTAGGAGATATTACACCAGAAAAAGTAGCCATTTTACAAGAAGTAGATGCTGTTTTTATCAACGGATTGAAAGAACACGGTTTGTACGATAAAGTTTGGCAAGCGGGAGCGATTTTATTGCCAGTAAACAGTGTTGGTGTAATGGGTGATGAGCGTACTTACGAAAAAGTAGTGGCACTTAGAGCAGTTGAATCTACTGATGGAATGACAGCAGATTGGGTACATTTACCTTATGAGTTTTTACAAAAAATTTCGAATGATATCATCAATAATGTTCGTGGTGTAAATCGTGTAGTTTACGATATTAGTTCAAAACCACCAGCAACTATTGAGTGGGAATAATAAAGAAATAACAATTTCAAAAAGCAATGGCAATGTCAATATTTAATATAAAATTTGGCATTGCTTTTTTTATTTTGAAATGTTGTAAATGAAATTATAATGCTTATTTTTGAAAATTGATATTGAAATTGATTTTGTCATTCTGAATCTTGGCATTAAAATTGTTTCTTATTAGAAATTCAATATAAAAGCAATAAATATTTACGTATGAAAAAGGCACATATATACATTATTTTATTTTTAGTAAGTTTTGCAGGTTATTCGCAAAGCAAGCATACTGTTGTTAAAGGAGAAACATTATATAGTATTTCAAAAAAATATAATGTAAAACCAGATGATATTTTAAAACTAAATCCAGATGCAAAAGATGGAGTTAAAGAAAATACGGTTTTAACTTTACCATCAAGTGTAAAAGTCGTTGCAACAAAATCAATTTTAAATAAGTACGAATACCAAGTACAACAAGGTGAAACTTTATATGCTATTTCTAAAAAATTAGGAGTTTCTGTTGACGAAATGATAAAAAATAATCCAACTTCTAAAGAAGGTGTTTCAACTGGTCAATCTTTAATTTATTTTGCAGCTAAAAAACACGTAGCTACACAACAAGTAGTAAAAACAGAAGTAGTTGCTAAAAAAGAAATCGTAAATCTACATACCGTTCAAGCCGAAGAAACAAAATATAGTGTGTCTAAAAAATACGGAATTTCTATTCCTGAGTTGGAAGAATTAAATCCACATATCAAAAACGTTTTCGAAATTGGTATGCAAATTCGATTAAATAAAAATACTGTTTTACCAAAAGTAGCAGTTGCAGAAGTGCAACCTACAACTACAAAAACAATGTTTTATGCGGTGCAACAAGGTGAAACGTTATTTTCTATTTCAAGAAAATTCGGAATTTCTGTTGATGAAATCACAAAAAAGAATCCCGCTGTTTCAACAGGTTTAACTGTCGGAATGGAACTCCTGCTTCCTGAGAAAAAAGAAATTAATTCAACCATTCAGAGTGATTCTGCAGATGGGTTAAAAAAAAAATGGAACTTATTAGAGAAGGCGAATAAAAACAAGCAAAGAAACCTTGTTTTATTGATGCCTTTCAATATTAATAGAATTGAAAAAGAT
Source organism: Flavobacterium facile (assembly GCF_036321945.1). Classification (NCBI taxonomy): domain Bacteria; kingdom Pseudomonadati; phylum Bacteroidota; class Flavobacteriia; order Flavobacteriales; family Flavobacteriaceae; genus Flavobacterium; species Flavobacterium facile. The sequence continues at coordinate 227,732 of NZ_JAZAYT010000033.1, forward strand.
TCTGCTAAAACAAAAATCGAATATTTAAAGACTGATAAATTTTTAAATATTACCCTTGATTTTTATGCGGGTGCGCTAAAGGCAATTGATTCAGCTAAAGTGTTGGGTTTGCCAATTAATGCTAAGGTTTACGATGCAGAAACGTCAAAATATTCTTCAAATGTTGCGACAATAATCAAAAATAATAATTTTTCAAATGTAGATGTGGTTATCGGACCATTTACCAATTCATTTGTAGAAACAGCCGGACAATTATTAGATAAAAATACAGCCATAATTTCTCCATTGACGAATGATTCTGGAAAAGGTGGAAGTAATGTGTTTTATGCCATGCCAAACGAAAACATTCAAAAACAACAACTACTGTCGTATTTGAAATCGAAATCAGATGCAATTTTCGCGATTCATTCTGCTTCAAAAACAAGTTTGAGTTCGTATTTCGCAGCTAATTATCCAGAAGTACAATCGTCTAGTTTTAATGATAAAGGACTTTTTGACTACACCATTTTTAAAACCCAATTACAAAAAGGAAAAAAGAATTTCGTAATTCTAGATTCCGACAAAATTATGCAAGTGATTTCTGTGGTCAATAATTTATTGAAATTGAAGAAAGAATTTGATGTTCAATTAGTGGTTGTGGAAAGAAACGATGCCTTAGATTTTGAAGAAATTCCATCTAAAAATTTAGCGACATTACAATTGTTGTATCCTTCTGCGATTCGTGAAAATGAATCTATTGAAGCTATGAATTTCGCGAAAGCATATAGAAAAGATAATAAAGTGCAACCTAATCAATACGCTACTCGTGGTTTTGATGTAACGTTTGATGCGATTTTAAGAATGTGTCAAGAAGAAGGTTTTATCAAATCTACTGAAAGTCAAATTTCAGAACAAATTGAAAGTCAATTCAACTATTCAAATAACAACAATTACGGAGTGTATATGATGTATTATAATTCCGATTTAACTATAAAACAAGCACAATAATGGCAACATCTAAAGTAACTTATTTAGGCGATTTAAGAACATCATCCATACATTTAGCTTCTGGTTCAGAAATTATTTCAGATGCTCCAATTGACAATAACGGAAAAGGAGAAGCGTTTTCACCAACTGATACGGTGGCAAACGCATTAGCAAGTTGTATGTTTACCGTAATGGGAATTAAGGCACGCGATTTAGAAGTGGATTTTTCAAATGCAACCGCTGAAGTAACAAAAGTTATGGGAACAGAACCACGCCGAATTACTGAAATTCACGTTACTTTTTCTATGAATATTTCTGTATCTAATAAAGAAAAAACAATTCTAGAAAAAACGGCTTTGACTTGCCCAGTTTTCAATAGTTTACATCCAGATATTAAAAAGGAAGTGGTTTTTAATTGGAAGTAAACTTTAAAATGACAAACCAAGACCAACTTATAAAACTTGCACACACTATAATGCCTTTTGGAAAATTCAAAGGACGTTATCTTATTAATTTGCCTGAACATTATATTGTTTGGTATAAAAACAAAGGCTTTCCAGCCGGAACTTTAGGTGAACAACTTAAATTGGTGTACGAATTAAAGCTAAATGGATTAGAAGAATTAATTCATAATATTCAAAAAAAATATCCAAAACCGCAATGATAGAAGAAATCTTAAATAGCCAAAAGGAGTTTTTTAAAACGAATGAAACTAAATCAATTTCTTTTAGAATTACTATTTTAAAAAAGTTGAAACAGGTTTTGCAACAAAATGAAAAATTGTTGTCTGAAGCTATTTATTTAGATTTTAATAAATCAGAATTTGAAACGTATTTAACTGAATTCGGTTTTTTGTATATAGAAATAGATGAAGCTGTTAAAAAGTTAAAAAAATGGTCTTCTAAAAAAAGTGTTTCCTCAAGTTTAATAAATTTACCTTCTAAAAATTATATTGTACCCGAACCATTAGGTGTAACTTTAATAATTAGCGCCTGGAATTATCCGTATCAATTGGCTTTAGCTCCAGCTATTGCAAGTTTAGCTGCTGGAAACACAGTTGTTATTAAGCCGAGCGAAGTAGCCATTCATTCAAGTAATGCCTTAAAAAAAATAATATCTGAAAATTTTAAAGCAACTATTTTAGCCGTTATTGAAGGTGGAGTAGAAGAAACAACCCAATTAATTCATTCGAAATTTGATAAAATATTTTTCACAGGTTCTACGCAAGTTGGGAAAATTGTTTATAAAGCTGCCGCCGAAAATTTAATCCCTGTCACTTTAGAATTAGGCGGAAAATCACCAGCTATTTTAACAGAAGATTGTCATTTAAAAAGAAGTATTCAACGTTTAGTTTGGGGAAAATTTTTAAATGCAGGTCAAACTTGTGTCGCACCAGATTACGTGATGGTTCATCATTCTTTAAAAACCGAATTTTTAAAAGGAATTGAAGAAGAAATTAAATTAAGAAAGTATTCTGTTGAAAATCAGAATTTCACTAAAATAGTTTCTGTAAAACATACACAACGATTAGTGAATTTACTTGAAAATCAAGAAGTAATATTTGGAGGAAATTATCATATCGAAAATAGAGATTTTGAACCCACTTTGATTTTAAATCCAACTTGGGAAAGCGCAATCATGCAAGAGGAAATTTTCGGACCTGTTTTACCTATTTTATTTTACGAAAATTTCAACGACGTTATTCAACAAATAAAAGCTAAAGAAAAACCCTTGGCAGCTTATTTATTTACTGAAAATTCAAAATATAAAGACCAATTTTTAAACGAGTTTTCTTTTGGTGGCGGCTGTATAAATGAAGTAATTATGCATTTAGTAAACGGAAATTTCGGATTTGGTGGTGTAGGTTCTAGTGGAATTGGCGCTTATCACGGATATGAAGGATTTAAAACGTTTTCTCACTTCAAAAGTATCATAGAAAAACCTACTTTTTTTGAAATTCCTTTGAGATATTCCGCTTATTCTGCTAATAAATTAATTTGGATCAAACGATTTGTGAATTGGTCTAAGTATTTTTAATTGCAGAGAAATTCTTTCATTTTTAACTACACATTGATTTAATTGAAAATTGGCTAATTAGAATTGGCACATTTACTAATTAATAGTATCTTTGCACGTTTTTTAAACACAAAATACGGACGGATAATCGCAACAACACAACAAACAACAACATGAATCAAACAAAATACATTTTCGTTACAGGTGGTGTAACTTCTTCTTTAGGAAAAGGTATCATTGCAGCATCTTTAGCAAAATTATTACAAGCAAGAGGTTACAGAACAACTATTCAAAAATTTGATCCGTATATTAACGTAGATCCAGGAACTTTGAATCCGTATGAACACGGTGAATGTTATGTAACAGATGATGGAGCAGAAACAGATTTAGATTTAGGACATTACGAACGTTTTTTAAATGTTCCAACGTCTCAAGCAAATAACGTAACGACAGGTAGAATTTATTTATCTGTTATCGAAAAAGAACGTCGTGGTGAATTTTTAGGTAAAACCGTACAAGTGGTACCTCATATTACCAACGAAATTAAAGAACGCATGCAATTGCTAGGGAATTCTGGCGATTATGATATTGTAATTACTGAAATTGGTGGAACGGTTGGTGATATTGAATCGTTGCCATATATCGAATCAGTTCGTCAATTGGTTTGGGAATTAGGTGACAATAACGGAATTGTAATTCATTTAACATTAGTGCCTTATTTGGCTGCTGCTGGTGAATTAAAAACAAAACCAACTCAGCATTCTGTTAAAACTTTAATGGAAAGCGGAATCAAAGCAGATATTTTAGTTTGTAGAACAGAACATGAATTGTCTCAAGATTTACGTCAGAAATTAGCCTTGTTTTGCAACGTGAAAAAAGAAGCAGTTATTCAATCTATTGATGCTTCTACGATTTACAAAGTGCCTAACTTAATGCAAGAAGAAGGTTTAGATAAAGTAGCCTTAAAGAAATTAAATTTACCAGAAAAAGCGACTCCAGACTTAAAACAATGGAACGAGTTTTTATATAAATTAGAACATCCAAAACACGAAGTAAATATCGGATTGGTTGGGAAATATGTGGAATTACAAGATTCTTACAAATCAATTTTAGAAGCTTTTATTCACGCTGGTGCGACACAACAAACGAAAGTAAATGTAGTAAGTATTCATTCAGAATTTTTAGACAAATCGAATGTAGCTGATAAATTAAAAGGTTTAGATGGTGTTTTAGTAGCTCCAGGTTTCGGAGAAAGAGGAATTGAAGGTAAAATTGAAGCTATAAAATATGTGCGTGAAAACAATATTCCATTTTTAGGAATTTGTTTAGGAATGCAAATGGCTTCTATTGAATTTGCTAGAAATATTTTAGGAAAAAAAGACGCCAATTCAACTGAAATGAACGCGAATACAAGCTATCCAATTATCAGTTTGATGGAAGAGCAAAAAACAGTTACAGAAAAAGGTGGAACCATGCGTTTAGGTGCTTGGAAATGTGCCATCAAAGAAAATACTTTAGCACACAAAATTTACGGAAAAACGGATATTTTAGAACGTCACCGTCACCGTTTTGAGTTCAATGGCGATTATTTAGCAGAAATGGAAGCGGCTGGTTTAGTTGCTTCAGGTTTAAATCCAGATACAGGATTGGTGGAAATTGTAGAATTACCAAATCATCCATTCTTTATCGGAGTGCAATACCATCCAGAATATAAAAGTACAGTACTAAATCCACATCCATTATTTATGGGATTGGTTGCTGCTGCTGTTAAAAACAAATAAAACGTAACGAATTATAATAAAAGCAGACATATAATAACTAACTCAACTCCAACCGAGTTGCACATTTATAACATGGAAGAAAAAAAGTTCGACATTAAGTCGTTAATTGGTTTCACATTAATCTTCGGAATTTTAATGTGGATGATGTATTCAAATCAACCTACTAAAGAAGAATTAGCCGAAAAAGCAAAAAAAGAACAAGCGGAAAAAGAAGCAAAAACACCAAAAAGTGTAGCTTCTGCAACTCCAACAATTCAAAGTACTGATTCTACAGCAAAAGTTTCACCAGAAGCTTTAGCTAAATTAGGTGCATTTGCTTATGCCGAAACGTTACCTTCTGCTAAAAATTCAACAACTTTATTAGCAAACAACTTATTAAGCTTAAAAATTGCAAATAAAGGTGGTTACATTTCTGAAGCAACCATTTTAAATCAAGAACAATTTAAAAAAGGTTCTGGAAAAGCAGTTCAAATTATTAAAGACAATAACGCGAACTTCAATTTAACTTTAACTACGAAAGATGGTAAAGTTATCAATACGAAAGAGTTATACTTCGAACCAAAATTCACTAAAGAAGGAAAAAATCAAGTACTTACGATGCAATTAAAAACAGGTGAAAATCAGTTTTTAGAGTACCGTTATGTAATGAAAGATAATGATCATATGTTAGAATTTTCTATTCGTACACAAGGATTAGAAAATGTATTAAATACGTCTAAATCTCCAAGTTTAGAATGGAACTTAAAAACCTATCGTAATGAAAAAAGTGTATCGTATGAAAACAGATATACCGAATTAATTTACGAATTTGAAGGCGGAAAAGACGATTACTTAAATGCGGCTTCTGATAAAGAAGATACAGCCGAAGAGGTTTCTTACGTAGCTTTTAAGCAACATTTCTATACTTCGGTTTTATTAACAAATACGCCTTTTAAAACAGCTGAATTAAAATCAGATAATTTAGTTGATGACGATAAAAAGGATACTATTTTTACAAAAAACTTTACTGCAAAAATGCCATTAGAGTTTAAAAACGGAGCTTTAAATTATGATATGAACATGTATTATGGTCCAACGGATTATAAGACTTTAAGTAATTACAATAAAAACTTAGATGAAATTGTTTCTTTAGGTTGGGGAATTTTCGGCTGGATAAATATGTTTGTTTTCATTCCATTATTCGGATTGTTATCAGGATTTATGCCTTACGGAATTGCAATTATTATTTTTACGATAATCATTAAAATTGCGATGTCACCAATTACATATAAATCATTCTTGTCACAAGCAAAAATGAAAGTATTGAAACCAGAAATTGCAGAATTGGGTGAAAAATTCAAAGACAACCCAATGAAAAAGCAACAAGAAACAATGGCCTTGTATTCTAAAGCCGGCGTAAACCCAATGGCGGGTTGTATTCCAGCATTAATTCAATTGCCTTTTATGTATGCTTCGTTTCAGTTTTTCCCTTCTGCATTCGATTTAAGACAAAAAAGTTTCCTTTGGGCAGACGATTTATCTTCTTACGATTCAATTTATAAATTACCATTTAATATTCCATTTTATGGTGATCACGTAAGTTTATTCCCAATTTTAGCGGCAATTGCGATTTTCTTCTACATGAAAATGACAACTGGAGATCAAGCGATGCAAGCACCACAACAAGAAGGAATGCCAGATATGGGTAAAATCATGAAAATTATGATTTATGTTTCTCCAATTATGATGTTGATTTTCTTTAATAATTACGGTTCTGGATTGAGTTTATACAACTTTATTTCTAACTTAATTACTATCGGAATCATGTTAGTAATTAAAAACTACGTAGTTGACGAGAAAAAAATCCACGCACAAATTCAAGTGAATAAAACGAAACCGAAAACGGAATCGAAATTTCAAAAGAAAATGCGTGAAATAATGGAACAGCAAGAAGCTCAAAAAGCTCTAAATCAAAAGAAAAAATAAATTCTTTAAAAGCCTGTTCATTTTGTGAACAGGCTTTTTTTATTTAAATAAAGTATTAAATCGCCATTAATAAAAAGTTTGCGAAAGCAAACACCAATAAATAAAAAGGTGATAACATATATGACCACTAAAAAATATATTTTACATATATGAAAATTGCAATAATTGGTTTTGGAAATATGGGACAAACTTACGCAAGTAGTTTTGTCAGTTCTGGCTTTATTAAATCGGAAGATATTTTTGTATTGACACGAAATTTGTCTACTGTTTCAAACAAATATACTATTCCTGAAGCAAATTTTTTAACAGAAATAAGCACCTCATTTTTGTCGGTTGATATTGTAATTATTGCCGTTAAACCTCAAGATTTTGAGATTTTATGTTTGCAAATTAAAGATTTTATTACAGAAAATCATTTGATTTTATCAGTTATGGCAGGAATTTCAATTGAAAATATTTCAGAAAAATTACAAGTCAAAAAAGTGATTCGTTCCATGCCAAATATTCCAACGCAAATCGGACAAGGAATGACGGTTTTTACAGCTTCTCAAGAAGTAGATCGAAAGGATTTATTTATCATTCAAAATCTAATTAATACTACTGGAAAATCGTTGTTTATTGAAAATGAAGAAATGATAAATGCAGCAACTGCCATTTCTGGAAGCGGTCCGGCTTATGTATATTATTTTATGAATGCGATGGTAGATTCAGCCGTAAATTTAGGTTTCACTAATTCGGAAGCCGAATTCTTAGTGCAACAGACTTTTTTAGGGTCTACACAATTACAAAACAGAAGTAATTTATCAAATTTAGAGTGGATTGAGAAAGTAGCATCTAAAGGCGGAACAACTGAAGCTGCTTTAAATGTGTTTCATTCACACGATTTAAATTCGAAAATAAACGAAGGAATTATCCAAGCGAATGCAAGAGCAAAAGAACTTGGCAAAGTAATTGATAAGTAAAGTTTTATTATATACTTTTACCAAGCAATTTTTTTAAGATTTTAACGTTAGAAAAAGACAAGAAAAACAAAAAAAAAACATATGAAAAAGATCGTATTTATAGCTTTTTTAGCCATTTCAAATTTCATTTCAGCACAAGATAAATTAAATCAATTTGATGATAAAGGAGTACGTCACGGTCTTTGGAAAGGCTACCATGATGAAAGTAAACGTCCGCGTTATGAAGGAACTTTTGATCATGGAAAAGAAACAGGAACATTCAAATATTTTGACGATACAAAAGCTGGAACAGTAATTGCAACACGTGATTTTTCTAAGGGTGACGGATCTTGTTATACGATTTTCTACGACCAAAAAAATAATAAAGTCAGTGAAGGTTTAGTGAAAAATAAACTTTTTGAAGGACAATGGAAATATTATCATAAAGAATCAAAAGACATTATGACTCTTGAAAACTATAAAAACGGAAAGTTAAATGGGCCAAGAAAAGTGTTTTACAAAGAAAATGAATTAGCGGAAGAAGTTAATTATGTGGACGGAAAGAAAAACGGAATTGGCAAAACTTTCGGTGAAAACGGTAAACAAATTGATCAACATACCTATGTAAATGATGTTTTTGAAGGAAAAGCAACTTATTTTAATGTAAGCGGTAAAAAAATGTACGAAGGAGAATATAAAGATAATTCTAAAATTGGTACTTGGAAATTTTATGAAGCAGACAAAGTTGTAAAACAAGTCAAAGCCGAAAAATTTTCAAAAGAATTAATTAAATTTGAAGAAAAATTAGCTAAAAAAGCAGCAAAAAACAAACCAGTTGAACAAACAGTAGAAGATAAAAAAGTAGAAGAGAAAAAATAAATGAAACGAGTAGTAGTAGGACTTTCCGGTGGTGTAGATTCGAGCGTTGCAGCCTATCTTTTAAAAGAGCAAGGTTATGAAGTGATTGGGCTTTTTATGAAAAATTGGCACGATGATTCGGTTACCATTTCAAACGAATGTCCGTGGTTAGAAGATAGTAATGACGCGTTATTAGTAGCAGAAAAATTAGGTATTCCTTTTCAAACGGTTGATTTATCTGAGCAATATCAGGAAAAAATCGTCGATTATATGTTTAAAGAATACGAAAACGGTAGAACACCAAATCCTGATGTGTTATGCAACAGAGAAATTAAGTTCGATGTTTTCATGAAAATCGCAGTTTCTTTAGGTGCGGATTATGTGGCTACCGGACATTATTGTCGTAAAAACACCATAGAAGTTGACGGAAAAGAAGTTCATCAACTATTAACAGGAAAAGACGATAACAAAGACCAATCGTATTTCTTGTGTCAATTATCGCAAGATCAATTAGCAAAAGCCTTATTTCCAATTGGCGAATTAACCAAACCAGAAGTAAGAGAAATTGCTACTCAAATGGAATTAGTAACTGCTGAGAAAAAAGATTCTCAAGGGTTATGTTTCATCGGAAAAGTACGTTTACCAGAGTTTCTACAACAAAAATTACAACCAAAAGAAGGTTTAATTATTGAAATTCCAGCAAACAATCAAGTATATCTTAATCCAAAACCTCGTTTTGAAAATGTAGAAGCTGAATTAGCTTTCGAATCTCAAAATAAAGTGTATTCAGACGCAAACGGAATTGTTAAAGGAAAGCATCAAGGTGCGCATTATTTTACAAACGGACAACGTCGTGGTTTAAATGTTGGTGGTACGAAAGAAGGTTTATTTGTCATTCAAACGGATGTAATTAATAATATCATTTATGTTGGTGAAGGTGCGAATCATCTAGGATTATTCAAAAATACTTTATTTGTAAAATCAGATGAAGTACATTGGATTCGTCAAGATTTAAAACTAGCTATTGGAGAAACCACAGAAGTTATGGCACGAATTAGATATCGTCAACCTTTACAAAAAGCGACATTACATCAATTTGAAAGTGGCATGTATGTACAATTTGAAAATCCACAATCGGCTATAACAGAAGGACAATTTGTAGCCTGGTATATCGATGATGAATTGCAAGGAAGTGGCGTAATTTCTTAATTAGAAATTTGTTATATTTGGTAAAACTTTTTTGTTATGAAAAAACTATACTTTTTACTAATTTTAATTGTATCCAATTTTGGATATGCTCAAATTGAAGATGCTTGGGTGTATTTTAATAATAAACCAAGTTCTGCAACGTTTTTAGCGAACCCTTTAACCATGTTAACGCAACGTTCTTTAGACAGAAGAACCACTCAAAATATTTCATTAGATATTACGGATGTTCCAGTGGAACAGACTTATATTACACAAATAACAAATGCTACTGGTATTACAGTTATGGCAAAATCGAAATGGTTAAATGCTTTACATATTCGTGGCGCACAAACAGATATCCAAGCATTAACAGGTTTGTCTTTTGTAAATAATGTAAAATTCGCCAATCATTCTTTAAATCCAGGCGGAAGAATTGCTCAAAATTCGAATAAAATTAAAGCCGTAAATAAAAATTTAGATGCTCTAGTTGCCTACAATTATGGTGGTTCTCAAAACCAAATTGAAATGTTAAACGGCCATTTATTACACCAACAAAATTTTACAGGTCAAGGAAAAATCATTGCGGTTTTAGATTCCGGATTTACAGGTGTTAATACTGCAGCTCCTTTTCAAAATCTAATCACTAATAATCAGATTTTAGATGGATATAATTTTCCAGATAGAAATACGAATTATTTTTCACGACACAATCACGGAACAAATGTTTTGTCTACAATGGGTGCTTTTGCCGATGGACAATTAGTCGGAACAGCTCCAAGTGCACAATATTATTTATTTATTACAGAAGATGTAAATTCAGAAAATCCTGTAGAAGAATCGTATTGGGTAGAAGCAGCAGAATTGGCAGATTATTATGGAGTAGATGTCATAAATTCTTCTTTAGGCTATTTCGGTTATGATAATCCAAATTATTCTTATCAATATGACGATATGGTTGGAAATAAAACTTTTGCTTCTCGTGGAGCCAATATGGCTTTCAATAAAGGAATTGTAGTGGTAATTAGTGCTGGAAATTCTGGTACTTTCCCAGAGCCTCATATTTCAACACCTGCAGATGCTATTGGTGCATTAACTATTGGTGCTGTTGATACTACTGAAGCATATGCTAGCTTTAGTTCTATCGGACCATCATTTGATGGAAGAATAAAACCAGATGTTTGTGCAAAAGGCGCTGGAACTACTGTAAGTTCAACAACAGGAACAATTTACACATCAAACGGAACATCATTTTCGAGTCCAGTTATGGCTGGAATGGCAGCTACATTTTGGTCGGCAGTTCCAAATTTAACCGCACAACAAGTGGTGAATTTTATCAGACAATCTGCAGATAATTATAACGCACCAACCAATCAAAAAGGATACGGAATTCCAGATTTTCAACTGGCATTAACAAACGCCTTAAATTTAGAAGCAATTCAATCGAATCAAAGCTTTTTAGTGTATCCAAATCCAGCAGAAAATCAAATTACGTTTCAATTGGAAAATAAGCAAAAAGGTGTCGTTTATTTATATGATGTTTTAGGTCAAAATATAGTAACAAAAGAAATTTCAGAGAAAAATAATTCAATTGACATCCAAAATTTGTCAAACGGCGTTTATTATTATAATTTTGAATCGAATAAAACATATAAAGGAAAAATAATAAAAAAATAATTTGGGCGTTACCACAAGGGTCGGGCTTTTCGCTATATTTTTTTATTGGTTCCCTTTTTTAGGAAAAGGCAACCAATAAAAAAGATGTCGCTACAATCCCTAACGCAAAGTAAAAAGAGCCAAGTAAAAAGTAAAAAGAGCCAAGTAAAAAGTTAATAGTTTTTTTAGAAAGAATAATATTTAAATAAAATCGGCGTTTATCTGTTAAATCCGTGTACCAATTAAAATGAATAGAGTTAAAAAATTATTTAGCATAAAATATCCAATTATTCAAGGAGGAATGATCTGGAATAGTGGTTATAAATTAGCAAGTGCTGTCAGTAATGCTGGCGGATTAGGACTTATTGGTGCAGGTTCCATGTATCCAGAAGTATTAAGAGAACACATTCAAAAATGTAAAAAAGCTACCACAAAACCTTTTGGTGTTAACGTTCCCATGTTATATCCAAATGTGGAAGAAATCATGAAAATCATTGTAGATGAAGGTGTGAAAATTGTCTTCACTTCTGCAGGAAACCCAAAAACTTGGACGCCTTTCTTAAAAGAAAATGGAATAACTGTGGTTCATGTAGTGAGTAGTTCTAAATTCGCATTAAAAGCTCAAGAAGCTGGTGTCGATGCCGTTGTTGCAGAAGGATTTGAAGCGGGCGGACATAACGGTCGCGAAGAAACGACAACACTGACATTAATCCCAATGGTTAAAGAAAATATTACCATTCCATTAATCGCAGCTGGCGGAATCGCTACTGGAAAAGGAATGTTAGCTGCTATGGTTTTAGGCGCTGATGGTGTACAAATGGGAAGTCGTTTTGCAGCTTCAACTGAATCTAGCGCGCATATCGATTTTAAGAAAACCATTATAGAAACTCAAGAAGGCGAAACGTTGGTTACTTTGAAAGAATTAGCACCAGTTCGTTTAATTAAAAACAAGTTTTTTAATGATGTGCAAGAAGCTTACGCCAATTGCGCTTCAGTTGAAGATTTAAAAACTTTATTAGGCAGAGCAAGAGCAAAACGTGGTATGTTTGAAGGTGATTTAGTAGAAGGCGAATTAGAAATTGGACAAATTGCAGGATTAATTCACGATATTTTACCAGTAGAAACTATAATTGGCAATGTTATTGCTGAGTTTAATTCGGCAAAAGTTGCTATGAATGAAATTCAATTTTAATAAAATAATAAAATGAAAAAATTAGTTGTAATCTTATTTTTTGGTTTGTGTGCACAAGTTGGATTTTCTCAAACTTATCAATTTAAAACAGTAAATTTCTCTGTTTCTCAAAAAACTGAAAAAGGAAGTTGGACAAAATGGTCAAAAGTGCAACCAACAGAATTGTTAATCAACTTGGATAGAGACAAACATCGTTTTGTAGTACATTCAGAAATTATTCAGCTTTATAGTATTTTAAAATATGAAGATAAAGTAGAAACGCCTGAAGGAACTTCGAACAAGTATTTTTGTGTAGATAACGTAGGTTTAGATACAGTTATTACTATCGTTTCTCCAAAAGATGCAGGAAGTAGTAAACAAATTTACATCGCTAACGAAGAAATGATAATCGAATACGACTTAATTTATTTAGGCGAAAAAAAATAATCCTTGCGAACCAATATTTCAAAATATATAAACAATGTTGCTCTTTTTAAAGAGCAACTTTTGTATTGGAGCAATCAGTTCCGAGAAGTTGTTGTTTTAGATAGTAATATCGAAAGCAATGAAAATCAGTTGTATAAGTCCTACGATTTGGTTGTGGCGGTTGAAGCTTTCACTTCCATTCAAACTGATTATGAAAAAGCTTTCGAAGATGTATATCAATACCAATCTAAAGCAAACGATTGGTTATTTGGCTATTTATCTTACGATTTAAAAAACGATGTAGAACATCTAAAATCTCAAAATTTTGATGGGTTACAATTTCCTGATTTATACTTTTTCCAACCAAAGAAAATCTTCTTACTAAAAGGGAATACAGTTGAAATTCAGTACTTAAATATGTGTGATGATGAAGTAGAATCTGATTTTGAAGAAATTATTCAAAGTCAAATGTCAAAAGTTCAAAGTCAAAAGTTATCAATAAATATCCAACAAAGAATTTCTAAAGAAAATTACCTTAAAAAAACAGAAAAAATGTTAGCTCACATTCATCGTGGTGACATTTATGAAGCTAATTTTTGTATGGAATTTTTCGCTGAAGATGCGAGTATTGAACCTGTTGAAATTTATCAGAAATTGAATAAAATCTCAGCTTCTCCATTTGCAGTTTATTTCAAAAAGAACCAACATTATTTGCTTTCGGCATCACCAGAACGCTACTTAAAAAAGGAAGACGAAAAAGTGATTTCACAACCGATTAAAGGAACTGCGAAACGCAATTTGGACATTGAATTAGACGAACAAAATAAAATTGATCTTCAAAATAATCCAAAAGAACGTTCAGAAAATATCATGATTGTCGATTTAGTTCGAAACGATTTATCACATACTGCTACAAAAGGTTCAGTAGAAGTGGAAGAATTATGCGAAATGTATACATTTAAGCAAGTTCACCAAATGATTTCAACCATTGTTTCGAATGTGGAACACACGACTTCACCCATCGAAATTTTACGAACGACTTTCCCAATGGGAAGTATGACAGGAGCTCCAAAGATTTCTGCCATGCAAATAATTGAAGAATTGGAAGAAACCAAACGCGGTTTATACAGCGGAGCCGTTGGCTATTTTACACCAACAGGAAATTTCGATTTCAATGTGGTTATTCGCAGTATTTTGTACAATTCGGAAAATAACTATTTGAGTTTTTCTGTCGGAAGTGCCATTACGTCTGAAGCCATTCCTGAAAAGGAATATGAAGAATGTTTACTGAAAGCCAAAGCGATGTTTGAAGTTCTACAAGTAAAATAAGTATATTTGTCTATGCTTAATAATTTTCAAAATCATATCCAACAAAACTTTTCTTTTCTTCAAGATAAAAAATTGCTTGTGGCTACAAGTGGTGGCATGGATAGTATGGTTTTGGTACATTTATTTCAAAAATTAAACCTAAATTTTGCTTTAGCTCATTGCAATTTTCAATTACGTGGAACGGAAAGCGATGGTGATGAAAGTTTCGTTGTTACTTATGCAAAACAAAACGATATTAATTGTTTTATAACAAAATTTGATACAGAAAACTATTCCATAGCACATAAATTATCAACTCAAGTTGCCGCTAGAAACCTTCGCTATAATTGGTTTAATGAAATTTTAGAGCAAGAGAAATTCGATTATATTGTTACGGCGCATCACGCTGATGATGCGGTAGAAACGTTCCTGATTAACCTTTCTCGTGGAACCGGTTTGGATGGTTTGACAGGAATTCCATCGCAAAACGGAAACATAATTCGACCATTATTGCCTTTTTCTCGTACAGAAATCGAAAAGTATGTTTCAGAAAATAACTTATATTGGCGTGAAGATAGCAGCAATGCCTCAGATAAATATTTGAGAAACAAAATTCGGCATCATATTGTTCCTGTTTTTAAGGAAATTAATGAATCGTTTTTGCAATCGTTTCAAAATACATTAGAACATTTAAATCAAGAGCAATCGTTGGTAAATGATGCGGTACAAATGGTTTATGAAAAAGTGGTTTCTGAAGAAAAAGGACAATTGAAAATTGATATTTCAGTCTTACTTCAATATGAAAATTATAAAGCGTATTTGTATCAATGGCTCAATAAATATGGTTTTTCAGCTTGGAATGATGTTTATAACTTAATAGAATCACAATCCGGAAAACAAATCTTATCTGAAAAATATATTTTATTAAAAGATAGAGAATTTTTAATTCTTTCAAGTAAAGAAACAACAGATTTTGATGAAATTATTATACATTCTATAACAGAAAAACTTAATTTTCCGTTAAAATTGAACTTATGTAACCAAAGTGACATTTCAAATCAATTGAAGAACGTTATATTTGTGGATGAAAATAAATTAAAATTTCCTTTAACTATAAGAAAATGGAAGGAAGGCGATTATTTTTATCCTTCTGGAATGCAAGGAAAAAAGAAAGTAAGTAAATATTTTAAAGACGAAAAATTTACATTATTTCAAAAGCAGGATACTTGGATTTTAGAAAGTAACAAGCAAATAGTTTGGATCATTGGATACAGAGCCGATGAACGATTTAAAGTAGAAAACACAACTCAAACCACAATAAAAATAGCATTTAACAATGAAGAAATTATTTAGTTTATTAGCCTTATTAATTACTTTTTTTGGAACAGCACAAATTGTAGAGCCAGTAAAATGGAGTTCAAATATTGTTAAAGTTTCAGATACAGAATTAGATTTAGTAATTACCGCAAATATTGAAGATGAATGGCATTTGTATTCGCAATTTACACCTGAAGGTGGCGCTACACCCTTAGTTTTTACATTTAAAAATCAAAAAGGGAATTACCAATTAGTAGGTAAAACCAAAGAAGGAAAGTATAAAAAAGTATTTAGTGATATTTTTGAAATCGATGAATATTATTTTTCTGGAACGGCCAAATTTACCCAACGTGTAAAAATAATCAATCCTAAATTAAAAAATATAGATGTTTTTGCAGAAGGACAAGCTTGTATTGATGGAAAATGTACACAAACAGAATCTAATTTAAAATTCAAATTACCGGAACTTAAAGTCACTGAAGTTACATCAGCAACAACAGATTCGGTTTCAAAACCAACAGATTCTGTTGCAACAACAGAGACGGATACTATTAAACAAGCTGGTTCACCAATAAAGGATTCAAACATCGAAAAACCTGCAGATAAAGAAGAAAAAAGTTTATGGACGATTTTCTTTTTAGCCTTTTTAGGTGGTTTTGCAGCCCTTTTGATGCCATGTATTTTCCCAATGATTCCAATGACAGTGAGCTTCTTTACCAAACAAAGTAAAACAAAAGCAGCTGGAATTAGAAATGCTGTAGTTTATGGTTTAGCAATTATAGCTATTTATGTTTTATTAGGTTCTTTAATTACTGGAATTTTTGGAGCAGAAGCCTTAAATGAATTATCAACAAGTGCGACATTTAATCTAATATTTTTTGGTTTATTAGTGGTTTTCGCTATGTCGTTTTTAGGTGCATTTGAAATAATGTTACCGAGTTCATGGGCTACAAAATTAGATTCAAAAGCTGATAAAGGAGGGGTTATTGGAATAATTTTTATGGCTTTAGCTTTAGCGGTTGTCTCATTTTCTTGTACCGGACCAATTGTTGGTACTTTATTAGTTGAATCTTCAAGAAATGGAGGAATTGCTCCTGTAGTGGGAATGTTCGGATTTTCATTAGCCATTGCCTTACCATTTATGTTATTTGCTATGTTCCCAGGATGGTTAAATTCTATGCCAAAATCTGGTGGTTGGTTAAATACAGTTAAAGTTTCTTTAGGGTTTTTAGAATTAGCTTTCGCCTTTAAGTTTTTATCTAACGCAGATTTAGCATATCAAAAACATTTATTAGAAAGAGAATTGTTCTTAGCTATTTGGATTGCCATTTTTGCTGCTTGGGCTTTATATTTATTCGGTAAGTATATGTTGCCTCACGATTATGAAAAAGCCGATAAAATTGGTGTTGGTCGTTTAATAATGGCTATTATTGTTAGTACATTTACATTTTATATGATTCCTGGTTTATGGGGTGCTCCTTTAAAAATATTAAGTGGTTTAACTCCACCATCTACTTATAGTGAAATTCCAAATGGTATTGGAGGAAATTATTCAAATTCAAAAATTGAATTACCAGAGCATGCACATCAAGGTCCACATGGAATTGTGGCTTTTGATGATTATGAAATTGGTTTAGCTTATGCGAAAAAAGTAGGTAAACCAGTATTGTTAGATTTTACAGGTGATAATTGTGCCAATTGTAGATTGATGGAAGATAAAGTGTGGTCAAATCCACAGATTTTAACTTTAATAAAAGATAAGTTGATTTTAATTTCTTTATATGGTGACAGAAAAATTAAGTTACCAAAAGAACAACAATATGTTTCAAAATCAACTGGAAAAGAAGTAGTTACTATAGGTAATAAATGGACAGATTTTCAAATAACAAGATATGGAAGTAATTCATTACCCTTATATGTAATCTTAAATAATGAAGGAATTGATACATCAAAACCAATTGCTTATACAACAGATATTCAAGAATATAAAAAATGGTTAGAAGACGGAATTACTGAAGCTTCTAAAAAATAAGATTGCAATTTTAAAATTTAAAAAAACCTGTAGGATAAATTCTTACAGGTTTTTTTATTTCGAAAACTTTTTTACATTTGTATTCTTATAAGCCAATTTTAAAAGTACAAGCCATGTTAGTAAAAGTCTTCGGAAGCGCCGTTTTTGGTGTGGACGCTACCACCATTACTGTAGAAGTAAATATCGATAAAGGAATCGGATACCATTTGGTAGGATTACCAGATTCCGCCATAAAAGAAAGCAGTTATCGCATTGCTGCCGCTCTAAAAAACAACAATTACAATCTTCCCGGAAAGAAAATTACCATAAATATGGCGCCTGCCGATTTAAGGAAAGAGGGTTCTGCCTATGATTTAACGCTTGCTATAGGGATTTTAGCCGCTTCAGATCAAATTAATGCGGAAGAAGTTGGAAAGTATATCATTATGGGCGAAATGTCTTTAGATGGTGGTTTACAACCAATTCGAGGCGCATTATCCATCGCCATAAAAGCCAAAGAAGAAGGTTTTTTAGGAATTATACTTCCGATTCAAAATGTAAAAGAAGCAGCAATAGTTGATGGTTTAGATGTTTATGGTGTCGATAATGTGTTACAAGTCATTAATTTTTTTGAAGGTAAAGAAACTTTAATTCCTACCATAATTGACACCAAAGAAGAATTTTCTAAAAACTTAGAATTTCCAGAATTCGATTTCGCCGATGTAAAAGGTCAGGAGTCCATTAAAAGATGCATGGAAATTGCCGCAGCTGGCGGACATAATATTATTTTAATTGGTCCGCCTGGAGCTGGAAAAACCATGTTAGCAAAACGATTGCCAAGTATTTTGCCACCCATGAGTATGCAAGAAGCTTTAGAAACGACAAAAATCCATTCCGTTACGGGTAGAATTAAAGATGCTGGTTTGTTAACGCAAAGACCTTTTAGAGCGCCACATCACACGGCAAGTTCGGTGAGTTTAGTGGGTGGTGGAAGTTATCCGCAACCTGGAGAAATTTCTTTAGCACATAATGGTGTTTTATTTTTAGATGAATTACCAGAGTTTAAAAGGGAAGTTTTAGAAGTTATGCGTCAACCTTTGGAAGACAGAGAAGTAACCATTGCTAGAGCTAAATTCACCATTACTTATCCATCTTCATTTATGTTAGTGGCAAGTATGAACCCTAGTCCTAGTGGTTTTTTTATTGATTCGAAAAACTCAAATGGTGCTTCGCAAATGGAAATGCAACGTTATTTAAGTAAAATTTCAGGACCACTTTTAGATAGAATTGATATTCATATTGAGGTAACACCAGTTCCTTTTGATAAATTATCAGAAACTCGAAAAGCAGAAAGTAGTGTAGAAATAAGAAAACGAGTAACAGAAGCTAGAAATATTCAAACACAACGCTTTGAAAACTACAATCACATTCATTATAATGCCCAAATGAGCAGTAAACTCATTCGAGAATATTGTGCTTTAGACGAAGTTTCTCTACAATTATTGAAAACTGCAATGGAACGTTTGAATTTATCGGCACGTGCTTATGATAGAATTTTAAAGGTTTCCCGAACGATTGCCGATTTAGAAAATTCTGAAAATGTGTATTCACATCATATCGCTGAAGCCATTCAATACAGAAGTTTAGACAGAGAAGGTTGGTTGGGATAATTACGATTTTCGAGTTTTGTTTCCAATAAAAATTAAAGTTCCCATTATAAATATAAAAAACAAGCTGACTATTGTAGCATTGATTAATACTTGTGGATATCCAATTGTAGAAACATCAACAAAAGGATAAGGGTAAAAATTTGAAAAATGTCCTCGGATAATTATAAATAAAAAATAAACAACTGGATACCAAAACCAAATTTTAATATTTTTGAAGATTAAATCGTTCTTATCAGCGAATTTCATCCAATATAAAAACACAAAAAGTGGAATTACAGAATGTAACAATTCGTCAGTAATTATTTGCAAACCAGTTGGTTGCCAAGTACCTCTTAAAATAATTTGATATACTAAACCAACTACTAAAATGAAAGCTGTTAACGCTGTTAAATTGCCACTATTTGATAGTTTTGATAAAGAAGTATTCTTAAAAATTGAAAATCGTGAGGTGAAATATAAAGCGACTAAGATATTTGTCAGAATAGTGAAAAAACTAAAAAATCGGATAATCGTTTCAGGAATATCAGCTTGTCTGTTTTGAATCAGTAAAATAAATTGTCCTATAATAGCTATCCAACCTAAAAGAAATCCAGCAATATCTATGTTGTTTCTCATAAAATGTTTGTTTTTAATAAGTTGTGTCGGAAATATTAGTAGTACTATTTTCAAAAGTACAAAACAAAGTCTAAATTTATAATTAATAAATCAACTTATTTAGGCTATTATTTGCCGTTTTTCTTTCTAATATAAATTAGTATAAAGTTATCTTAAAAGTAAGAAGATTAAAATTTTCAAAAGCTAATTTGACTATTTTTGTAAAATATAACAATTAATTAGTTAGTATGCCCATTCAAAAGATAAAACGAGGTTATAGAAAAACAAGATATATCTTTTATAAAGAAACTTTAATCGACTTTAAAGAACATTTTTGGTCGTTTATAGGTTCATTTTTCGGAATTGGAATAATTGCGTATTTGCAAAGTCAAACCTTAGAAACTTCTGATTTGGTTTTTCTAATTGGTTCTTTTGGAGCCTCAAGTGTTTTGGTTTATGGTGTGATTCAAAGTCCTTTAGCACAACCTCGAAATTTAGTTGGCGGACATTTAGTTTCAGCAATTATTGGAGTTTCTGTTCAAAAATTAATTCCAGACATTTTGTGGATTTCCGCACCATTGGCTGTTTCTTTATCTATTGTTTTTATGCAGATTACAAAAACGCTTCATCCACCAGGTGGTGCAACAGCTTTGATTGCCGTTACTGGTTCTGTAGCGATTAAAAAAATGGGATATTTTTATGTGATTTCTCCCGTTTTAAGTGGAGTATTGATTTTACTATTGATAGCACTTATATTTAACAACATGACTTCCAACAGAATTTATCCTTTCAATAAAAAATTTGAAAATATCAGAAACCGATTCCTGATATTTCCAAAATATTTTAAAAAGATTTAGTTATTCAAAAACGCCATCTATTTTTGTTAATGGCATTTTTGAAGTAAAATTCAGATTTGAAGCATCTTTAAAAGCTGTTCCATCATCATTTAATTCACCATAACCTTCAATTAATTTGTCTCCATCAACTTTAAAAGCTACTTCTCTTGTACTTTCTTTTCCCTCAGACTTAAAAGTGTATTTTCCAATTAAAATTCCATCTTCAAATTTTCCAGAGAATTTTCCAGAATTTTCATCTTTTTCAGCTAATTCATAAGTTAAAAAGCCTTTAATTTCATTTCCATTTTCTTCAATTACAAAAGTGATTAAGTTTTTCCCATCTTCAAAAAGATAGTTTCCCATTGCTAACGTATCCACCTTTTTTTCTTTAGCTGTAATCTCTTGATTATTTGTGTTTTCCGTATTTTCTTCTTTGTTTTTACAAT
The DNA here is from genome assembly GCF_036321945.1 of Flavobacterium facile. NCBI lineage: Bacteria > Pseudomonadati > Bacteroidota > Flavobacteriia > Flavobacteriales > Flavobacteriaceae > Flavobacterium > Flavobacterium facile. Next base: position 248,879 of record NZ_JAZAYT010000033.1, read on the forward strand.
GTAACATTGTTAATATCGTAAAAAATAGGATAGTGAACTTCTTCATCTTTTTAAGTTTTTAAATGTTAATCAATTTTTTTAAATATTATTTTTTTTCCCGATGGATTTGATAATATTAATCTATTTTCTCCAATGGAATAACTTGTTATATTTTGAAGTGTGGTTATGTATTCCGTTTCTTTATATGAATTATCACACATCATTTCAGTGGTTACAATATTGATAAATCGTAGTTTTTCTTTTTCCGAAAATAAAGCGCCATTCATTTGATTACATCCCGAAAACCCAGAAAATTTGTTTGTACTGGCATAAATTTCCATCATTGGGAATTTTTTACCAAAATCTTCAGAGCTTATTTTTTTTCCATTTAATTCTTCTAAAACCCAAATATCATGCAAACGATAATCTGTAATATATTGTCCGCAACCTTTTATGTTCTCAAATGCAGAAGCCTTATTTTTTCTATAATCGACAGAAACTTTGTATGGAGAAAGTTCTCCCGACATTTCATTTTGACATTCTTGTTGTGAAATTTGAATAGTAAACTCAGCCGATTCGGTTTTAACTCTATATAATTTCACATTGCTATCCATAGCAAAAATTGGTTTTACATAAGGCAAAATAATAGAATCTTCAGGTGTTTTATATACAATTTGATCTTCTGAAATTGAAATATTCCAAAATGGTTCTGTTCCACTTGCTTTAAAATACGGAAGTTTTTCGGTATCATTTGCAACTGTTGTGTTGGAAACCGAAGCTGTTTTACAACTTAAAATCGTCAAAACTAAAATTCCGAAAAAAATTGACTTTTTCATAACTTATTTAGTAATTTTTTTGAATCGCATCATTGGAACATCGCCTTTATTTAAAAAGAGTTTCCCTTCAGCATCAATATAATAATGGTTTACTTCTTTTATCATTTTCAAGAAAACTTGTTCGCCACCGCCATCACAATATCTCATAGTCATTGGGAAATTTTCATCAAATTTAATAGTTTGCCCATCTAAAGTATATTTCGTCGAAAAGCCATTGCAACCAGTTGTTCCGCTAACTTCTTTTTTTGCTGTATTGAATGTAATTTGAGGTTTATTTTCTGGAAACAAACCGTCAAAAGCAATTCTTGGTCCAGTTATATATTCTAATTCCCAAGTTTCGTTTGAAATAGTTGTAGTGTTTTTTAATGTGGTACATGAATTAAATGCAAGTGCTAAAAAGCTAACAAAGGCAAAAGTGATCTTTTTCATATTCTAATTTATTAAGATTTTTTATTTCATTTCTATAGTTAGCAAATAATATACCAAAAGAAGATTAATTTGTCTTTTAAATGTTTTTTCTAAACGAATTGAAAACTATTTGGGTCTATTTTGCGTATATAAAAGTATGAAAAATTTCCAACTATATTTCTTATTTACATTTCTATTTCCGATTTGTCTTTTGGCTCAGAAGATTGATAATATGGCTTCTTTTCGTGATATGAATGCGAAACGCTATTTCCGTTTTAATTATGATAACGACTATTTTGCTTCACGAGACCAAGATTATACGCAAGGCTATAGTTTTGAATTGGTTTCACCTAATTTGAGAAAAAATCCAATAAATAAAATGCTTTTTAATCTCAAAAACACTGAAAATAAGTACGGAATTGCCATTGAACACATCGGTTTTACACCTTTCAATATTAAAAATTCTAAAATTGAATATGGCGATCGTCCTTTCGCTGCAACAATTATGTTAAAAAGTTTTGCAATTGCTTCAGATACAATCAATAAATCTCGTTTAATTTCTTCTATGAATATTGGATTAATTGGTCCGGGTGCATTTGGAAAAGAAATGCAAGTCGCTATTCATGAAGCAACTGGAAATACGATTCCAGAAGGTTGGCAAAATCAAATAAAAAATGACGTAGTTTTAAATTACGAAGTTAGTTATGAAAAACAATTGATAAGTTATCGGAATTTATTTTCAGTATCCTCTAATACAAGATTGCGTGTAGGAACTTTATTTACAAATGCTGGAATTGGAGTAACTACTACATTTGGAATTGTTAACACACCATTTTCGTCAATAAAAACCAAAAAAAGCTTTTCATTGTATGGTTTTGCACAATCTATGGTGAATGTTATTGGTTATGATGCGACTTTACAAGGCGGAATGTTCAATAAAAAAAGTCCTTATACAATTTCAAACTCTGAAATGGAACGTATAACAGCTCAAGCTAATTTCGGAATTATTCTACAAACACGTACTTTGTATTTTGAATATACTCGAACCTTAATAACTAGAGAATTTAAGCCAAGTTATAGCAGTAAATGGGGTGGAATCAAAATCGGATTTCGTTTTTAAACAATCTAATAAGAAAGAGTTAAAATTTTATTCTCGTATTGGTGACACATTCAATCAAAAATAATTATATAAGTTATACAACTAATCTTGTAACAACCTTCTGAGTGATTACACCTAATTTCGTATCTAACAATTTAAACAATTAAGATATGAAAAATCGAATTAAATTATTCGCCTTAATACTAAGTGTTGGTTTATTTACAATTTCTTGTAATAATGACGACAGCAATCAAGGTGAAACATTAGCGCCTTTAGTAGGGAAATGGAATTTATCTAAAGTAGGAACAACTACTGGAGGAACGGAAACATTAATTGATGCGCCACAAAATCAAGCGGGTTGCAGTAAAGATTATATTGATTTAAAAACGGATAATACAGTAATTGAAGGTGATTACGATTCAACCATAGATCCTTGTGCTTTATTTACTGATAGCGGAATTTATTCTCGTTCTCATAATAATGTAACACGAGTTGTAAATGGAGTAACAACAGTTCAAGATATCGTTAATTTAACACTTAACGAATTGAAATTAAAAGATGCTAGTGGAAATATTGAAGTTTTTGTTAGATAAACGTCTTATTTCATAGTATCAAAAAACGGGAATGACTTTTAAAGTTGTTCCCGTTTTGTTATTATTTATATTTATCTTTTACCCAATCCCTTGTCAAATCATGGGTTTTATTTTTTCCAAACGAATGAGTTTTGTTGCTTCTTGTTTGCCAAAACAATGAATTTATCCCAAAAATAATTTACAATTTTCAATAATGAAAAAAATCAACTAAAATAAAAATTGAATCTTGATTACGTATCAAATAAATGGATTTTTGGAACTGGAATTGGTTTACAGAATAATGAACCAATGTATTCATTTAAAGTAGGTTATAAGCTAAACTAATATACAACTAAAGTGGCAATTTTTTTACCATATATGATAATATTTTTACTATTTATTGTAATTTTTTTACACTTTTTAATAATTATTTTGCTTTAATAATAAATTAATTTTGTAGTTTTGTAATGAAATAAAAAATGCTGGAGCTTAAGACCCCAGCATAATGTTATTTTAAATCCAATGTCGGAGAATATCCAACATTATCACAATTGACGGTTGAAGTAGGACGTACAACTTTCCTAATTTCTTTATCGCTTCTGTGATTGATTTAAAACCTTTCTTAAATGATTTTCGACTCTTCATTTATTTTTGGTTTTTAATCGTTAAACAATCAGTTAATAATCTAAAGTGAGGTAATCTAATTATCTCGCTTTTTTTTGTGTCTTTTAACTTCTACATTTTTATTCTATTTTTTAATGGTTATACTTCTTGTATTATGTATTTTTAATTAGTTTAAATATTGAATTACAAATTTCGACATTTATTTTTTAATTCTAAATTATACTTATCAACAGAATATGGTGTTATTTTTTATAACGTATTGTTTTCATTGATAAAAACCGCTTTAAAGAGTCTTATTTAATGATTTTAATTTACTATTAATGTTAATATGTTAGATAAAGATTTTAACTTTTTCACAGTATTTGTTTCTTATACGATACCAAAACACAAGAATTTTCATTGAAAATTTATAGAAAATATTTCAAAATAGAGCCAAGCCGCATAAAATAGTATCTATAAAAAAAGAATCCTAACCAATTTCCACCTATACCAGAAAAAATATCTATACAAGACAAAAGTGTTTCACCATTAATTATTTCAAAGATAATCAATATTATAACCACCTTTTTTGATTTCATTGAAATTTCCGCTAAAGTTAGGAACAAGTTTCATTTCACTTTTATAATTGTTATTTCAAAGAATTACATCAAAGATTACCAAAAATTCCAAAAACAGATTTCGCCATACATAGCTTTGAATTTTATTTATAAATAATGTATGAAAAATATTGTAGTATGGTTTAGTTTAATCCAACTTCAATGAAAGTGTTTCAATTTATTTTTAAATTGTAATAAAAATAAAGTATAGTTTTAATATTCAAAAAAGTCACAAATCAATCTAAAAAAAAATCCCCAATTATTGCTAATTGAGGATTTTTATATTTTTGCTTTTTAAGTTGCCCGAGGCTCTCGAAGGTAACTTACGATTTGTTCTCTTTATTGAAGTAAACCAAGTAATAATACATTTGTTTTTCTTCGTCCCAACCTTTTTCTACAAATTTCTCTGCACTTTCAGGATTGATGAAATCTAATCTAATTTGAATGTTAGTGTCTAATTCAATGGTGTTTTTTAATTTTCTACGTACATCTGTTACAGCTGCATTCGCAATTGGAAAATTAGAAACATCTTCAATGCTATATTTTGCACCTTTATCCACTTTATAGTTTTTAAATTCAGGAATCAAATCTGGATTATTGATAACATCATTTAAAAAAGCCGTTTCTTCAAATTCGTCGTTTTTCGCAAAGTGATTTACGGCACGGTTCATAAATAAAACTTCTTCTTTTTTGTCTTCTGCTGGTAAAACTACTTCTTTAGCGAAATCTTTACAAAATTGTAAGTATTTTTTAGTCATAAATGTTTCGTCTTGAAACACATCTACACTTAAAAAATGCTCTAACCAGTAACGCGCATCATATCTGTTGCTGTCTACAGTTAAAATTTTATACCCTTCTTCTTTTTTGTAATTGAAAATCAAACAGCCTTTATCTAACTTGTTTAAGTTGATTCCGTCTTGTAAAATCATTTCTAAGTTACTTCCGTTTTCTTGAAATTGTAAGAAGTCGGTTTTGATTTCACTTTTGAAAACACCAATCGCATCTACCACATTATTATCGATAGAAACGTTAGTTAAATAAGCAATATATACTTCACCGCTTTTAATATGTGGATGATTGGATTGCTCAAATAAATGCTGTGTAATTTTTTTAGAAACGTTATGAATTTCACTTGGTTTATTGAAAATTTCCGTCGCCAAGTTGAACATTTCATTGTATTCTAAATCTACATCATGTGCAAACTGATAGTAGTTTTCTTCTTTTTCACGAAACGCCTTAAAGAAATATTCTTTTAAAATCGGCATAATTTCATCATTCAACGAATACGGACTTTCAGATAAGAAAATTTGTTCTTCTTTGTTTTTATTTCCAACTCGGTGTATAGAAAGATTTTCTACGTGTGTATTAAATAAGTTTATCATTATTAATGTGTCAATTAGTCAATTTGACAATTAGTCAATTAACTATAATTATTAATTTTTATTTAGTTTTTTAATTGGCACATCGCCACATTAGCACATTGGCTAATTAAACTAATTCCAGTTCTCTTCAAAACCAGGATCGTCATAGGATTCCGTATCGCCATAAGCATCTAAATCATCTTCGTCTAAATCGTCTTCAAAGTCATTAAATAAGTCTTCATTTTCTAAATCGCCACCTCTAAAACCACTAGTTGTAGCTTCTTCTGGTAAAACACCGTGAGAAAAAAGTAAGGCAGGATAATCCACACCTTCTTTATTATTTTCCATGGCAGCTAATTCTACGAAAAATGTCCACATTGAAAACAAATCGTACACATAAACCAATTTAGTGTTTTGTTCATGAACTAAATCGTCTAATTTATATTCGGCCATTGTTTTTATCTCACCTGGAATATCGCCAGTGTCAAACATTGGAATTCCATCTTCTTCATGCCAAGCCCAATCGTCACCACAAGTGTAAAAAGCACCAACTTCTGAACCATCAAAGCCAAAAGCGTTGACTAAAGCATTATGTAAATCTTCTAAAGTGTCTTTTGCTTCAATAGCAATATCTCTAAAAATATCTTCTTCGTTGTCTAAAATGGCTCTAAACTTATAAATCATAATATGTAATTTTAAAAGGCAAAAGTAAGTAATATTTGAAAGGTTTTTTAGTGAAAAATACGATTGTTAATAAAAATAGTAAGCATTTGTGAAATAGAGATTTGATGAATTTGATATTTATTGATTTTTAATATTGATTTTTGACATTGCCATTGATTTTTGATATTGAAAACACAATTCAGATGCAAAATTCTACAATTCGGCACATTACTTTTTCTATTGAAAGACAATTGTGACAACTTTGCTTCATTAAAAACAATATCACATGAAGAATTTTATTATCATTTTAGTTTCTGTATTTAGTTTAACCGCTTTTTCTCAAACTAAAATTTCAGGAAAAGTAGTCAGTAAAAAAAATGTTCCCATGCAAGGTGTAAACGTTTTTATTGATGGCACTTACGATGGCGCTTTAACTAATGAAAAAGGTGAATTTAGTTTCGAAACTGAGGCGAAAGAAAATCAGGTTTTGAAATTTACTTTGAATGGTTTTTTAGATGTTACCGAAAATATTGTGGTAGAAACCTATACGAATCGCGTTTTTACGCTTTTTCAAGATATGAATACGATTGACACGGTTGTTATTTCTGCAGGAACAATAAAAGCGGGTGATAATAGTAAAGTTACAGCTTTAAAACCTTTAGATATTGTAACAACAGCAGGTTCTTCTGGTGATATTGTTGCAGCTTTGGAAACTATGCCAGGTGTAAATGCAGTTGGTGAAAGCGGACGTTTGTTTGTTCGTGGTGGAGAAGCAGGTGAAACTCAGACTTATGTTGATGGAATTCGTGTGGCACAACCTTATGGAGCTTCTCCAAATAATATTCCAACTCGTGGCCGATTTTCTCCTTTTTTATTTAAAGGAATTACATTTTCAACAGGTGGTTATAGTGCCGAATTTGGTGACGCTTTATCGAGTATTTTGTTATTGAATACGGTTGATGAACCGGCTCAAAATCAGACAGATATTTCAATTATGACGGTTGGAGTAGGATTAGGAAAATCGAAAAAATGGAAAAATAGTTCGATTTCATTTAATACGAGTTATATTAATTTGAAACCGTATTATTTAATTGCTCCACAAAGTTTAGATTGGAATAAAGCGCCAGAATCTATTGCAGGTGAAACGGTTTTCAGAACTAAAATTAAAGAAGGATTACTAAAAGTGTATGCAGCTTTTGATCATTCAACAATGAATGTAAATCAGAGAGACATAAATTATACTGATAAAATTAAATTCGGATTGATCAATAATAATTTTTATATCAATTCTGTTTATAAAGGAAATATAGCAACCGCTTTACAATTACAAACTGGTTTTAGTTTCGGATATGGAAACAATAAAATCGAAATTAATTCAGATAAATTAAATAATCACGAACGCGCTTTACATTATAAATTGAAACTGCGAAAAACGTTCTCTAATATGTTCAAGTTAAATGTTGGTGGAGAGTTTTTTCACACGAATTTCGATGAAAATTATCAAGCTTTTTCTCAAAACAGATTTGATTATGGCTATCAAAATAATACAGTAGCCCTTTTTACAGAAGCAGAAGTTTTCTTATCTCAAGATTTAGCTTTTAATGTTGGTTTACGTTCATCAAACGCTTCGATTGTTGATGAATTTACTTTAGAACCGAGAGTTTCAGTTGCTTATAAAATTGCTAAAAAGAGTCAGCTTTCGGTAGCTTATGGAAATTTTCATCAAACCGCCAATCCCGATTATTTGAAGTTCACTCAAAACCTAAAATATGAAAACACCCACCATTATATTTTAAATTATTTATACAATAATGATGGGAAAATGTTTCGTGCAGAAGCGTATTTTAAAGACTATAACAATTTGGTAAAATTCGATACAACTATTTCCAGTCATACTTCAAACTTCAATAATAATGGATTGGGTTATGCCAAAGGAATCGATTTGTTTTGGAGAGACAATAAAACATTCAAAGGTTTAGATTATTGGATTACATATTCCTTTATAGATTCGGAAAGAGATTATAAAAATTACGAGAAACAAGTCACTCCAAGTTTTATAGCCAATCATAATTTCTCTATTGTTACTAAATATTGGGTTAATGAATTGAAATCGCAAATTGGATTGACATACAGTTTTAATTCGGGACGACCTTACGATAATCCAAATGAAACAGAATTTATGAATCAGAAAACCAAGTCGTATAATAATTTTAGTTTAGGTTGGTCGTATTTACTATCACAACAGAAAATATTATATTTATCCGTTTCCAACTTATTAGGTGCGAATAATGTTTTTGGCTACCAATATGCGAATTCACCTGATGCTTCTGGAACGTTTCAAAGACAAGCAGTAACTCAGCCAGCAAGCCGATTTTTCTTCATAGGTTTCTTTTGGACGATTTCCGATAATAAAAAAACAAATCAATTGGATCAGTTGTAATTTTGGTTTAAAAGGTTTTAGTTTAAAAGTTTAAAAGGTTTTGAACTTAGGAATTATTTTGTTTTTATTGTCACACTGAGCGGAGTCGAAGTGTTTTTCTTAAAACCTCTTTTCTTTATAAAAAACATTTATATCACAATAATAAAAAATGTAACTTTTATTACATAAAAAAGCATTTGAATTTTATATTTTTGCTACAAATTAAAAAAAACACGACAATGTCAAACGAAATAGAAAAAGTAAAATGCCTTATAATCGGTTCTGGTCCTGCAGGATATACTGCTGCAATTTATGCTGCTAGAGCTAATATGAATCCAGTTTTATACCAAGGAACACAACCAGGTGGACAATTAACAACTACGAATGAAGTAGAAAACTGGCCAGGAAATCCGGAAGGAATTACAGGTCCAGAAATGATGGTTGGTTTACAAAATCAAGCACAACGTTTTGGAACAGATGTTCGTGATGGTTGGGCAACAAAAGTAGATTTTAGCTCTGAACCACATAAAGTTTGGATTAACGATACAAAAGAAATTCACGCTGATACTGTAATTATTTCTACGGGAGCAACAGCAAAATATTTAGGTTTACCTTCAGAACAACATTATTTACAAACTGGTGGTGGTGTTTCTGCATGCGCGATTTGTGATGGGTTTTTCTATAGAAACCAAGAAGTTGTAATTGTTGGAGCAGGAGATAGCGCTTGTGAAGAAGCACATTACTTATCTAAATTATGTAAAAAAGTTACCATGTTGGTTAGAAGTGAAAAATTCAGAGCTTCTAAAATTATGGAACAACGTGTGAAAAACACAGAAAATATTACTATTTTAATGAATCATGATACGGTTGAAGTTTTAGGTGACGGACAAGTAGTTACTGGTGTAAAAGCTAAAAACAAAACTACAAATGAAGATTTTGATATTCCTGCAACTGGATTTTTCGTAGCAATTGGTCACAAACCAAATACAGATATTTTTGCAGATTATTTAACGTTAGATGAAACAGGTTATATTGTAAATGTACCTGGAACTTCTAAAACAAATATACCAGGTGTATTTGTTGGTGGAGATGCTGCGGATCATGTTTACAGACAAGCAATTACAGCTGCGGGAACAGGTTGTATGGCTGCATTAGATGCTGAAAGATATTTAGCAAGTAAAGAATAAGTTTTTATTGCTTTTTAATACTAAAATCGGATTTTGTATCCGATTTTTTTGTTTAAAATGGTTGGATTGGCTCGGTTTTTGATAAATAACTTGTAGCAAAATCTTGCAAAAATCTATAATGAGAAATTCAATACTTTTACTTTTTTTATTCTTGCTTACTAGTTGTGCGCAGCAATTAGTTTTTGAGCGTAAGCAATACAATTCGTCATATAGCCCAAATTATACAACAAGTTATAATTCGGCAAATATTAAAATGGAAGTTTTAGAAGCCAAAAATGATGAAAATATTAATAAAGTAATTTTCGAAAATATTAAAGAACTTTCTAGTTTTATTGACAGTCAAAACTTAACGATAAATAATTACAATCAACTCACAAAAGGGTTTGTGGATACTTATAAAAACGCAAAAAACAAAACGCCTGAAAATAATATTAAAAACTGGGATTTCGAACTAGAATCAATCATTGAATACGAAACCGAAGAATTTGTTAATATTGGTATTAATTATACTTCTTCTTATGACGATGCTTCAGGTTTTGGAGGAAAACGATCACTCGTTTTTAATAAATTATCAGGAAATCAGCTAAAAATTGAAGATATATTTACCGATCCTAAAGCTGTTTCTAAATTAGTGGAAGCTAAATTTAGAGATAAATATAATGTTAATAATTCAATTCCGTTAAATCAACAAGGTTATTGTTTTGAAACGGGCTCATTTTATCTTACAAACAACGTTTTTTTTAATATTGAAGGTGTAAAATTCCTTTATAATATCAATGAAATTTCTTCTTACGATAAAGGTTCTTACGAAGTGTTTTTAACGTATCAAGAAATTGATAAATATCTGATTATTAAATAAAACGTTTAATTTTCATCATAAATCCTAAGTGAACGCCCTCATGATAATGATTGAAAAGCATGCCTTCTTCAAAATTTGTTAATAAAAATCCTGTTCTAGTTTGTGTTTCGGTGTAATTTTCAAATTTACCCTTTTCATAATCTAAAATGGTTTGTTCAATTGTAGAAAATAACAAACTCTTAATTTCATCCACTTCTTCTTGTGTAGTTTTTCCATCAGGAATTGTTCCGTTTACATATTTATTGGTAAATTCTTCAGTTAATAACGTTTCATTTCCAGAAAGTAAATACGCTAATCGTTGTTGAGAAACAATAATATGTCCGATATTCCAAATCAAATTATTTCTTAAACCTTCAGGAATAAGGTTCAATTGCTCTAAAGTATAGTTTTCTATGTAAGAAGCGTAAATTTCTCGACTTCTTTTTATGGATTTGAAAAGGGTGTTCATAACCTGCATTTAAATTGTTTCCGTAAATTTATTATAAAAAAATAACTTTCTTACCTTTGCACTTTAAATTTATTATGCGAAAAATATATTATCTCGCTTCTTGCGATACCTGTCGAAAAATAATTAAGTCGTTACCTTCAAATGCAAATTTAGAGTTTCACGATATTCGTCAAAATCCAATTACAGTTGAAGAACTTGAATTCATGCACCAACTTTCTGGAAGTTATGAAGCACTTTTTAGTAAAAAAGCCCAATTGTACAAAGAAAAAGGCTTGAAAAACTTGACGTTAACAGAAGAAGATTATAAAAGATATATTCTAGAACATTATACTTTTTTGAGTCGCCCAGTTGTGATTTTAGAGAATGAAATTTTCATAGGAAACAGTCAGCCTAATATTTTAAAATTACAAAAGGCTTTGAGTAATGAATAGTCGTTCTTGGGCGTTAGTTTGCGCTTGGATTGTAGCTATTATTTACGGAATGACTTTCACCATCGCTAAAGATGTAATGCCAAAGTATATTGATGCTTATGGTTTTATTGTGTTACGAGTTGGTGGGGCGACAATTCTATTTTGGTTGGTTTCTTTTCTCGGACCAAAAGAAAAAATTGCGACAAACGATTTTCTTCGAATTGCAGCTTGTGCTTTTTTTGGAGTTGCTCTTAACATGCTGACTTTTTTTAAAGGTTTAAGTTACACTTCTCCAATTATGGGAGCAGTTTTAATGGTAACCACACCAATGATTGTGTTAATACTTTCTTCGATTATTATGAAAGAAAGAATGCAATCTAAAAAAATCATTGGTATTTTGTTAGGATTAGCAGGAACTATCACTTTAATTTTATACGGAAAAGCGTTAAACAATGCACCAAATGCCACTTTAGGTAACTTATTAGTGTTTGTAAATGCAGTTTCTTATGGTTTTTACCTTATTTTCGTTAAGAAATTAATGGATAAATACAATGCGTTTACATTTGTGAAATACATTTATTTATTCGGATTTTTTATGGTTTTACCGTTTGGTTATAACGAATTACAAATGGTAAATTGGAACGAAATTCCTTTAGATATTAGTCTGAAAATTGGATTTGTTGTGATTTTTTCTACGTTTTTTACGTATTTGCTAAACTTAATTTCCATGCGAAATTTAAAGCCAACGACTGTTGCCGTTTTTATTTATTTGCAACCTTTTTTTGCTACGATTTTTGCTATTGGTTTAGGAAAAGACAATTTGAATTGGGTTAAAATTATTTCAGCTTCATTGATATTTGTTGGCGTTTATTTGGTAATTCATAAAAAGAAAGAGACTAGCAAAGACTAATCACTATTCGCTTTTTACGAATCACTAAAAAAACTTATCTTTACACTCTTTTATAAAAATATATGATATTATCAATGACCGGTTTTGGTAAAGCAAGTTTGCAATTATCAACCAAAAAAATTACAGTAGAAGTTAAATCTTTAAACAGTAAAGGACTCGATTTAAACACAAGAATGCCTTCTGTTTATAGAGAAAACGAATTGGCTTTAAGAAATCTTCTAGCTCAAAAGTTAGAAAGAGGAAAAGTTGATTTTTCTTTATTTGTTGAGGTAACTGGTGAAGAAACTTCTTCTAAAATTAACGCGGCTATTGTAAAAGCTTACATCGCTCAAATGAAAGCCATTTTGCCAAATGCTGACGAAACGGAATTGATGAAAATGGCAGTAAGAATGCCAGATACGATGAAAACCGAACGTGAAGAAATTGACCCGAACGAATGGAAACAAATTCAAACCGTAATTGACGAAGCGATTGAAAACATGTTGTCTTTCAGAACTTCTGAAGGTGCGTCTTTAGAAAAAGAATTCACATTAAGAATTGAAAATATTAGAAGTTACATGAATCAAGCTTTAGCTTTAGATCCAGAAAGAGTAACAGCTATCAAAGAACGTTTACAAACCGCTATTGATGAATTAAAAGTGAATGTAGATACGAATCGTTTCGAACAAGAATTGATTTATTATTTAGAAAAATTAGATATTACCGAAGAAAAAGTACGTTTGACCAATCATTTAGATTATTTCTTACAAACTTTAAATGGAAGTGAAGCTAACGGAAGAAAATTAGGATTCATCACGCAAGAAATGGGTAGAGAAATCAACACCATGGGTTCCAAATCGAACCACGCCGAAATGCAAAAATTGGTAGTCATGATGAAAGACGAATTAGAAAAAATTAAAGAGCAAGTTTTAAACGTACTGTAAATTTTTGTCATTCTGAACTTGTTTCAGAATCTAAAAAATTGAGACTCTGAAACTAGTTCAGAGTGACAGAACATCAATGATACAACACAATGAATCAAGGTAAATTATTAGTATTCTCAGCACCATCTGGGTCGGGAAAAACAACTATAGTAAGGCATTTATTAAAACAAGAAGATTTAAATTTAGAATTTTCAATCTCTTGTACTACTCGTGAACCACGTGGCGAAGAAGTTCATGGAAAGGATTATTATTTTATTTCTTTAGACGAATTTAAAAAACACATCAAAGCGGAAGATTTCGTAGAATGGGAAGAAGTGTATAGAGATAATTTCTATGGCACTTTAAAAAACGAAGTAGAACGCATTTGGGCAAAAGGAAAAAATGTCATTTTCGATATTGATGTGTCTGGCGGATTACGAATTAAATCGAAATTCAAACAAGAAACGTTGGCAGTGTTTGTAAAACCACCAAGTATTGACGAATTGAAAATCCGATTAAAAAAACGTTCTACAGAAAGCGACGATAAAATCAACATGCGAATTGCAAAAGCTTCAGTTGAATTAGCTACAGCTCCACAATTTGATACGATTATTAAAAATTACGATTTAGACGTTGCAAAGGTTGATGCGTATAATTTGGTAAAAGAATTTGTAAACAAATAGATATTACACAGAGTTTCACAAAACTTTTATTCTTTGCGATGCTCTGTGAAAAAACTTTGTGTATCTCTGCGAAACAACAATAAAAATGAAAATAGGTTTATATTTCGGAACGTTTAATCCAATACATGTTGGGCATTTAATTATCGCCAATCATATGGCGGAGCATTCGGATTTAGATCAAATTTGGATGGTCGTAACGCCGCACAATCCACACAAACAAAAGAACACCTTGTTGGATGATTACCATCGGTTACACATGGTGCATTTAGCAACAGAAGATTTTCCAAAAATTAAACCTTCGGACATTGAGTTTAAATTGCCACAGCCTAATTATACGATAAATACGTTAGTGCATTTACAAGAGAAACATCCTACTTACGAATTCTCTTTAATTATGGGCGAAGACAATTTGAATTCGCTTCATAAATGGAAAAACTACGAAGCCATTTTGCAACATCATGAAATTTATGTGTATCCACGATTAAATTCTGGAGAAATAGACGAGCAATTTGTCAACCATCCAAAAATCCATAGAGTAGGAGCACCAGTTGTTGAATTATCATCGACGTTCATTCGCGAAAGTATTAAAAACAATAAAAATGTGATTCCCATGTTGCCACACAAAGTTTGGGATTATGTAGCGCATAATTTGTTTTATAAGAAGTAATTCAAGAAGGAAAATTAAACGGATAAAGACGCACTAATTTCCTTTTGAACTTCTTCTAATATCGAACTTAAGGTATCATTTTTTCTTGACAATATATAAATTTCTGTACTTGGCATTTTCGTACTATTCCAAACCAATTGTAATTTTTTTTCTTCAATAAATGGTTTTGCATTGATATTCCAAACAACTGAAACTCCAGTATTTTCAGATAATGTGGTTAATAATTGCGATTCAGAAGGAATAATATAGTTTGAAATTATCGACGGTCTTTTTTTATCAAAAACATATAGCCAAAATAATTTTACATGTGGAATTTGCGCATCATAATTATACCATTTTTGTTGGTTCAACCAATTTTCAATCGCGGTATAATTTTCATTTTCAATTTCTTTTTTAACGGTATTTAGTTCTAAATCTTTACTAGCAACAATTATTTGTTTTATAGTTCCTACTATTCTTTGTATCGTATCAAACGTGTCGTATTTTTTAGAAACTATAGCGAAATCAATCTTCTTGTTATCTACCAACTGGAATAATTCATCATTTGTTCCAAAAGAAAAATCAATAAAATCAAATTTCGAAAGTAACTTCGAACCTATACTTGTAAATAAATGTTGAGAAATTCCAACAGAAACTACTTTATTCGCATTGAAAGCTTTTTCTCGAAACCCGTTTTCTACACTTTCCAACCTATCTAAAGCTTCTATAATCAAATTATTGAGTAACTTAGCATAATCGGTGGGTTCAACACCTTTCGATTTTCTATTGAATAGTTTATAACCAACATGCGCTTCTAACATAGCCATTTGCTGACTAACAGCTGGCTGACTAATAAATAATTCCTTTGCAGCTAGTGAAAAATTCCCGTTTTTATATACAGATTTAAAGGTTCGATACCATTCTAAATTTACCATGATATAATTTTATTTATCACAAATATAATTTAAATTATTTTTACTAATATCATTTAAGTCGTAATTTTGAAAAAAAAATAAAAAATCATGAAACGTATTTTAGTAAGCTTACTTGTAATTTTAACTTTCGGTTGTAAAGTAAAATCAACAGCAACCACAACTCAAAAAAATCAATTAATAAATAAAGAAAACATGAAAAAAGTAGTATTTGTATTAACTAGTCATGATGAACTAGGAAACACCGGAGAAAAAACAGGATTTTGGATTGAAGAATTTGTTGCTCCTTATTATGAATTAGCTGATAAAGGTGTAGAAATTATAATCGCTTCTCCAAAAGGAGGTATGCCTCCAATTGATCCTAAAAGCTCAGATCCAAGTGCAGCTACTGAAGATACTAAACGTTTCGATGGAGATAAAGCTTTACAAGAAAAATTAAAAAACACAGTTAAATTAGCAGATATTAATGCTGCTGATTACGACGCTATTTTTTATCCTGGAGGACATGGACCGTTATGGGATTTGGTTTCTGATAAAAATTCTATATCTTTAATCGAAACTTTTTATACGACCAATAAACCAGTTGCATTTGTTTGTCATGCTCCTGCAGTATTAAAAAACGTAAAAGTAAATGATGCTTATTTGGTTAAAGGTAAGAAGGTAACAGGTTTCACCAATGAAGAAGAAGAAGCTGTTGGCTTAACTAAAATAGTTCCGTTTTTATTGGAAGATGCTTTAAAAGCGAATGGTGCTATATATAGTAAAGGAGAAAATTGGGCGCCATATGCTGTGGAAGATGGTTTGTTAATTACGGGTCAAAATCCAGCATCATCAAAATTAGTAGCAAAAAAATTATTAGAACAATTAAATAAATAATAGTATGAATAATTTCGAATTATATAATCCTGTAAATTATGTCTTTGGAAAAGGACAAATTGAAAAATTAAAAGATTTGGTTCCTGCGAACACTAAAATCATGATTGCTTATGGTGGTGGAAGTATTTTTAATAATGGCGTGTATGATCAAGTAAAAGCTGCTTTATCGACTCAATTTGAAGAAAATAATATTGTAGAATTTGGTGGAATAGAGCCTAATCCAAGATATGAAACGTTAATGAAAGCGGTAGAAATTATTCGTACCGAAAAAATTGGTTTTGTTTTAGCTGTTGGTGGTGGAAGTGTAATTGATGGTGTGAAATTTATTTCTGCTGCTGTAAATTATAAAGGTGATGCCGCCGAAATTTTAAGACAAAGAATTCTTTTTACAGATATTTCTCAAGTAATTCCTTTTGGAACTGTGTTAACATTACCAGCAACGGGTTCTGAAATGAATTCTGGAGCTGTAGTTACTATTAACGCTACTCAAGAAAAATTAACATTAGGCGGAAGTGCTTTATTTCCTAAATTTTCTGTTGTTGATCCGACAGTTATTGCTTCTTTACCAAAAAGACAATTGCAAAATGGAGTTGTAGATGCTTTTACACACACTATGGAGCAATATTTAACCTATAAGCATGATGCCATTTTACAAGACAGAATTGCGGAAGGAATTTTGAAAACTTTAGTTGAAATCGGTCCTGATGTAGTAGAAAACCCAACGGATTACAAATTAGCTTCCAATTTTGTTTGGAGTGCCACAATGGCTTTAAACGGATTAATTCAAAAAGGAGTTCCTTCAGATTGGGCAACGCATATGATTGGCCATGAATTAACCGCTTTATACGAAATTGATCACGCCAGAACTTTGGCAATTATCGGTCCGAATTTATACCGTGTAATGTTCGAAACAAAAAAAGAAAAATTAGCACAATTTGGGGAAAGAGTTTTTCATTTAACAGGAGATTCAGTAGAAGAAATTGCTCATAAAGCGATTGAAAAAACAGTAGAATTTTTCCATACCATGGGAATGAAAACTAAGTTATCTGAAAATACAGAAGAGTATGCTAAAACAGCCGATTTCATTGTAAACCGTTTTGAAGAAAGAGGTTGGAAAGCTTTAGGAGAAAAACAAAATATTACTCCAGAAAAAGTTAGAGAAATTGTAGAAATGAGCTATTAAGCAAAGAGGCAAATTAAAAGAGCCAAGTAAAAAGGCAAAAGTAAAAAGGTGCTAAGCTCAATTTTATAAAAACTTTTTATCTGCTTAATAAGATAATAAAAAAAAGCGTCCGAGAACTAAACCTCGAGACGCTTTTTACAAACTAAACTACTAACTATTTTTTAAACTCTAAATTTGTTTTGGTTCTTTGGGCTGCATTTCTCATAATCGGAATAAAGCCTCTTCCTACAAATTCGTATGTTGTTCCACTTGCTATGTGATATAATCTTATTCTACCATCGTTAATTACGGTGATGTTAAATCCTTCGTAATCATTACTGTTGTAGTACAGATTTAATTTTTTGGTGTAATAATTCCCAGCTACATTCTGAATGTTATAATTCCCAGTATAATCCCAATAAATGTTATTGATATTACCAATCATGTAATCTTGTGAAGAACGAAACGTATTGTTACTACCAATTACAAATTTCAAATAGTTTTCCGCATCAAAAGCATTTGGATTTCCTGCTGCACTTGTATATACTTTTTCCCAAGCTACATATTCTTGCAAGAAATAATGCATATTGTCGTAAAACACTCTATCATAATCAAAAGAACTCCTTTGGTAACCAATCAAATAATATGTCGTATTTGTATGTGGATCGACTAACTTAATTTCATTTTGAGAAATCTGATAAACAGCTAACTCATAAAATCCATAAATATTGTGATTCACACGAACAGAATTTGAAGTATAATCGTAATATCCAATATTTGTTCCGAAACCATTTCCGTTACTTCCTAATCCAACTAAATTATTGTTTGCAAATAAGTCGCCACCTAAAAAAGAAACAGTAAATGCTTTTGATAAAAACGGAACGTCTCCATTTCCTGTCGTCATATTATAATCTACATACCATATATCATAACTTTCCATCAATTCAGGTAAACTAACGTTGTTAGGATAATCCTGATAATCATTTACTACTACATCAGTTGTACAAGACTGTAAAGTGAAGAGTGAAATAAATGCCACTATAAGTAATTTTGCTTTCATAATAATTAATTTTAAGGTTATAAAGTACATTCCAATAGCCGTGCCAAAATTGTTTTATTCACAACTCATTAACAAGTTTTTAAAGAATCAAGATGAAGTAGTGTCTTTATAATTAAGGTTTCAGAAGATTTTCCGCAACATGATTTTTTTAAAGATGTACTTTGTGTGTTTTTATCTTATTGAAGTTGTTTTTTAAAACATAGATTAAATAAAATTTTAATATCTGTTCAATCTGTGTTCCCATATGTTGATTTTTGAACTTGCACTTCTAATTGAAAAAGTGTATTTTTGAAGTTCATTATTTTGAATATGGAAAACAATAAAAAATTTGCAGTTATAGGAGGCGGAAGTTGGGCAACAGCGATCGCAAAAATGTTATGTGAGAATCAAGAAAAAATTGCGTGGTACATGCGTAGTACTTATGCTTTAGAGCATTTGAAGCACCAAAAACACAACCCAAATTATTTAAGTTCTGTTGCTTTTGATACCGATAAATTACAATTAACTAACGATATTAATGAAGCTATAAAATTTGCTGATATACTTATTTTTGCTATTCCATCTGCGTTTTTAAGCGGAGAATTAGAAAAAATGACCGAGTCTTTAGAAGGAAAAACTATTTTTTCTGCCATTAAAGGAATCGTGCCAGAAACAAGTTTAATTGTTGGAGAACATTTTCATTCGAAATTTAATATCCCTTACGAAAATATTGGGGTAATTACAGGACCTTGTCACGCAGAAGAAGTGGCGCTAGAACGTTTATCGTATTTAACAATTGCTTGTTCAGATAAAGTAAAAGCCAAATATTTAGCTAAAAATGTTTCTTCGTACTATATAAAAACCAAAACGTCTGACGATATTGTTGGAACAGAATATGCAGCGGTTTTAAAGAATATTTATTCTATTGCTGCAGGTATTGCTCACGGTTTAGGTTATGGAGATAACTTTCAAGCAGTTTTAATGAGTAACGCCATTCGTGAAATGAAAAAATTCATTAAAAAAGTACATAGAATGAAACGTAATATTAACGACTCTGCCTATTTGGGCGATTTGTTAGTAACCGGATATTCCGTTTTCTCCAGAAACAGAATGTTTGGTAATATGATAGGGAAGGGCTACACCGTAAAATCGGCTCAAATGGAAATGAGTATGATTGCAGAAGGCTATTACGCTGTAAAAAGTGCTTACAACCTAAATTTAGAATACAAAGCGAAAACGCCAATCGTTGATGCCGTTTACCAAATTCTATACGAAGGTAAAGACGCCAAAGCAGTGTTTGCTAAATTAACAGACAAGTTAGATTAATAGCTAAAGAGCCAAGTAAAAAGGCAAAAGTTAAAAGTATAGTTTGTCGTTCTCACGAAGGAAAAATCTCTTTTTTAATTTCAATATGAATAAAATATTTTTACTATTTCTATTATGTTTCAGTTTCAACCTGAGCGCACAAACTCAAGCTGAAATGAATAAAATTGCTCATGATGATTTTAAGAAAGCAGATGAGGAACTTAATAAAGTCTATAAAAAAGTAATTGAAGTTTTGGATGTAACCGAAAAGCAATTAATGATTAAAGCCCAAAAAGATTGGTTGAAATTTCGAGATTCACATTGTAAATTTGAAATTGAACAATTCAAAGGAGGTAGTATTTCATCATTAATTTATTCGACTTGTTTATCAGAACGTACAAATGATAGAATTGAAGATTTAAAAGCTATTTTAGAAGACAAAAACAGGTAAACTCCCAACTAAATACTCCAAACTCCCAACTCAAAATGCACTTCATCAACGTCATTCTTCCTTTAAATCTTGATAAAACGTTTACGTATGCCGTAAATGTGGAAGAATACAAGTTTTTGCAACCAGGCATGCGAGTTACAGTTCCGTTTGGAAAAACAAAAGTGTACACGGCTTTAGTTGTCGAGAAACATACCAATCCACCAGAATTATACGAAGCCAAAGAAATCAGTCAAATTATTGATGAGGTTCCGATTGTAAACGAAATTCAACTGAAACATTGGAGTTGGATTGCGTCTTATTATATGTGTTCGATTGGAGAAGTTTTTAAATCGGCCTTACCTTCTGGATTGATTTTGGAAAGTGAAACGATGATTTCTTCTTCGCATACAGAATCAGATAAAACGTTAGCCACTGATGAAGAATTCTTAGTTTTAGAAGCCTTAGAAAATAAATCTTCAATAACGATTTCCGAAATTACTCAGATTTTAAATAAGAAAAATGTAATTCCAATTGTTCAAAGTTTGCTAGCGAAAGGTTTACTTACGATGCAAGATGAGGTGCAAGACAATTACAAGCCCAAATTGGTAAAATACATCAAATTGCAAGATGCATTTTTACAAGCGGAAAAACTTCAAGAATTATTAGAGATTTTAGGAAAAGCCAAAAAACAAAAAGAAATTGTTTTGTCGTATTTTCAATTGCAAGCCACGGAAAAAAAGCCAATTCCTGCAAAATTATTAATCGAAACTTCTGGTGTAAGTGCAGCAGTCATAAAATCGTTAGTCGATAAACAAATTTTCGAAGAATATTATATCAATACTGACCGTGTTTCATTCGAAAAAGAAGAAGATTACGAAATTCAGTTAAGCGAATCTCAAGCTACAGTTTTAGAAAGTATTAAAGAAAAATTTCTTCAGTTTGATGTCAATTTATTACATGGTGTAACCGCTTCTGGTAAAACGGAAGTCTACATAAAACTTATCGAAGAATTTTTGCAACAAGACAAACAAGTATTGTTCTTATTGCCTGAAATTGCTTTAACAACTCAATTAGTACAACGTTTGTCTGCGTATTTCGGAAATCAAATTGCCGTTTTTCATTCGAAATACAATTCTAATGAACGTGTTGAGGTGTATAATCATGTGTTGCAGAATTCTGAAAAAGCAAAAGTGGTTTTAGGTGTGCGAAGTGCGTTGTTTTTACCATTTTCAAACTTAGGCTTAATTGTGGTAGATGAAGAACACGAGGCAACTTACAAACAACAAGATCCTGCGCCACGATATCATGCCAGAGATGCGGCTATTGTTTTGGCTAAGTTCCATAATGCAAAAGTGTTATTAGGAAGTGCAACGCCAAGTTTAGAATCGTATCATAACGCCAAAACCAATAAATACGGTTTAATTGAATTGTTTACCCGATTTAATAATGTGGTTTTACCCGAAATTCATCTCATCGATTTAAAAGATAAATACTTCCGTAAACGAATGGATGGTCATTTTTCCGATGAATTATTGGAAAGAATGCACGAAACTTTAGCGAATAATGAACAAATTATGTTGTTTCAAAATCGCAGAGGTTATTCGCCATATATAGAATGTACGACTTGCGGACACGTGCCTCAATGTCCAAGTTGCGATGTAAGTTTAACATATTACAAATATAAAAATCATTTAAAATGTCATTATTGCGGACATAGCATGGCAAAACCAACGCATTGTCACGCTTGTAATTCCTTAGATATTTCTGCAAAAGGCTTTGGTACGGAACAAGTGGAATTAGAATTAATAAAATTATTTCCAACTAAGCGAATTGCCCGAATGGATCAAGACACCACTCGCGGAAAATTTGCTTTCGAAAAAATGATTGATGCGTTTAAAAATCAAGAAATTGATATTTTAGTCGGTACACAAATGCTTGCTAAAGGTTTAGATTTCGAAAATGTGACTTTAGTCGGAATTCTAAACGCGGATAATTTATTAAATCAGCCGTATTATCGTGCTTACGAACGCGCCTATCAAATGATGGTTCAAGTTGCGGGACGTTCTGGTAGAAAAGCTAAAAAGGGAAGTGTTGTGATTCAAACGTACAACCCAATGCATAATACGATTCAGCAAGTGGTGAATAATAACTATACGGGAATGTTTAACGAACAATTATACGAAAGACGTAATTTTCAATATCCACCTTATTTCCGTTTGTTACAGATTCGATTAAAACACAAGGATTACGAAAAACTTCGTGAAGGTTCGACTTGGCTGTATAATGTTTTGAAGCAAGCGATTTCGGTGCCGATTTTAGGACCAGAAGAACCAGCAATAAATCGAATTCGAAATGAATACATCAGAACAATTTTAATCAAGATTCCGAATAATACAAACCTTATAAATACAAAAAAACTTATCAAAAAAGCTTTGATAAGTTTTGAGGCGACTTCGCAGTATCGTTCTATTAGAACTACAATTAATGTAGATTATTAATAGCTCTCTAAAATTGTAATAATTTCTTCTTTTTTGTTTCTACTTAACGGAATTTTTTCTCCGTCAATTTCAACTTGCTTACTATTAAAACGTTCTACTTTATCTAAATTGATAATATACGATTTATGAATTCTTAGAAAATTATCTTTTGGAAGTTCTGTTTCGAAAGCTTTCATTGTAGATAGTACTAAATGAGTGTCTTCATAAGTCACCACTTTAATATAATCACCAAAAGCTTCTACCCATTTAATGTGAGAAGTATATACTTTTATTTTTTTAAGATTACTTTTGATAATTAAATGCGGACCATGATCATCATGAATTTGATCATTTTTCAATTGATGCATTTCTATTGCTTTCTTTACAGAAACTAAAAAACGTTCTTTCTTTATAGGTTTTTGTAAAAAATCTAAGGCAGAGTATTCAAAAGCTTTTACAGCATAATCTGCTTTTGAAGTAATGAAAACAATTAATGGTTTTATTTTTAGCCCGTCAAGTAAGTCAAAACCTGTAATATGTGGCATTTCTATATCTAAGAAAATTAAATCAACATGGTTATTTGTGATATAACTTTTAGCTTCTAAAGCATTCGAGAAGTCTCCACCTAATCTAAGATTAGTGTGTTCAGAAATTAATTTTGCAATAGTAATTCTCTGAATCGAACTGTCATCAACAACAATAGTATTTAATTTCATAGGCAAAAATTGGTTAAATGATTAGGAATCATTTTATTTAAGTTTCGTTTAACAGGATAAAAATATGGAAAAAAAACACAATAAACTAATATTGTGTTAAAAAAAATACTTTTTAAAGGATTTGTAAATTAAATATAATTGTATATCTTTGCACCCAATTTAAAAAATACGTACAAATGAAAAATTACGAAACTGTTTTCATTTTGAATCCCGTTTTATCTGATGTTCAGGTAAAGGAAACAGTAAGCAAATTTGAAGATTTTCTTACTTCTAAGGGTGCTAAAATGGTATCAAAAGAGGATTGGGGCTTAAAAAAATTAGCTTATGAAATCCAACACAAAAAAAGTGGTTTTTACCATTTATTTGAGTATCAAGCTCCAGCTGAATTAATCATCTCTTTAGAGACTGAATTCAGAAGAGACGAGAGAATCATGAGATTCTTAACTGTTTCTTTAGACAAACATGCTATTTCTTGGGCAGAAAGAAGAAGAGAAAAATTAAAAACTAAAGGAAACTAATCATGTCGATAGCTAACAACGGTAAAAAAGAAGGAGATATCAGATATCTTACTCCTTTAAACATTGATACTAACAAACAAAAAAAATATTGTCGTTTCAAAAAATCTGGTATCAAGTATATCGATTATAAAGACGGTGACTTTTTATTAAAGTTTGTAAACGAGCAAGGTAAAATTTTACCAAGACGTTTAACTGGTACTTCATTGAAATTTCAAAGAAAAGTGTCTGTTGCTGTGAAAAGAGCACGTCATTTAGCTTTAATGCCTTACGTGGCGGATTTATTAAAATAATATTAATCATTTGTTGGTTTTCGTTTAGCGGAACCTAACTTATATAAAAAAGGACAACAAAATGGAACTAATTTTAAAACAAGACGTTCAAAATTTAGGTTTTAAAGATGATGTAGTATCTGTGAAAAACGGATATGGTCGTAACTTTTTAATTCCTCAAGGAGTTGCTATTTTAGCTACTTCTTCTGCTAAAAAAGTATTAGCTGAGAATTTAAAACAAAAAGCTCATAAAGAAGCTAAAGTTGTAGCAGATGCAAAAGCTACTGCAGAAGCAATCAAAGCTTTAGAGATAAAAATTACTGCAAAAGCAGGTGGTGAAAAATTATTCGGATCAATTTCTAATGCAGATATCGCAGTAGCGTTACAAGCAAACGGACAATCAATCGACAGAAAATTTATTACGTCTGGTATTGTTAAAAGAACTGGAAAATACAATGCTACTATCCGTTTACACAGAGAAGTAATCATTGAATTACCTTATGAAATTGTTGCTGAAAAAGCATAATTTTATTTAAAATATTTCTTTAAAAAGCGTTGCAATTGCAACGCTTTTTTTATTTTTACGAAACCTTAAGTTTGAAAATAAAAAATCTCAATGAAATATACCCGATTAACTAAAGAACAATTAGAAGAACTTCATCCTGAGTTTATTACCTTCTTAGCGACACAAACTATTGATAAAAAAGAATGGGACGAATTAAAAACGAATAAACCAGAAATTGCTTTGCAAGAAATTGATGTCTTCTCAGATTTAATTTGGGATAAAGCCATTACAAATGTTCGCTTCGTGGATCATTTTTCTAAAAATCATATTTTCCTTTTCAAATGTCATGATACGTTATTAGAATCTTTGATTGTTCAAACGTCAAATGAAGACGTTGATTTCTTTACAACAGAAGGATTAGAGTGGTTAGGAAATAATCTTTTCACAGATGTGGTTAGTATTCAAACTGGGAAAAAAGAAGTTGCAGAAAATCGTAATGAAGAAGTTTTTAAAATTATTCAAAACGGTGGGATTATCAGTAAAGGTGAATTGTATATCAAACTAATTGCATTAATAAAAGTATCGTAATATGACTGTTTTAGAAACAATTCAATCATTAAGAACAGAATTAAATTTACATAACCATAATTATTATGTATTAGATAATCCGACAATTTCAGATTTCGATTTCGATACTAAATTGAAACAATTACAAGATCTTGAAGCTGTAAATCCACAATTTTTTGATGAAAATTCACCAACGCAACGTGTCGGAGGAACAATAACAAAAAACTTCAATACTGTTGAGCACGAATACAGAATGTTTTCTTTGGATAATTCGTATTCAAAAGAAGATTTGCTAGATTGGCAAACACGTTGTCAGAAAATCCTAGGCGATGTGCCTTTAGAATTTACTTGCGAATTAAAATATGATGGCGCTTCTATAAGTATTACTTACGAAAATGGAAAATTAGTTAAAGCCGTTACACGTGGTGATGGTTTTAAAGGTGACGACGTTACGAATAATATTAAAACAATTAAATCAGTTCCATTGCAATTAAATGCTGGTTTTCCTGATAAATTTGATATTCGTGGTGAAATTATTTTACCATTTGCAGGTTTCGAAAAAATGAACCAAGATTTAATTGAAATAGGTGAAACTCCGTATTCAAATCCAAGAAACACCGCTTCTGGAAGTTTAAAATTACAAGATAGTGCAGAAGTTGCCAAACGTCCTTTAGAATGCTTATTATATGGTATGATTGGAAATAATTTGCCAATCGCATCGCAATATGAAGGTTTAGAATTGTCTCGAAAATTAGGATTTAAAGTACCAACTCAGAGTAAGTTAGCAAGAAATATCGATGAAGTTTTTGAGTTTATCGAAAATTGGGACAAAAATCGGCATAATTTGCCTTATGAAACGGATGGTGTTGTGGTTAAAATCAACAACATTCATTACCAGGAAGAATTAGGATATACCGCAAAATCGCCTCGTTGGGCAATGGCTTATAAGTTCAAAGCAGAGCAGGTGAGTACGATTTTGCAATCGATTTCGTATCAAGTTGGACGAACTGGTGCGATAACTCCAGTAGCGAATTTAGAACCTGTGCAATTAGCGGGAACTATTGTAAAACGAGCTTCTTTGCACAATGCAGATCAAATTGCAAAATTAGATATTCGTGTCAACGATGAAGTTTTTGTAGAAAAAGGTGGAGAAATTATTCCAAAAATAATTGGTGTAGCGAACAGAGGAAATCAAGAAAATCCAACAGTTTACATCACAAATTGTCCCGAATGTAACACGGAATTGACAAGAAGTGAAGGTGAAGCCAATCATTATTGTCCAAACTTTTACGGTTGTCCGCCACAAATTATTGGTAGAATTCAGCATTTTATTAGTAGAAAAGCAATGGATATTGAAGGTTTAGGTGGCGAAACAGTTGCGTTGCTTTTCAATGCAGGTTTGGTTCATAATTATGCCGATTTATACGATTTGAAAAAAGAACAAGTTATTGTTTTAGAAAGAATGGCTGATAAATCTGCAGATAATCTGGTTTTTGGTATTGATAAGTCTAAAGAGATTACTTTTGATAGAGTTTTATATGCGTTAGGAATTCGATATGTTGGTGAAACGGTTGCGAAAAAATTAGCCAAACATTACAAAAATATTGATAAATTAGCTAAAGCTGATTTACTAGATTTAGTAACAGTTGATGAAATTGGCGAAAGAATTGCACAAAGTGTTATGGATTTTTTCCAAAATTCAGAAAATGTTATTATAATTAAAAGATTAAAAGAAGTTGGAGTTCAATTTGAATTAAATGAAATTTCAACCTCTGTTTCTAATGTTTTAGAAGGTAAAACATTTGTAGTTTCAGGTGTTTTTGAAGTCTATTCTCGAGATGATCTGAAAAAAGCAATTGAAGATAATGGTGGAAAAGTAGGAAGTTCCATTTCAGCCAAAACAAATTATGTTATTGCTGGTGCAAATATGGGTCCAGCCAAGTTAGAAAAAGCCAATCAACTTAAAATTCAAATAATTGACGAATATCAATTTCAAAAAATGATTAATGAGTAAAAAAACAATTTTATATACTTTTATCGTAGTTTGTATTTTATATTTTTTTTCTGCACTATTGCAATTAGATAGTTTAGAAATTCTTGTTAAGCCTTTGTTTTTACCTATTTTACTTTTTTTTTACATTAAAAAGGCAAAAGATAAATATCAAAACAGAGTTATTGTCAGTTTTATATTTTATTATATTGGAGAAATGCTGGTTTTAAATGATGAAAAAAACTATTATGTTAATTCAGTATGTTTTTTTTTAATTCCTTATTTAATATTATTGTATTTTGTTGTTAGGGATTTGATTCCACTTTTGAAAAGTAAAGGTTATAATAAAATTAATGTTTTAGTAGTTTTTGTATTGCTGTTTTTAGTCTTTTTGTATGTAAGTATTATGTCGATTTTGGAGACTGAATCATTATTTGAAAAAATATTGTTAGACACTTATGGATTTGTTTTATTGCTTTTAGGTTTTTTTGCAATAGCATTATATCTTTTAGAGCATTCCGTTTCAAACCTTTTTTTGGTTATGACAGTCATTGCTTTTATACTTTCTGATATGTTTTATATTTTCATTGTTAAAGTAGAATATAATTGGGTGTTTAAATCTGTAAATGTAATAAGTCAATTGTTGTCATATTATTTTTTTGTAACTTTCTCTTTAATTAAAGCTAAAGGTAAATAATGAAAAAAAACATTCAGAGTTTATTAAGACGCGATTTAGAAGTAATCCCTCTAATAGCCTATTTTATCTTTTATTTTTTATATCTATTTTTTGATAGAGTATTGGAGATGAAAGATTATGCTTTACTTGTTAAGCCATTAATTATTCCAATTATTGCATTTTTATATGTTACTAATAAAAACAGTAAGCGAAACTTAATAAGTATTTTATTATTATTATTATTATTATTAATTTTTATTTCGGACAATTCGACTTTGCTTGAAATGAGAACTTTATATGTTTACGCTACAATGATTTACATGTTTAGCGTGTTTATTTTATTGTATTATGCTTTGTTAGATAATAAGTTTATTAATAGTAATAAATTTTTTAAAAGAAATTTGGTGTATGTTTTATTAGGTGTAATTATAACAACTTTATTGTATTGGTTCAGTTTTTATAATCCAAAAGAAAAAGCAGGAGAAAAGTTTATGGTATTTGAATATATGATAGTTTTTTTACTTTTGTTCTTAATTAGTACTTTTAATTTTATTCAACAAAAGTCAAAACAGACAAAGTATTTTTTTTTAGCTTTACTTTCTCTGTTTTTATCTGAATTATGTTTTTCAATACATCATTATTACAACGGTCATGTTGCTTTCAAATTTCTAATTTTTATTGTTGAAGTTCCTGTTTACTATTTTTTATTAAAATATTTATTAAAAAGAGAAAAAAATATTATTGAACAATAATGTTTTTTTCTTGGCTAATGTATTTTTCATCATTGCTTAAATAGAAATCTATTCTTCCTAAATTTATGCCATAAGCACCAACTTGATTTACAACTACCTGTTTACCAATTTTATTGGTTTTTATAATTGGTTTGTCTAAAAACGTATGAGTATGTCCACCAATAATTAAATCAATATCTTTAGTAGAAGCGGCTAGTTTTATATCCGAAGGCTTTTCAGGTTCATTTTTATAATCGAAACCTAAATGTGATAAACAGATAATTAAATCACATTTTTCAACTTCTTTTAATTGTTTTGAGATGTCTGTTGCTACTTCAATCGGATTATTGTAAACGGTTTCTTTATATAGTTTTTTGTCTACCAAACCTTCTAATTGAACGCCTAAACCAAAAACGCCGATTTTAATTCCTTCTTTTATGAAAATTTTATACGGTTTTACAATTCCGTTTAATTCCGTGTTTTTAAAATCGTAATTTGCAGATACAAATTCAAAATTAGCATGAGGCAATTGCGCATAAAAACCATCAATTCCATTATCGAAATCATGATTACCCATTGTCGCCAAATCATATTTCATCATACTCATTAGTTTGAATTCTAATTCACCACCATAATAATTGAAATATGGAGTTCCTTGAAAAATGTCGCCTGCATCTAGTAAAAGCACATTGCATTCTTCTTTTCGAATTTGTTCAATCAAACTGGCACGTCTTGATACTCCTCCCATGGCTGGGTTTTTAGGGTGATTTTCAGGAAATGGATCTATATGACTGTGAACATCATTCGTATGTAAAATTGTAATCTTACGCTCTTTAATTGTTGTGAAACTTGATAAAGAAACGCCACTAAGAGTAACTAATGCAGTAGTTGCTGCTGTATTTTTTATAAAAGTTCTTCTTTTCATTTGTTCCGTATTATTCTTTGATTATTCTTGGTGAGATTGATGCTTCAATGGTTTTGTGTTTGTAGAAATAATCGATTAACACATTTCTTATTTTATAATTCAAATCATATGTCCCTTCATTTTTAAGGAAAAAGGTCATGTTGTCACCACCATTGGCTAAATAATCTGAAGTTGCAACAAAATAAATCTTATTATCGTCGATAGGTTGCTCTTTGAAAAGAATATTTGTAATTACATTTTGGCTATTTAATTTGATTTTTAGACCATTTAAAGGATGAGGCTTTTTCTCTGTAATTATATGTTGTGCCAAAGCTTTAATTTGTTCACCTTTTAAGGCAATTACAATTAAACTGTTTTCAAAAGGCATAACCTCAAAAGCATTTCTTTTTGTAATATTTCCTTTTGGAATTATAGATCGAATTCCACCGCTATTTAAAAGAATAATGTCAATTTGCTTGTTTTGTTGCTTCATAAAAACAGGATTGGCCATTTCCATACAAGCATCTGCCATAAAATTCCCAATATTGGTTTGCCATTCTCCTTTACTTTTGTCTAAAGTTTCTGGACAATAGGAGATAATACTATCTAAATCTTTGTTAATGTGGCTTCTGTAAGGTGCAATGTAAGATTCAAAACGCTCATTAGCAGCATAATTTTTGTTGATTTCAATCTTTTTTCCTTCAACTAAATAATTGTTGTATGCTTTTGTTTTGCAAGATGTTAAACTTATTAATGTTAAAGTTGTAACAAAAATTGTGTAAAGAAGATTAGTATTTTTACTTTTGAATGTCATATATTCCAATAGATTACTTTAATTTTGTAAAGGAAGTAAAGTTACAATGATTTCTAAAATAATAAAGGATTTTTTTCTTAAAAGAAAAGTAAATAAAAAGTTAATAAACTATCAACTGCAAGTGTCTTCTGACAAAATTGTAAAAGTCGGTGTTTTAATTGATGGAAATTATTTTACGAATCAGGAAGATTTAATAAAAGAAATTGAGAAGCACGGAATTGCGAAAGAAAACATTGAAATTTTATCTTTTGTAAATAAGAATAAGAAAACATTATTGGAAAAATTTGATTATTTTTTCAGGAAAGATATTACGTTTGGTGGGTTGTTTAAGAGCGAAAGAGTTACTAATTTTACCGACCAACATTTTGATATGTTAATTAGTTATTACGACGTTCAAAAACCAACATTATTATTGGTTACTAAAAGTTCAAAAGCCAAATTTAAAGTAGGTTTTCAAACCATTGATAAAAGAATCAATCATTTATCAATAAATACAGTAGCAGAAAATCACACGGAATTTATTTCAGAATTATTTAAATATTTAAAAATACTAAAAAAAATATAACATGCAATCATTAATCGGAACAGGAGTAGCGTTGGTTACCCCTTTTAAAAAAGATTTTTCTGTTGATACAGAAGCTTTAGCTAAAATTACAAACTTCGTTATCGAAGGCGGAGTAGAATATTTAGTAATATTAGGAACAACAGCAGAAAGCGCAACGCTTAATGCAGAAGAAAAAGAAGTAGTAATTGAAACAATTGTTGCTGCTAATAATGGTAGAGTACCAATGGTTTTAGGTGTTGGTGGAAATAATACAGCAAAAGTAGTTGAAGAATTAAAAACAAGAGATTTGTCAAGATTCGCAGCTATTTTATCCGTTTCTCCTTACTACAACAAACCAACTCAAGAAGGAATTTATCAACATTTTAAGGCAGTTTCAGAAGCGTCTCCAATTTCAATTATTGTATACAATGTTCCTGGAAGAACGGCTAGTAATATGTTGCCAAGTACGGTTGTAAGATTAGCAAACGATTTTAAAAATATTATAGGAATTAAAGAAGCGGCTGGAGATATTGTTCAGGCTATGAAATTAATTCAAACTAAACCAGAAGGATTTTTAGTAATTTCTGGAGATGATATGATTACTTTACCAATGGTTTTAGCTGGTGGAGCAGGAGTTATTTCTGTAATTGGTGAAGGTTTTCCGAAAGAATTTTCAGAAATGGTTCGTTTAGGATTAAACAAAAAAGTAACAGAAGCATATAAAATTCATTACAAATTAGCTGATTCAATTGATATGATTTTCGAACAAGGAAATCCAGCAGGTATCAAAGAAGTCTTTAAACACTTAGGTTTATCAGAAAACACGGTACGTTTACCGTTAGTAACTGTTGATGAAAACTTATCTGGAAGATTGTCAAATTTCATTAAAAATTTAGGTTAAAAATCTTTTTTGTAAAACATAAAAATATATCTACCTTTGCAGTTGCTTTTTCAAAGTGCGCAAAAGGCATAACGTAACAATAAATATGAACAAATTTTTATATATACTTTTAGCGGTTCTAACATTATCATCATGTAGTCAGTATCAAAAGGCTTTAAAATCAGATGATGTTGAATTCAAAACAAAAGTTTTTACTGAACAAATTGCGAAGAAAAAGTATTCAAAAGCAATTAGATTATTCGAGCAATATGCTACATCTTATAGAGGAAAACCTCAAGGAGAAAGCGCTTTTTTAAATTACGCAAAGGCTTTATATGCTACAAAACAATACATTACAGCGGCCTATCAATTTGAAAGTTTTGCAAGTAGCTATCCAAAAAGTGTTAATGCAGAAGAAGCTTCTTTTTTAGCTGCAGAAAGCTATAGTAAAGTTTCACCAATTTATAGTTTAGATCAAGTAGATACAGATAAAGCATTAAGCAAAATTCAAATTTTTGTAAACAAATATCCAAATTCTCAATATTTGCCTAAAGCTAATGAGATTGTTAAAGTATTAACAGATAAATTAGAGTTAAAAGCTTTTGAAATCGCAAGACAATACAATACAGTTGGAGAATATACAAAAGATTACAATGCAGCAATTAAAGCATTAGATAATTTTGTTTTTAATTATCCAGGGTCAAAATATAAAGAAGACGCTTTGTTTTACAAATACGATTCTATGTATAAATTAGCAATAAATAGTATTCCAGCTAAGAAAGAAGAAAGATTAACTACAGCTAAAACATATTATCAAAATTTAGTTAAATTTAAAGCAGATACCAAGTATTTAGAGAAATCTAACAAAATGCTTGAAACAGTAGATAAAGAATTGAAACAATATACAAATTAATCATTATTATGGATTTAAAGAAAACAAATGCTCCAGTAAACACAATAACTTACAATAAAAGTGTAATTGAAGAACCGACTGGAAATGTATATGAAGCAATTACTATAATAGCAAGAAGAGCGAATCAAATTAATTCTGAAATTAAAAAAGAATTATTAGATAAGTTAGACGAATTTGCTACTTATAATGATAGTTTAGAGGAAGTTTTCGAAAATAAAGAACAAATTGAAGTTTCTAAATATTACGAAAAATTACCTAAACCTCATGCTTTAGCCGTACAAGAATGGTTAGAAGATAAAATTTATCATAGAGATACTAAATAATTTAAACTTATATTGATGTCTGTTTTAAACGGTAAAAATGTTTTGCTAGGTATTTCTGGCGGAATTGCAGCATATAAAACAGCCTCATTAGTAAGACTTCTTATAAAAGCAGGTGCACATGTACAAGTTGTCATGACACCTGCTTCTATTGATTTTGTTACACCGTTAACATTATCTACACTTTCAAAAAATCCAGTTTATAGTACGTTTTATAACGAAGATCAAGAAAATGCTACCTGGAATAACCACGTAGAATTAGCACTTTGGGCCGACTATATGCTTATTGCTCCAGCAACAGCAAATACCTTGTCTAAAATGGCTTCTGGTACTTGTGATAATTTACTTATGGCAACCTATTTATCTGCCAAATGCCCAGTGTATTTTGCTCCAGCAATGGATTTAGATATGTACATTCATCCAACTACAAAAATTAATTTCGATAAATTACAGAGTTTCGGAAACACAATAATTCCTGCTGAAAGTGGCGAATTAGCAAGTGGTTTAAGCGGAGAAGGAAGAATGGCTGAGCCAGAAAATATCATTCAATTTATTGAAAAGGATTTAGAAAGTAAATTGCCGTTAAAAGGTAAAAAAGTCTTAATAACCGCAGGTCCTACTTATGAAGCTATTGATCCTGTTCGTTTTATAGGAAATCACTCTTCTGGAAAAATGGGATTTGATATTGCAATTGCAGCTGCCAATTTGGGTGCTGAAGTAGTTTTGGTTTCCGGACCAACGCATTTGCAAATGAAACACAGTTTGGTAAATTTGATACGAGTAACTTCAGCTGACGAAATGTATGACGTTTGTCATCAATATTTTGATCATGTGGATGTCGCCGTTGCAGCAGCAGCTGTTGCGGATTATAAACCAAAAAATGTGGCAACTCAGAAAATAAAAAAGAGCGAAGCTACGTTTACTATAGAATTGGAAAAGAATAGAGATATTTTATTATCTTTAGGTCAAATTAAAAAGAATCAATTTTTGATTGGTTTTGCTTTAGAGACTGAGAATGAGGTAGAAAATGCAAAAAATAAAATTGAAAAAAAGAATTTAGACTTAATTGTTTTGAATTCATTAAATGATAAAGGTGCAGGGTTTGGAAAGCCAACCAATAAAGTTACTTTTATTGATAAAGATTTTAATATATTTGAAAATCCTTTAAAATCTAAAGAATTAGTTGCTGAAGATATTGTTAACCTAATTGTGAAAAAATATGCGAATTAAATTTTTATTACTTTTTGTTCTGAGTGCTTTTTGCGCTTCTTCACAAGAATTAAAAGCTGTGGTTTCTATAAATTCAGATCAGGTAACTAATGTCAATAAACAGATATTTAAGAATTTAGAAAAACAAGTTTTTGATTTCTTAAATAACACCAAATTCACTGATAAAGAAACAAAACTAATTGAAAAAGTAAATTGTTCTTTTTTCTTTATTATTAATAAATTTGAAGCTAATAATTTTGAAGTCACTTTACAAGTCAATTCAACAAGACCTGTTTTTAATACAACTTATACCACACCAATTTTAAATATTAACGACAAAGACATAAGTTTTAAATATATCGAATTTGAAAATCTAGTTTACGATCAAAATTCATTTACTTCTAATTTAGTATCAGTTTTGTCATTTTATGCAAATATTGTTTTAGCTTCAGATGCCGATACTTTTTCAGATAAAGGAGGTTCAGAGTTTTTAGAAAGTGCTTTAAATATTGCTAATGTTGCACAGTCAAGCGGTTTTTCAGGTTGGGTGCAAACAGGTAAAAAAACAACCAGATATAATTTAATTTCAGATTTAATATCTAATACTTTTGATGGCTACAGAGAAACTTTGTATCAATATCATATTAATGGTTTAGATAAAATGGCTGACGATTTAAAAACCGGTAAATTAGAAATAATCAATTCCATTGAAACCTTGCTTAAACTTCATAACGTGAGACCAAATTCACTATTAGCCAGAACTTTTTTTGATGCCAAAACAGATGAAATTGTCAATATTTTTACTGGAGGACCAGTTATCGATGTTTCAAAAGTAAAAGATAATTTAGCAACAATTTCTCCGTTAAATTCTTCTAAATGGAATAAAATAAGATAATATGCTTTTATCTTTATCAGTTCAAAATTACGCTTTAATAGAACAGCTTAATATTAATTTTACCAATCAGTTTGCTACCATTACTGGAGAAACGGGTGCGGGAAAATCTATATTATTAGGTGCTTTAGGATTAATAATGGGTAATCGTGCCGATTTGTCTTCTCTTAAAGATAAAGAAAAAAAATGCGTGGTGGAAGCCAGTTTTGAAGTTTCAAAATACAATTTAAAGCCTCTTTTTGAAGCCAACGACTTAGATTACGAAAATACTACTATAATTAGAAGAGAAATTCTGCCTTCTGGTAAATCACGTGCTTTCATTAATGATACTCCAGTTAATTTATCTGAGCTACAAGTTTTAGCAGAAAATCTTATCGACATACATTCACAACATCAAACGCGTGAATTAGAACAACAAAATTACCAGATTTCTATTTTAGATGCGATTGGTTCCAATTCTGAAAATCTAAAAGAATTTTCGATTTTATTGTCAGATTTCAAACAAAAATCAAAAGAATTAGAACAAGCAATTGCAGATAAAAATACGTTATTTAGTGCTCAAGAATATAATTCATATTTGTTAAATGAATTAATTCAAGTGGGTTTACAACCAAATGAACAAGCAGATTTAGAAGAAGAATTATTAAGTTTAAACAACTCGGAATTAATTAGTGAAACGTTAAGTAAATTGGTTTCAAGTGCTAATGAAGAACAATTCGGATTTATAAATGCTTTGAAAGAGTGTAAAAATGCTATGCACAAAATTGCTGCTTTTTCAACTTCTTATTCGGAATTATACGAAAGATTAAATTCGTCATTAATTGAATTAGAGGATATTGCAGATACAAGTTTCAATTTAGCAGAGAAAAACGTTTACAATCCAGAACGATTAGAATTTATCTCTGGAAGATTACAAACTATTTACGATTTACAAAAGAAACACCAAGTTTCAAGCATTGAAGATTTAATTGAAATTAGAAATCAATTGGATGAAAAAGTGCTTTTAGTGGATAATTTAGATGAGAAAATTAATAAATTAAATACGTATTTAAGTGCAAAAACAGCAGATTTAAATGCAATTGCTAAAAAGATTACAGAAAATAGGAGTAAAGCCATTCCAATTTTTATAGATAAAATTTCTTCTATTTTGTTCCAATTAGGAATGCCAGATTCTCAATTCAAAATGGAGCTAACTCCTTCTAATCAGTTTTTATCTAACGGAAAAGACGAATTAGAATTATTATTTTCTGCTAATAAAGGTACGAGTTTAGGATCGTTTAAGAAAGTAGCCTCTGGTGGAGAGATGTCAAGAATCATGTTGGCAATAAAATCTGTTTTAGCTGATTTTTCTCAATTACCAACCATTTTATTTGATGAAATTGATACAGGAGTTTCAGGAGAAATCGCATTAAAAATGGGCGAAATAATGAGTAAAATGAGTGCGAACCGACAAGTTTTTGCCATTACCCATTTACCACAAATTGCTTCAAAAGGAAATGCGCAATATAAAGTTTCAAAAGAAACTATCGCAGAAAACACGATTTCAAAAATTGTAAGATTAAATAACGAAGAAAGAATAGTTGAAATTGCTGAAATGTTATCAGGAAAGCAAATTACAGATTCGGCATTGACACACGCTAAAACATTATTAAATTAAAATTTATACTTTTGTATCACATTTAAAAATAAAATACAACAACAATAAAATATAAAATTATGATTATAGAACCAAGAATGCGCGGATTTATATGTTTAACAGCTCACCCAGAAGGTTGTGCGCAAAATGTAAAAAATCAAATTGAATATGTAAAATCAAAAGGAAAAATCGATGGAGCAAAAAAAGTTTTAGTAATTGGTGCTTCAACAGGTTTTGGTTTAGCTTCAAGGATTACAAGTGCATTTGGTTGTGATGCCTCTACAATTGGTGTTTTCTTCGAAAAAGAACCAAGTGAAGGAAAAACGGCTACGCCAGGTTATTATAATTCTGCAGCATTAGAAATAGAAGCAGAAAAAGTGGGTTTATATGCAAAAAGTATAAATGGCGATGCTTTTTCAAATGAAATAAAACAACAAACAATTGATTTAATCAAAAAAGATTTAGGTAAAGTTGATTTAGTAATTTATAGTTTAGCTTCTCCGGTGCGTATGCATCCAACAACAGGAGTTTTACATCGTTCAACATTAAAACCAATTGGTGGAAAATTTACAAACAAAACAGTTGATTTTCATACAGGAAATGTAACTGAAGTCTCTATTGAACCGGCTAATCAAGAAGATATTGATAATACCGTTGTGGTAATGGGAGGTGAAGATTGGTCAATGTGGATGAATGCTTTAAATGATGCTGGAGTTTTAGCAAATGATGCGATGACTTTAGCCTATTCTTATATCGGACCAGAAGTTACAGAACCAGTTTATAGAAAAGGAACAATTGGTCGTGCAAAAGATCATTTAGAAGCAACTGCTTTCGAAATTACAAAACAATTAGAAAGTGTAAATTGTAAAGCATATGTTTCTGTAAATAAAGCTTTAGTTACTCAAGCAAGTTCAGCCATTCCAGTAATTCCATTATATATTTCATTGTTATATAAAACTATGAAAGAAGACGGAATTCATGAAGGATGTATTGAACAAATACAACGTTTGTATGCTGACAGATTATACAGTGGAAATACTATTCCAACTGACGATAAAGGAAGAGTTAGAATTGATGATTGGGAAATGCGTGATGACGTACAAGCGCAAGTTTCTAAATTATGGGAAATTGCAACTACTGAAAATCTTTCAGAAATAGGTGATTTAGCAGGTTATAAACAAGATTTTCTAAATTTATTTGGATTCGGTTTTAATGGTGTTGATTATCAAGCAGAAACATCAGAAATGGTATTTGTACCAAGTATAGTATAACATAAGTTTGTTTAAATGTTATAAAATCCCGCTTTGCGGGATTTTTTTTGTTTTATATCGATATTATCTGCATTTCGTCGGTAAAAAAGTTAATTATATTATGAATTAATTATTTTTTTGTTTATTTACGGTTACTAAACATTAAATTTTATACAATGAAAAAAATTACTTTATGGTTATTTGCCTTATTTACGTGTTGGCAAATGTCAGCACAGGTAGGAGCGTATAGTTTCACCGAAGGAGTTAGCACTTATGCTGCTTTGGGAGGAACTAACATTACCGCAACTGGAGATGATAGTTCTCAAGATGGGCTTCCAATCGGATTTACCTTTACATTTGGAGGGACTAATTTTACAACTTTTAGCGCAACAACTAATGGATGGATTAGATTAGGAAATGCAATGCCAGCCAGCACTTTTTCTAATAGTGCTGCTAATTTTATTGCAGCAACGCATAGACCAATTATTGCTCCAATGTGGGATGATAATCATAGAAATACAGGTGCAATTACTTATAGTTTATCTGGAGTATCACCAAATCAAGTATTAACTGTTGATTATAACGCTGTTAATATTGGTGGTAGTGGTGCAACAAGCGCAACGAATTTAGCGAATTATCAAATAAAATTATACGAAACAACAAATGTAGTTGAATTTCATTATGGTACGATGGCTACAGCTGGTACTTTATCAGCTACAATATGTTTAAGTGATGTTTCTGGTTTTCAAAGTGTAACACCAGGTGCACCAGGAACTTCTTCTAATGCTACAGCTAATCATGCAGTTGCTGCAGTAACAAATGTGGCTAATAAAATGTATAGATTTGCACCACCAGCATGTTCAGCTCCAGGTGGAATAATTGCTTCAAATTTAACAACTAGTACTGCAACATTAAGTTGGAACGCAGCTGTTCCTTCTCCTTCAACTGGGTATGAATATGTTGTATCTACATCTAATGTTACTCCTGCTGGTTCAGGGACACCTACAACTAATATTTCAGAACCAATTACTTTATTATTACCACAAACAGTTTATTATGTTTTTGTTAGATCTAACTGTGGTGGCGTTTTTAGTTCTTGGAGTACATATTCATTTTTAACTCCTTGTAGTTCTGTAACTAGTTTTACTCAAAATTTTGGTGGTGTTACTGCACCTGCTTTGCCTTCTTGTTGGACTAAAGTTGGTACAACTGGAACTGTAATTACACAAACTGCTAATGCAAGTTCTGTTCCAAATACATTGAATATGGCAGGGACTTCTGCTGTTAATAAGGGAATATTATCTATGCAACCAGTCTCTAATTTAGGAGCAGGAACAAATAGAATCGTTTTTGATATGAGAGCTAGCGGTACAGTTGGCGGGGTTATCGAATTCGGATATTTAACGGATATATCTAATGCTTCAAGTTTTGTTTCTTTAACAAGTTTTACAGCTTCGAGTTTAACATATGCTAATTTTCAATTTTCGCCTCCTGCAGGTACTTATTCGGATTATATAGCTTTCAGGCACACTGGTGTACCAGCAAATAGTGTTTTAATTGATAATGTACGTTGGGAAGCAATTCCAGTTTGTGCTGATCAAACAGGATTAACATTTACAAATGTTACTGCTACAGGTGTTGAAACTTCATGGGATGATTTGTCTCTATCTGGAGTAGTAGGTTATCAGTATGCAATTACAACTTCTGCGACTCCTCCAGCTTCTGGAACAGCAACTAATGCTAATGTTTATGTTCAACCAACAGGTTTAACTCCACAAACAGTTTACTATTTACATGTTAGATCTGAATGTGCTGGAAGTACTTATGGTAATTGGGCTACAATTTCATTTACAACATCATGTTTAGCTATCACAACTCTTCCTCACGTTGAAAGTTTTGATGCAGTAGCTAATCCAAGCTGTTGGACAACTGCTTTAATAACTGGAACTACAAATTGGGCTCCTGATACGGATAATGATGGTGTACCTGCTCCAAGAACGGGTACTAGATTTGCAGGTAAATCTTGGGTTGGAAATGATGATGCATTATTAATAAGTCCAGCTTATGATTTAGCTGCTTATCCAACAAATCAAGCAAGAATTAATGTTTGGATTTATAGAAGTGCTAATGGTTTAGCTGCTGATAGAATTACTTTTCATGCAAACACTACTAATAATTTAGCAGGTGCAACACAATTATTAGATGTACCACTTCCTATTACTCAGGCTCCAACGGTTGCTTCTGCTGGATGGTATAATTATATAGTAGATGTTCCGTTAACATTTAATACTGGTGGTAATTTTTACATAATTGCTCAAGGAAGAACTACATCTTCATTTTCATCATATGGTATTGGTTTTGACGATTATGCTTTACAATTAGCTCCAACATGTCCAGATCAAACAGGATTAACATTTACAAATGTTACTGCTACA
Organism: Flavobacterium facile; assembly: GCF_036321945.1. NCBI lineage: Bacteria > Pseudomonadati > Bacteroidota > Flavobacteriia > Flavobacteriales > Flavobacteriaceae > Flavobacterium > Flavobacterium facile. Next base: position 289,471 of record NZ_JAZAYT010000033.1, read on the forward strand.
GGAGTTGAAACTTCATGGGATGATATGTCTCTAACAGGAGCAGTAGGTTATCAGTATGCAATTACAACTTCTGCGACTCCTCCAGCTTCTGGAACAGCAACTACTGCAAATGTTTATGTTCAACCAACAGGTTTATTACCACAAACGGTTTACTATTTACATGTAAGATCTGAATGTGCTGGTAGTACTTATGGTAACTGGGCTACAATATCTTTCACTACTTCATGTGTACCAGTTGTTACATTACCATGGACAGAAGGATTTGAAGGTTTAGCTTTAGGTAATAATATTTTCCCAACTTGTTGGGGGTATTCTAACACAACAGATGTTTGGAATATTGAAACAACTCCAGTAGCAAATACAGGAGCTAATTCATTAGGTAGAACATGGAGTACAGATGGTTGGGCATTTACACCATCATTTACTTTAACTGCAGGTACTTCTTACAGATTTAGTTATTACATGAGAACAGTTGATGCTACTGTTGGATATAATGTAACAGTTGGTGTTGGTACAGGGCAAAATAGCGCTGCAATGACAACTACTTTAGGAACACCATTAACTGGTTTCCAAAATCCAACATGGACAAGATATAATTTTGAATTTACTCCAGGTACAACAGGAGATTATTCTTTTGGTGTGCATGCAGTAGCTCCTACAAGTGCTCCAAATGGAATCAATTTTGATGATTTCAGAGTAGAATTATCACCAACTTGTCCTGATCAAACAGGATTAACATTTACAAACGTTACTGCTACAGGAGTTGAAACTTCATGGGATGATATGTCTCTAACAGGAGCAGTAGGTTATCAGTATGCAATTACAACTTCTGCAACTCCTCCAGCTTCTGGAACTGCAACTACAGCTAATGTTTATGTTCAACCAACAGGTTTATCACCACAAACAGTTTACTATTTACATGTTAGATCTGAATGTACAGGTAGTACTTATGGAAACTGGGCTACAATTTCTTTCACTACTTCTTGTGTACCAGTTACTACATTACCATGGACAGAAGGATTTGAAGGTTTAGCTTTAGGTAATAATATTTTCCCAACTTGTTGGGGGTATTCTAACACAGCAAGTGATTGGAATATCGAAACAACTCCAGTAGCAAATTCAGGAGTAAATTCTTTAGGTAGAACATGGAGTACAGATGGTTGGGCATTTACACCAAGATTTACTTTAACTGCAGCCACTTCTTATACATTTAGTTATTATATGAGAACTGTTGATGCTACTGTTGGATATAATGTTACAGTTGGTGTTGGAACAGGGCAAAATAGCGCTGCAATGACAACTACTTTAGGAACACCATTAACTGGTTTCCAAAATCCAACATGGACATTATATAATTTTGAATTTACTCCAAGTACAACTGGTGATTATTCTTTTGGTGTACATGCAGTAGCTCCTACTTTTGCTCCAAATGGAATCAATTTTGATGATTTCAAAGTAGTATTATCAGCTTTAAGTTCAGATTCATTTGATAAATCTACTTTTGTAGCTTATCCGAATCCAGTTAAAGATGTATTAAATTTATCATACAAAACTGAAATTAGTAATGTGAGAATTGTTAACTTATTAGGTCAAGAAGTTTTAAATACTAAAACTAATACTAATGACGTTCAAGTTAATATGTCTGCTTTAACTGCAGGTGCTTATATTGTTAATATTACTGTTGAAGATACAGTTCATACAATTAAAGTTATAAAAGAATAATTTTGTAAATATTTTTTGCTTAAAAGTCTCGAGAAATCGGGACTTTTTTGTTTTTATACATATCTTTGTTTATATAAAATTTTAATATGCATTTTTCTTTAATTATTCCTATCTATAACCGTCCAGAAGAAATTGACGAATTGTTAGAAAGTTTAACAAAGCAAACTTATTCTAACGATTATGAAATTGTAATTATTGAAGATGGTTCTTCAATAACATGTAAACATATTATTGAAAAATATAAAGATTTAAATGTTAGCTACTTCTTTAAAAACAATTCTGGTCCTGGTGATTCTAGAAATTATGGAATGAATGTCGCTAAAGGTGACTATTTTATTATTTTAGATTCGGATTGTATTATTCCATCCACTTATTTACAAACGGTTCATGAGGAATTATCTAATGATTATGTAGATTGTTTTGGTGGTCCTGACGCCGCTTTAGATTCTTTTTCAAACATACAAAAGGCTATAAATTTCACGATGACTTCTTTTTTAACTACAGGTGGAATTAGAGGCGGAAGTGAAAAATTAGATAAATTTCAACCCAGAAGTTTTAATATGGGATTGTCTAAAAATGCTTTTATGGCATCAAAAGGTTTCGGGAATATTCATCCAGGTGAAGATCCAGATTTGTCTATTCGATTATGGAAATTGGGCTATAAAACCAAATTAATTTCAAAAGCTTTCGTATATCACAAACGCAGAATCGATTGGAATAAATTTTATACTCAAGTGAATAAATTCGGCTTAGCTAGACCCATATTAAACTCATGGTATCCAGAATATACAAAAATTACATTTTGGTTTCCAACCTTGTTTTTAGTAGGATTTTTGTTTTCTGTTTTATGTGCGATTTTTAATTTTCCGTATTTTTTATACTGTTATGTTTTCTATTTTTCCATATTGTTTATTTCTTCTTTATGGCAAAATAAATCATTGGAAATCGCGTTTTATAGTATTGTGGCAGGCGCGATTCAGTTTTATGGATATGGGAAAGGGTTTCTACTTTCATTTGTTAAAATTCATATTTTAAAACAACAACCTGAAATCGCTTTTCCAAAAATGTTTTTTAAAAGATAAGATGACAAAAATAATTGGACTTACTGGCGGAATTGGAAGTGGGAAAACCACTGTGGCTAAATATATCGCTTCAAAAGGAATTCCGGTATATATTGCTGATGAAGCAGCTAAAGATATTATGAACGATGCAAATGTGGTTCGCGAAGTACAGTCTATATTTACTGAAAATGTAATTTTAAAAAATGGATTGTTAGATAGAAATGCCATTCGTGAATTGGTTTTCGAAGATAAAAGTAAATTAGAGCAACTCAATAAAATCATTCACCCAAAAGTGAAGACAGATTTTGAAAATTGGTTAAAAAAAAACAAAAAAGCTTCATTTGTTATTAAAGAAGTTGCTATTTTATTTGAAACCAATGGACATAAATATTGTGATGCTACAATTTTAGTTACAGCTCCAATTGAAACAAGAATTAAAAGAGTTATAGAAAGAGATGCTAGTTCAAGAGAAAACATTCTTCAAATCATTAATAATCAGCTTCCTGAAGAAGAAAAAATGAAGTTAGCAACATTTGTAGTTACAAATGAGAATTTGAATATTACGTATAAAACAGTTGATAATTTAATCGAAATTTTGAATAAAAATTAAATTTTAACACATTTGTTAAATATTGGTTAATTGTTTTAACATTAGTCAATTACCCCTTAACTTTGTAATAATGAATAAAACGAGGTTTAGAATACTAGTTTTTTTAATGAGCATTTCATTGATAGGAATTATATTGGTACAATTATTTTGGATCAATAGTTCTTTTCAAAAGAATGACGAGCAATTTAGACATCACGCTTTAGTGGTTTTAAACAATGTTTCTGAAAAGTTGAATAAAAAAGAAATGCTTGATTTTAAAACTTCTATCGAAAAATTTAAAGATAGTACTGGAAAAGAGCCACAGCAAGAACAATTAAAACAACTTTTTTATTACGAAAAAGACGCGAATTCAAAGGAAATTTTAATTTATACAAACGCTATTGTTCCTGAAGATTTTGGTATAGATGGTTCGTTCTTTGATAAGAAGTTGAAAGGAGTAAATATAAAAGAATATTCGGCTAAACGTAAGACTCAAATTTATAAAGACAATTCATTAGATGGTAGCGGAACAAATTTAAGTTCAAAACCAACTGAAACAATTGAAAAGTCAGGAAACTTAACTATTTTTGATATAGTGCAGTTCGAACTTTTATCAAAAGATGTATTATCTAAAAGACCCATTCAGCAAAGAATTTCTTCTAAGTTGGTTAATGATGTTTTAAATTTTGAATTGTATAAATCGGAATTAAAAACGCCTTATGAATTTGCAGTTTACAAAAATGGATTAGCAACAAAGGTTAAATCGGAAGAATTTAGATACGATAAATGCACCACATATAGTGTTCCAATATTATTAGACGCAGACGGAAAAACAGACTACAAATTGTTACTTAGATTTCCTAACAAAACAAATTTTGTATTCTCGTCCATGTTGCCAATGACAATATTAACCCTATTATTCGTTGTAATTATTTTATTAACATATACAAGTGCATTAAAACAATTGATCATGCAAAAACAGATTTCTGAAATTAAAACAGATTTCATAAATAACATGACACACGAATTTAAAACACCTATAGCTACTATAAACTTAGCTTTAGATGCAATTAAGAATCCGAAAATTATTGATGATAAAGAGAAAGTTCAAAAATATCTTCAAATGATTAAGGACGAAAATAAAAGAATGCATGCCCAAGTGGAAAACGTTCTTAGAATTTCGAAATTAGAAAGAAACGAATTAAATATTGATAAAGAACCACAAGAAATAACTGAGTTTATTGAAGATGCAATTGATCATGTGAGTTTAATTTTAGAAGATAGAGAAGGAGAAATTCATACGCATTTTAATGCTACAAGAACAACGGTGCTATTAAATGATGTACATTTTACCAATGTATTGGTTAATATTTTGGATAACGCCATGAAATATTCGGCTGAAAAACCAGTTATTAATGTATATACAGAAAATATAAAAGATTATGTTCTTATTAAAATAGAAGATAATGGAATTGGAATGCCAAAAACCGTACAAAAAAAGGTTTTTGAAAAATTTTTTAGAGAACACACCGGCGACTTACACAACGTTAAAGGTCACGGATTAGGATTAGCATACGTAAAACAAATAATCGACGACCATAATGGCGAGGTTTTTGTGGAAAGTGAAAAAGGAAAAGGGAGCACATTTATAATTAAATTGCCATTAATAAATTAAGATATGGAAGCAAAAAAAATATTATTAGTAGAGGATGATCCAAATTTCGGATCAGTATTAAGAGATTATTTATCATTAAATGATTTCGAAGTTACACTGGCTAAAAACGGAATGGAAGGCTTTGAAAAATTCAAAAAAGACACATACGATTTATGTATTTTGGATGTGATGATGCCTTATAAAGATGGATATACTTTAGCTAGAGAAATTAGAGAAAAAAATGCAGAAGTGCCAATTATCTTTTTAACTGCAAAAACTTTGAAAGAAGATGTTTTAAAAGGGTATAAAGTAGGTGCAGATGATTATTTAAATAAACCATTCGATTCTGAAGTTTTATTAATGAAAATCAAAGCTATTATTCAAAGAAAAGCATCAGAGTCTAAACCAGATTCAACGGTTTTCGAGTTTAATATCGGTAAATTTCATTTGAATTCTAAATTGAGATTCTTAACTTTCGATAATGAAGAACCAATTAAATTATCGCCAAAAGAATCTGAATTATTAAAAATGTTAGCCTTACACGAAAATGATTTAATGCCTCGTGAATTGGCTTTAACAAAAATTTGGAGAGACGATAATTACTTTACTTCAAGAAGTATGGACGTTTACATCGCCAAACTTAGAAAATATTTAAAACCAGATGAACGTGTGGAAATTTTAAACATTCATGGTGAAGGTTTCCGTTTAGTAATCAATTCATAATATATAAAGGCTGCAAGAAATTGTAGCCTTTTTTATTTATATTTGCTTATAAAGTCAGCCAAATGAACTATCAGCAAATACTTGAAGAAATATACTTACAATCTAAATCGTTGCCAATAATCGGTAATATTGCTACAACTATCCCAGAATTAGCGAATGTAAATCCAGATAAATTTGGAATTTGCCTAACCACAATCGATGGAAAAGAATTTAGTGTGGGCGACAACAATGAAAAATTCTCCATACAATCCGTTTCAAAAGCCTTATCTGTAACTTTAGCTTTTTCGCATTTGGGAGAAAAAATTTGGGAACGAGTAGGAGTAGAACCTTCAGGAAATCCATTTAATTCTTTAGTTCAACTAGAATACGAAAAAGGAATTCCGAGAAATCCATTTATAAACGCAGGCGCTTTAGTCATTGCAGATATGTTGGTTTCTTGTTTAGAAAATCCAAAAGAAGATTTTTTACATTTTATTAGAGAAATTTCAGGATGTGATACGATTAATTACAATTTAAAAGTTGCCCAATCTGAAAAAGATACAGGTTTTAGAAATGCGGCTTTAACCAATTTTCTAAAATCTTTCGGAAATATAAATAATGATGTAGATCAAGTTTTAGATTTCTATTTTCATCAATGTGCGATTGAAATGACGTGTAAAGAATTAGCCGATGCTTTCTTTTTCTTAGCGAATGAAGGTGTTACTAAAAACGGAAAACAAATTTTAACTTCAAGCCAAGCCAAAAGAATTAACGCCTTAATGCAAACTTGCGGATTTTATGACGAATCAGGAGAATTCACATATAAAGTAGGCTTACCAGGAAAAAGTGGAATTGGTGGTGGAATTGCCGCCGTTTTACCGAAACAATTTTCTGTTGCCACATGGAATCCAAGATTAAACGAAAAAGGAAATTCCGAATTAGGCATGTATGCTTTAGAACAATTGACAACCAAAACAGGAATGTCTATTTTTTAAATAACAAGACCTGACAGGTTTTTAAAACCTGTCAGGTCTGATTTCTAAGCGTTACTTTCTTCGTTTTCTTTATATAAATATTCCTGAATAGTTTCAATTGTCTGGACTTCAATCCAGTCGCCAGAAACAAAAAACACCTGATACATTTTAAATCGTATCAGGTGTTTTTGTTTTTAATTTTCTACACTATAATTGTATTCATACATTAATATGTGTTTTTCATACATAAAAATAACTCATTCATAACATTTAAAAGTTACACACAAATTTAACTTAGTATTTTTACATTATAAAAAATAGTAGTATGAAAAAAGAGGTACAATATAGTAAAAACGACATTCTAGTTGTTTTTACAAATGCGAATTTTGGATTTGTTCTTTTAGTTGTTTGTGTTTTGATATGTTTTTTTCTAAACATATTTTTTTTAATATCGAATTATAACAGCTAAAGTTTATATTATAACTTATTATATATTTAAATAGTTACTAAAACTGCCAGCAAATAATTTGAGTAATTATAACAACAAATGTTATTTAAAGATTTCTTATAAAATCATTGATTTCATTTTTAACCTTTTCACAACGTACCTCATGTTCTTTACCAAAATAAAAATAATAATTTAAAAATCTGTTTTCAATGTTTCTGATATTTTCAGATTTATTAATTAAATTCATAATTATATCATGATGCTTTCCGAAAAATTCATCAGGAGATATTTTACCATAAACAAAATTGGGTAGGTTCTTAAGAATATGATTTAAGGCTTTATCTTCAATATCCATGAAAAAACCTTTTCGTAAACCATCTTCTTTAATGTATTGAACTCTAATTTCTTTAAAATTAGCATTGTAAAATTCAATGTTTTTATGTGCTAACTCAAGAATTTTTTCCTGACTTATTGAAATTAATAGACTTTCATCAAAATCTATATATGTGTTTAAATTTAGATTCATGTTTATTTTTTATTTAAATTATTAAATACTTCTTCAATTAAATTATCATCTATATTTTTTTCTAAAGCTAACCATATATTAAAACTACTTGATAATTTTTCTGCATATTTGTGTATTAATTTCATTGACCATTTTGTAGATTCATTTTTTGATATTTCTTCCCAGTTTAATTTATCTTTATATTTATCAATAATCTCTATATCAAAGTGTATTGAACTATTACTTGATAAAGATTTAGCAAAGAACCTGTCATTATTCCAATTCCATTTTTCTTCAAATTTCTCGATTAAATTTAATTTCCAAGGTATAGATATATTTCTAGACATAAAAATATAATTCCATTTGTGTTTATATTTTTCAATTAATTCTTCAGACCAAGCTATAGATTTATTTTCAGATAAGCTTCCCCAATCCCATTTGTGTTTATATTTTTCGATTAATTCATCTGACCAAGGAATTGTTTCATTACTAGATAAAAAAGGCCAGTACCACTTATCTACATACATTTCAATTAAATTATATTTCCATGGAATAGTGATTATTCTGGACAGTTCAGACCAATTCCAATTTAAGTTTTTTCTTTTTTCTATCATATCAATAGTCCATATGATTGATTTGTTATTATAAAGTTCTGACCAATGCCATCTATCTTCATATTTATTAATTAGTTCTATAGACCAAGGTAATTCCTTAGTAGAAAGATCATGCCAGTCCCACTTGTTTTCAAATTCGTTAATTAAGTCTAATGTCCAAGGTAATGTTGAAATATATGATAGTCCTAGACTACCAAAGTATAATTTATTTTCATACTTTTTTATTAATTCAAAAGACCATGGTATTGAAAAGTTTAGTGATAGAAATTTCCAATTCCATTTTTCTTCATATTTTCCAATTAGTTTAATTGACCAAGGAATATTATTGTTTCTAGATAGTTTATTCCAATCCCAATTATTGATAAATCTGTCAATTAAACTTTCTGACCAAGGAATATTATTGTTGCTTGATAGTTTTGTCCAATCCCACTTATCAATAAATTTGTCAATTAAATTTTCTAACCAATCAACATTATTATTTGCTGAAAGATCTGACCAATCAATATACTTATCATATTTAATAATCGTTTCAATATTCCAGTAAAAGTTATCATTATAACTACTATAAATTATATTAAAAACTTCTTTGTTCTTGTGTAGCTGTTTTTCGTCTATTTTAATATTACAAAATGATTTATTATTTTTAAGTTTTAATTTATCCCATTTATCTTGATATTTCATGTATAAATCTAAAGACCAAGGAATTTTTTCGTTATTTGATAAATTATTATTCCAATCTAATAAATCAATAAAATTTTCAATTAAATCATCTGTCCATATTATAAATCTGTTTTTATTTAACAAATCATTGTTTAAATTTTTAAAATACCTTTTTAAATTTAGCTCATTAAAATTATAATATTCAGATATTAAATCAACAAACAATTTAGGGTTTTTTTTGAAAATTTCTAAAACAAGTTGCCTATCATTTAAACTTAAAAGCTTATTTGTAATCTCTAAAAGATTGCCAACTTTAGGTAAAAGGATATTTTGGTTATGTATTACAAGTTTATTGTTTTCCATTATGCTTTCTCTATTATTTGTAACTTAACATCTTCTAATTGCTGTTGTAATTGTGTTTTTTTTTCTGCAAAATAACTATCCCAATCTGTAATTTTTATAATAATGTTAAAAGTATCACTTTCTTTTATTTCATTAATTTCTGTTTCAAGTTGTATTAGTTTTAATCTTAATTTTTCAGCTAATATTTTTAAAGTTTCTATTTCTGTGATTTTTTCTGATTGCGAACTAAATATTTTTCCATTTTCTAAATCATATAAAATACGATTAACAGTCAAAAGGTCATTTTTTTTCTGTGCTTCTTTAAGTTCAATAAATACTTTTTCTGCTTCTAATTTCTGCTCTTCATTTACTTTATCAGGATGACATAGCATTGTAGCTTTGCGAAAATTTTTCTTTAGTTCAATTCTTTCTTCTTCAGTTAAATCAAATTGGGGTTTACTTTTTTCTATTTCAAATTGTTCATTATATTTTTTATAGTCTTCTTCTACTTCTTTTTTCTTTTTATAATCATCTTTATATAAAATTTTGGTATAATTTAAAACCTCCAAAATAATATCGCCTAGTTCTATAGTATGACGATGTTGAAAATCATTTAAGATCTTTTCTAGTTCGATTTTTTCGTTATCAAAAGCATTAATTTGATTTTCTAAAATTTTAACTTCTAATTTTAAAGCAGAAACTTCTGGATTTTGATAAATTTTAACTTGACTAAATTGTTTTAGAAATTCTTCAATTAGAACAACTGAAGTATGAAATAACTTTTTTTCACAATTACTTATAATTTCTTTAATTTTATTAGTATTTGAATCTTTTTCATCAGTATTTATTAGATTTTTAAGTTTTTTTATTTGAAATAAAACATCTTCTTCATCTTCCAATTTTATTAAACTTAATAATGTTTGAAGTCTAATACTTATGATATTCCAATCTGTTTTTGAATCTAAATCTGAAGTTTTATTATATTTTTTTAGTATTCTATCGAATTCTTGTGAAAAATCTAAAATTAAATTTGAATCATCTTCTATTACAGTAATACTTTCGTGATTTGATTTTGCTTTTTGTGTCCAATTATAAGAACCTGTAATTAATGTATAATTATCAATAATGCAGAATTTATTATGCATCAATGCCTCATACTTATATCCATTTCCAATCCAGTAAATTTTCCCACCAGATGAAATTAATTTATCGAAATTTATATTACTTTCTAAGTTAATTTCTTGATAAGCGATTATTAATTGAACATCTAATCCTTCTAATGCTTTTTTACATAATATATCAAATAACTTTTGGTCAGTTAACCAGGCTACTGCTAATTTAATATTATGTTCAGATTTTATTAAGCGATATTCAATTTGCTTATGAATTTTTTCGAAATAGGCTTGTGATTTCATTACCGAAGATAAATTTTAGTACATGTAGTTTGAAGAGATTTTTATAAAATCGAAATTGTACTATACAATAATATGAAAAATAAATAAAATATACAACTTAAACTATGTATAAACTACTTTTATATAGGCTATATTATTGAAAGATTCTATGAGATTTCTCCCTTTGGTCGAAATGACAAGATTGAACATAAAAAAACACATAAAAGCGAAATGTTTCTATGTGTTTTTTTTTTATGCTTTTGTGCAATGTAATTCGTGAAAATTCGTGCAATTTGCGGCTAACCTAAAACTGCCAGCAAATAATTTGAGTTGTTTTGTTTCCATTCGTTAAATGAAGTGTTGTACTGTTTTTTACGCCTACTTTCTTCATTTGTTTGTATAGCGGTTTCAGGTTTGTTTTCTTAGAAACGATTGCGCTAAACCATTTACATTGACTTTTAAAGTGTACACTTTCAAAAATCATATTGGTTAAAAAGCCAAGTTCGCCACCTTCACACCATAATTCGTTATTGTTACCGCTAAAGTTTAAAACCGGTTTATCTGTTGCTTTCTGACCTAAATTTTTACTTTTTCGTTCCGAGCCTTTTGCTGCTTCTTCTGCAGATGCATGAAATGGTGGATTACAAATTACAAAATCGAAAACTTCTTCCGATTCTAACATGTATTTTAAAGCATTTCTTTTGTTATCGTTAAAACGAACAGTTACGTTTTCTTTTAATTTCGGGTTTTTGCTTAAAATGGTTTCAACAGACAATAAAGATTGTTTGTCAACTTCCGTTCCCACAAACGTCCAACCATATTCATGATTTCCGATAATTGGGTAAATGCAATTCGCGCCCACGCCAATGTCTAAAATTCTAACGGCGTTTCCTGTTGGAACCACTCCGCCATTTGAAGCCGCTAATAAATCGGCAATATGATGAATGTATTCGGCTCTTCCTGGAATAGGAGGGCATAAGTTAGATTTCGGAATGTTCCAATATTCTAAATTGTAAAAGTGCATTAATAACGCTTTGTTTAAGGCTTTTACTGCAATTGGATTAGAAAAATCAATAGACTTTTCTCCTGCTTTATTTAAGAATAAATGTAAGTTTAAATCGGGATGCGTTTTAATTAATTGTGCAAAATCATATCTTCCAATATGTTTGTTTCTTGGGTGTAAACCTTCAAAAGAAAGGTTTGTTTCATTGTTTTCCATATACTATTGTAAGTTGCAAATTTACGATTAATAAAATAGTATCAGTAATTTTTATAAACAAAAAATCCCAACCTTTCGATTGGGATTTTGTATAAGTAAGAATAAATATGATTAAACGTTGATTATTTCACTTTATTTACGATAGCTGCAAATGCTTCTGAGTGGTTCATAGCTAAATCTGCAAGAACTTTACGGTTCAATTCGATGTTGTTAGCTTTAACTTTACCCATAAACTGAGAATAGCTCATTCCGTATTGTCTTGCACCAGCGTTGATACGCATGATCCATAATGCACGGAAGTTTCTTTTCTTTTGCTTTCTATCACGGTATGCATAGCACATTGCTTTTTCTACCGCATTTTTAGCTACTGTCCAAACGTTTTTACGTCTTCCGAAGAATCCTTTTGCTTGTTTTAATACTCTTTTTCTTTTAGCTCTTGTAGCTACTGAATTTACTGCTCTTGGCATAATTTTAAATGTTTTTTGTAGTAAGGCGACTTTAAGTACTTTCGACTTCTTTTATCAGGTAGAACCTGTTGAAGTCTGCCCACTCCAGGGTTATTAATTTGTTTTAACCAAACAACTAATTAAATAATATTTAATTGTTGTTTAATGCTTCTCATATCTGTTTTATGAACTAACGCAGAGTGAGTTAAAGCTAATTTACGTTTTTTAGATTTTTTTGTCAAAATGTGACTCTTAAAAGCGTGTTTTCTTTTGATCTTTCCAGAACCAGTAACTTTAAATCGTTTCTTAGCACTAGATTTTGTTTTCATTTTAGGCATTTTTTCCTAGGTATTTAATTTATTCTTACTTACTATCTTGATAGCTTTAGGCTTTTGGCAGTAAGCATTAGGCTTTTGATAGCTTATGGCTTATTGCATATTGCTTATAGCATTATTTTACTTTCTTTTTAGAAGCAATGTATATAATCATACGTTTTCCTTCTAAAACTGGCATACTTTCTACCTTACCATATTCTTCTAAATCTTGAGCCAAACGTAATAATAAAATTTGTCCTTGCTCTTTATAGATGATAGAACGTCCTTTAAAGAATACAAACGCTTTTAATTTAGAACCTTCTTGTAAGAACTTTAAAGCATTCTTTTTCTTAAATTCATAATCATGTTCATCTGTTTGAGGTCCGAAACGAATTTCCTTAATTACAACTTGACTAGATTTTGCTTTTAATTCTTTTTCCCTTTTCTTTTGTTGGTATAAGAATTTTCCATAATCCATCAATTTACAAACAGGTGGTTCTGCGTTAGGCGAAATTTCCACTAAGTCTACTTCTTGTTCCTCTGCAAATCTTAATGCATCGGCCATTTTGTAAACTCCAGGTTCAATATTTTCACCTACTAATCGTACTTCAGCTACACCTCTAATTAAATTATTAATACGGTGTGCTGCTACTTTTTCTACTCTAGGAGTGTAACTCCCTCTTCCTCTTCTAATTGCTATGACTCAGTAATTTTAGTTAAACTTTAAAATTGTTTCAATGTTTTGCTTATTTCTTCATTTACAATTTTGGCAAATTCCTCAATTGTAACTGTAATATTTCCTTTTCCTTCTTGTCCATTACGACGTACAGAAATGGTACCATTTTTCTCTTCTTCTTCACCAACTATCAGCATAAACGGCATTTTCTGCATTTCTGCTTCTCTAATTTTCTTCCCGATTGTTTCATTTCGGTTGTCAATTAGGGCGCGAATTTCGTGAATTTCCAGCAAATCTAAAACTTTTTTCGCATATTTTTCGTATTTCTCACTTAAACTTAATATAATAGCCTGTTCTGGCATTAACCAAAGTGGGAAATTTCCTGCAGTATGTTCTAGTAAAATGGCAATAAATCTTTCCATTGAACCAAATGGTGCTCTGTGAATCATTACGGGTCTGTGTAATTTATCATCTGACCCTTTGTATGTTAATTCAAAACGTTCTGGTAAGTTGTAATCTACTTGGATGGTTCCTAGTTGCCAACTTCTTCCTAAGGCATCTTTGACCATAAAGTCTAACTTCGGACCGTAAAAGGCAGCTTCACCAGCTTCAATAACATAGTTTAAACCTTTGTCTTTTGCAGCGCTAATAATTGCGTTTTCTGCTTTTTCCCAGTTTTCAACACTACCTATATATTTCTCAGGATTGTTTAAATCTCTAACAGAAACCTGTGCCGTAAAGTTTTCAAATCCTAAAGAACCAAATACATATAATACTAAATCAATTACGTTTTTAAATTCCGCATCCAATTGATCTGGCATACAAAAAATATGCGCATCATCTTGAGTAAATCCTCTAACACGAGTTAAACCGTGTAATTCACCCGATTGCTCATATCTATAAACGGTTCCAAATTCAGCATAACGTTTTGGTAAATCTTTGTACGACCAAGGTCTAGAGTTATAAATCTCACAGTGATGTGGACAGTTCATCGGTTTCAATAAAAACTCTTCGCCTTCAGCTGGAGTTGTTATTGGTTGAAAACTATCTGCACCATATTTTGCATAGTGTCCAGAAGTAACATATAATTCTTTCTGACCAATATGAGGCGTAACCACTTGCTCGTAACCTGCTTTCTTTTGTGCTTTCTTTAAAAATTGCTCTAATCTATCGCGTAAAGCAGCACCTTTAGGTAACCATAATGGTAAACCTTGTCCAACACGTTGTGAAAAATGGAATAAATCTAATTCTTTTCCTAATTTTCTATGATCACGTCTTTTAGCTTCTTCTAAAAGTTCTAAATATTCCGTTAAATCTTTCTGTTTTGGGAAAGAAGTACCGTAAACACGAGTCAACTGTTTGTTTTTCTCATCACCACGCCAATAAGCACCAGCGATACTCATGATTTTTACAGCTTTGATAATTCCAGTATTCGGAATATGTCCACCACGACATAAGTCAAAGAAGTTAGCATGATCGCAAAAAGTAATCGTACCGTCTTCTAAATTAGAAATCAATTCTGTTTTGTACTCGTTATCTTTATAGACTTCTAATGCTTCCGCTTTACTAACGGCACGCATTTTAAATTCGTGTTTCTCTCTTGAGATTTCTAAAACTCTATCTTCAATCTTTTTAAAATCAGCATCCGTAATTTTGTTATCTCCAAAATCAACATCATAATAAAACCCATTATCAATCGCCGGACCAAGTGTTAACTTAATTCCAGAATACATTTCTTCTAGTGTTTGCGCCAATACGTGCGAAGTCGAATGCCAAAAAGCTTTTTTACCTTCTTTGTCATTCCAAGTATATAAGGTAAGATTACCATCGGTAGTTAACGGGGTAGATGTTTCAATTGTTGTGTCATTATAATTAGCCGAAATCACATTTCTAGCAAATCCTTCGCTAATGTTCTTAGCAACATCCATAGGAGTCACGCCTTGCGCAAACTCTCTCACCGAACCATCGGGTAAAGTAACTTTAATCATTGTTTAGTTTTTATTGAAATGCAAATATAGTACAAACCAATATTTCCTACAATATATATAGGTATAGTTTTCTACAATATAATGGTCTGGTTTCTTATTCTATATATAGGTGTGATTTTATACAGTATATAGGTATGGTTTCTTGCTATTATATATAGGTGTGGTTTTTTCAGAAGCCATTTCCTGCTATCCGCTATATCTTTTATTTAATTTTTGAGTAATTAAATAAAAGGATGCCGCTCCTATCAGGGCTAGAAATCCGTTTTCAAAAGAAATAAATGTAAAACATTCTCCACTTTTAGATGGTTTTATCCTGTTTTAGAAGAAATTCTCGCAAAATATTCCTTTTTTGAGAGAAGTTTGGGAGTTGAATTTGTAAAAACACCTCCGAAAACAGACTATTTTAGATGTAAATCATATTTTTTATATCTAATCAAGAAGATGAAATAGTATCGCAAGCCTTATAAAATCGATAAAACCTTAAGATGGAGTAAAATGGTTTAAATAAATTTTGTTTGTAACTTACTGCAAACCAAAAGATAGCAAAATACTTTATAAATATGTTAAGATAATGTTAGGAAATACAAAATTAAGTGCTAGTTTTGCACCCGCAATGAGAGAGAAGTTCTTTATATAATGACAGACAGATTGGAGATTATTTTTTTAAAAAAAAGTAAAAAAAGATTTGGAATTTAAAATATAAAGATGTTATCTTTGCACCCCGCAAGAGAGGGAGTTCTTACAAATAATGATTGATTAAAGCGGATGAAAATTTTCTCAAAAAAAAGTTTCAAAAAGTTTTGGTAATTAAAAAAAAGGTTCTACTTTTGCACCCGCTAACACAGAGAGCAACGCTCGAAGTTAAGGCGAACAAATAAAATAAGAGAACAAGTTCATAGACATATTGGATTGACAGCATATAAGAATAAGAGTAAATCTTTTTCGAGTATTATAAAGAATTGAATACCTAGCAAAATGATTATCGTCGATAAAATAAATTAGATAGTGATATCTTAAAAAATCTACGATGAAGAGTTTGATCCTGGCTCAGGATGAACGCTAGCGGCAGGCTTAACACATGCAAGTCGAGGGGTAGGTTACTTCGGTAATTGAGACCGGCGCACGGGTGCGTAACGCGTATACAATCTACCTTTTACAGAGGGATAGCCCAGAGAAATTTGGATTAATACCTCATAGTATTTTTGAATGGCATCATTTGATTATTAAAGTTCCAACGGTAAAAGATGAGTATGCGTCCCATTAGCTAGATGGTAAGGTAACGGCTTACCATGGCAACGATGGGTAGGGGTCCTGAGAGGGAGATCCCCCACACTGGTACTGAGACACGGACCAGACTCCTACGGGAGGCAGCAGTGAGGAATATTGGACAATGGGCGCAAGCCTGATCCAGCCATGCCGCGTGCAGGAAGAAGGTCCTATGGATTGTAAACTGCTTTTATACAGGAAGAAACAACGCTACGTGTAGCGTCTTGACGGTACTGTATGAATAAGGACCGGCTAACTCCGTGCCAGCAGCCGCGGTAATACGGAGGGTCCAAGCGTTATCCGGAATCATTGGGTTTAAAGGGTCCGTAGGCGGCCAAATAAGTCAGTGGTGAAAGCCCATCGCTCAACGATGGAACGGCCATTGATACTGTTTGGCTTGAATTATTAGGAAGTAACTAGAATATGTAGTGTAGCGGTGAAATGCTTAGAGATTACATGGAATACCAATTGCGAAGGCAGGTTACTACTAATATATTGACGCTGATGGACGAAAGCGTGGGGAGCGAACAGGATTAGATACCCTGGTAGTCCACGCCGTAAACGATGGATACTAGCTGTTCGGAGCAATCTGAGTGGCTAAGCGAAAGTGATAAGTATCCCACCTGGGGAGTACGTTCGCAAGAATGAAACTCAAAGGAATTGACGGGGGCCCGCACAAGCGGTGGAGCATGTGGTTTAATTCGATGATACGCGAGGAACCTTACCAAGGCTTAAATGGGAAACGACAGGTTTGGAAACAGACTTTTCTTCGGACGTTTTTCAAGGTGCTGCATGGTTGTCGTCAGCTCGTGCCGTGAGGTGTCAGGTTAAGTCCTATAACGAGCGCAACCCCTGTCGTTAGTTGCCAGCGAGTCATGTCGGGAACTCTAACGAGACTGCCAGTGTAAACTGTGAGGAAGGTGGGGATGACGTCAAATCATCACGGCCCTTACGCCTTGGGCCACACACGTGCTACAATGGCCAGTACAGAGAGCAGCCACTTAGTGATAAGGAGCGAATCTTCAAAACTGGTCTCAGTTCGGATCGGAGTCTGCAACTCGACTCCGTGAAGCTGGAATCGCTAGTAATCGGATATCAGCCATGATCCGGTGAATACGTTCCCGGGCCTTGTACACACCGCCCGTCAAGCCATGGAAGCTGGGGGTACCTGAAGTCGGTCGCCGCAAGGAGCTGCCTAGGGTAAAACTGGTAACTAGGGCTAAGTCGTAACAAGGTAGCCGTACCGGAAGGTGCGGCTGGAACACCTCCTTTCTAGAGACAATAGATAATCATTTAGGTTTCAATTTATAATATAAAATAAGAGAATTTACTCTTGCTGTTAGTTCAAAATATTAAGTAAGTTATAGAGTCTCGTAGCTCAGCTGGTTAGAGTACTACACTGATAATGTAGGGGTCCCCAGTTCGAGTCTGGGCGGGACTACTAATTACTACTTAAGAAAAAGGAAATTCTAGGGTTGAGGGGTTACGGTAATTATTACTAAATACTCATCACTAATAACTCAACACTACAGATTGGGGGATTAGCTCAGCTGGCTAGAGCGCCTGCCTTGCACGCAGGAGGCCAACGGTTCGACTCCGTTATTCTCCACGAATGCTATTTAGCATTAAAGTTCATTGACATATTGAGATAAAATACAAAAAGTAGAAAAACACGTTTGTTTAGTTGCGCACAGCACTAGACAAACAAAAAAAACATATAATTAAGTTGTTTTTATAAACAATTTAGCTCATTATAAGAATACAATAAGCAAAATAAGGGCGTATGGGGGATGCCTTGGCTCTCAGAGGCGATGAAGGACGTGATAAGCTGCGAAAAGCTACGGGGATTGGCACACACGAATTGATCCGTAGATATCCGAATGGGGCAACCCAACATGTTGAAGACATGTTACTCCGATAGGAGAGTGAACCCGCTGAACTGAAACATCTAAGTAGGCGGAGGAGAAGAAAACAAAAGTGATTCCGTAAGTAGTGGCGAGCGAACGCGGATTAGCCCAAACCAATGTTGTTACGGCAATATTGGGGTTGTAGGACCACGACATTTGTTACGGATTGAATTAGAATAACCTGGAAAGGTTAACCAAAGAGGGTGATAGTCCCGTATAAGTAAGAGAAGATAACGATAGTGGTATCCTGAGTAGCGCGGGGCACGTGAAACCCTGTGTGAATCTGGCGGGACCATCCGCTAAGGCTAAATACTCCTGAGAGACCGATAGTGAACCAGTACCGTGAGGGAAAGGTGAAAAGAACCGTGAATAACGGAGTGAAATAGATCCTGAAACCATACGCCTACAAGCGGTCGGAGCATCCAAGTGGTGTGACGGCGTGCCTTTTGCATAATGAGCCTACGAGTTACCGTTGCTGGCGAGGATAAGTGATTAAGTCACGGATCCGTAGCGAAAGCGAGTCTGAATAGGGCGCTTTAGTCAGTAATGGTAGACGCGAAACCGTGTGATCTACCCATGGGCAGGATGAAGCTGTGGTAACACACAGTGGAGGTCCGAACCGGTTGACGTTGAAAAGTCTTCGGATGACTTGTGGGTAGGGGTGAAAGGCCAATCAAACTCGGAAATAGCTCGTACTCCCCGAAATGCATTTAGGTGCAGCGCTGGGTTATAGTTATATAGAGGTAGAGCTACTGATTGGATGCGGGGGCTTCATCGCCTACCAATTCCTGACAAACTCCGAATGCTATATAATGTTTACCAGCAGTGAGGGCTTGGGTGCTAAGGTCCAAGTCCGAGAGGGAAAGAACCCAGACCATCAGCTAAGGTCCCCAAATATACGCTAAGTTGAAATAACGCGGTTTGTCTGCATAGACAGCTAGGATGTTGGCTTGGAAGCAGCCATTCATTTAAAGAGTGCGTAACAGCTCACTAGTCGAGCGGACGAGCATGGATAATAATCGGGCATAAGTGTATTACCGAAGCTATGGATTTGACTTTTGAGTCAAGTGGTAGGGGAGCATTCTAAACTGGGTCGAAGGTGTGATGTGAGTCATGCTGGACTGTTTAGAAAAGAAAATGTAGGCATAAGTAACGATAATGCGGGCGAGAAACCCGCACACCGAAAAACTAAGGTTTCCACAGCTATGCTAATCAGCTGTGGGTTAGTCTGGTCCTAAGGCGAACCCGAAAGGGACAGTCGATGGCTAACGGGTTAATATTCCCGTACTACTTATAATTGTGATGGAGTGACGGAGTGATGAAAGCGCCGCGAACTGACGGAATAGTTCGTTGAAGTACCTACCTATAGGACCCGTAGTCAAATGCGCGGGTTTTGGGGAAATACGATAGTACTCGGAGTCTTCGGACAATGGGATAGTGCGCCTAAGGGCTTCCAAGAAAAACTTCTAAACTTAGATTATAAGTACCAGTACCGTAAACCGACACAGGTAGTTGAGGAGAGAATCCTAAGGTGCTCGAGAGATTCATGGCTAAGGAATTAGGCAAAATAGACCCGTAACTTCGGGAGAAGGGTCGCCCTCAGTAATGAGGGCCGCAGTGAAGAGGTCCAGGCGACTGTTTATCAAAAACACAGGGCTCTGCAAAATCGTAAGATGAAGTATAGGGCCTGACACCTGCCCGGTGCTGGAAGGTTAAGTGGAGATGTTATGCGCAAGCAGAAGCATTGAAATGAAGCCCCAGTAAACGGCGGCCGTAACTATAACGGTCCTAAGGTAGCGAAATTCCTTGTCGGGTAAGTTCCGACCTGCACGAATGGTGTAACGATCTGGACACTGTCTCAGCCATGAGCTCGGTGAAATTGTAGTAGCGGTGAAGATGCCGCTTACCCGCAGTGGGACGAAAAGACCCTGTGCACCTTTACTATAGCTTAATATTGACCTTGGACACGTGATGTGTAGGATAGGTGGGAGACTTTGAAGCGGCGTCGCTAGGCGTTGTGGAGTCATTGTTGAAATACCACCCTTTACTTGTCTGAGGCCTAACCCCCAATGGGGGGACATTGTTTGGTGGGTAGTTTGACTGGGGTGGTCGCCTCCAAAAGAGTAACGGAGGCTTCTAAAGGTTCCCTCAGCACGCTTGGTAACCGTGCGTAGAGTGCAATGGCATAAGGGAGCTTGACTGAGAGACATACAGGTCGATCAGGTACGAAAGTAGAGCATAGTGATCCGGTGGTTCCGCATGGAAGGGCCATCGCTCAAAGGATAAAAGGTACGCCGGGGATAACAGGCTGATCTCCCCCAAGAGCTCATATCGACGGGGGGGTTTGGCACCTCGATGTCGGCTCGTCACATCCTGGGGCTGGAGAAGGTCCCAAGGGTTGGGCTGTTCGCCCATTAAAGTGGCACGCGAGCTGGGTTCAGAACGTCGTGAGACAGTTCGGTCTCTATCTACTGTGGGCGTTAGAAATTTGAGTGGATCTGACTCTAGTACGAGAGGACCGAGTTGGACAAACCTCTGGTGTATCTGTTGTTCCGCCAGGAGCACCGCAGAGTAGCTACGTTTGGAAGGGATAAGCGCTGAAAGCATATAAGCGCGAAACCCACCACAAGATGAGATTTCTTTTAAGGGTCGTAGGAGATGACTACGTTGATAGGCTATAGATGTAAAGGCAGTAATGTCATAGTCGAGTAGTACTAATAACCCGTAAGCTTATTGTAATGTTTCTCCCGAGTAATCGGGAGAAACGAAATTCTTTCACAGAAAGAATCGTTTTTATACTTTTATTATTTTTATCTCAGTATGTTAAGATATTTGCATCCGATTTATCGGAGCTGTTATGATTGACAACACAATAGTTGTCAAATGTAACAAACCATTAAGGTGGTTATTGCGTTGGGGCTCACCTCTTACCTTTCCGAACAGAGAAGTTAAGCCCAACTGCGCAGATGGTACTGCAGTTATGTGGGAGAGTATGTCGCCGCCTTCTTTTATTAAGAGGCTATCTGAAAAGATAGCCTCTTTTTTTTTGTTATATCGTGTCTTAATTGATGTTTTTTACCGAATGTCCACAGGACATTCTCCTCTTAATATCAAATGCCGCCTTCTTTTATTAAAACCTCAATCTTTTAGATTGAGGTTTTTTTTTATCTATGTATCGTCCCGATGGGACGGTTTTTTGTTTATAGCAGTGTGTGTCTTATGAAAACCTAAGCGTTAGTGGTTGGAGTGGCATCCTTTTTTTTGTTGCTTACCGAATTTACTTGTCTTATTACCAAACTTCTGCAACAAAATAAAAGATATAACGGAACACACGACCTGAAAGGGAACGCCCAGAAGAGAAAACGATTAAGTTATCTTTTAAGAATTGAAAGATTGAGTTTTATTGAGTGAAAATCTGCTAAATTATGCTGTATTTATACTTTTTTGAAGTAATTACAGTCGCTTTTTAGGGAACAAATTGGACATTTTGGATGACTTGGTCTACAAATTTCTCTTCCTAAAAAGGATAGAGCCATTCCAATTTCGTTCCAGATTTCTTTTGGTAAGATGGACATTAATTGTTTTTCAATTTTTATTCCGTCTTTACTTTCATCTGTTAAACCTATTCTAGGTGCTACTCTAATTACGTGTAAATCGGCGATTATACCTTCAGCGGGTTGGTTCATTTCTTTTAAAATGACGTTGGCTGATTTTCTTCCAATTCCTTTTAATTGCATTAAATTATGTAATGTTATGGGTATATTTTCGTTTTTTTCTAAAGTTTTTGCAATTTCATAAAGCCAAGAAGCTTTGTTTTTTGAATTCATAACTGGAAAAATTATGTTTTCAATTGCAGTTAGATTTGAAGTGTTAATTGCTTCTAAATTTGGATATTTCTCAATATAATAGGGCATAATTTTATTAATATGTGCATCAGAATCCTGTGCAGATAAAAGTACCGCCACCATTAATTCATATAAATTGGAATATTCTAAAGGATGTTTTCTTCCTTTATATGTATCAATAATTGGTTGAAGGATGATTTTCCAATCTTTTGGTGGTGTAAATAAATCCATTATTATAAAATTTTGCAAAAAAAAGAGTCCCGTTTGGGACTCTTAAGGTATTAAATTCTTTTCAATTGTTGTTTCATCATTACAATTTGATCTTTCAACATATTGTGTTTGTCTAATTTTTTAGCTTCACCTAATAATTTTTCTGCTTCAATTTTTCTTCTTTTTGAAGCGGCTATTCCTGCTAATTGTAATTTGGCTAAGGCTAAATCTTGATCCATGCTTAAACCTAATTCAATTGCTTTTTTGAAGTATTTTTCAGCTTGATGTAAGTTAGTTTGCGAAACCATTAAACCATTTAGGTAGTTGTAATACCCTTGTTGTTTTTTTACTAAAGCCGTATCAGGATTGCTAATCATATCTAAATATTTCTTAGCGCCTTCAAAATTTTGCTTTCTTAATTGTAGAAAAGACAAGATAATTAATTCGTTTTTAAAGTAAAACAAGATAAAAATAGCTGATAATAGTAGTAAGAAAATACCATTCCCTATATTTCCTTCTGTAAATTGATAGATTGCAAACGCTATAATACTCGCAGCAACAATAAGTTTTATGTTTTTATTGAACATGATTTTTAGTTTAGATTGCAAAGGTAATAAAATCTATTAAAAATATTTTTAAAAAAGTATTTGTATTTGAAAAAAGTCTTTGTATATTTGCACTCGGTTTAAAGAAAGCCATTTTATTAAAGAATTTATATAGAATTTAAAAATACTAGCAATGAGTAAGAGAACGTTTCAACCATCAAAGAGAAAAAGAAGAAATAAGCACGGTTTCATGGACAGAATGTCATCTCCTAACGGAAGAAAAGTGCTTGCTCGTCGTAGAGCTAAAGGAAGACATAAATTGACTGTATCTTGTGAACCAAGACATAAAAAATAATGTTTTTATTTAAATAAAATATCAGGGTGTTACTATTTTAATAGTAGCACCTTTTTTTATAATTGCGAAGTAATACAACCCACAACAACTTTCACAACAACACAACAACATGCCAAAAGACAATTCAATTAAATCGGTATTAATTATTGGTTCTGGACCAATTGTAATCGGACAAGCTTGCGAATTTGATTATGCTGGATCACAATCAGCGCGCTCTTTAAGAGAAGAAGGAATTGAAGTTATTCTTATCAATTCGAACCCTGCAACTATCATGACTGATCCAACAATGGCGGATCATGTGTATTTAAAACCTCTTACCACTAAATCTATTATAGAAATCCTTAAAGCACATCCACAAATTGATGCTGTTTTACCAACAATGGGTGGACAAACTGCGTTAAACTTGTGTATTGAGGCAGATGAAAAAGGAATTTGGAAAGATTTTAACGTAAGATTAATTGGAGTTGATATCAATGCGATTAATATTACGGAAGATAGAGAACAGTTTAAAAACTTATTAAATAAAATCGGGATTCCTCAAGCGCCTGCTAAGACGGCTAATTCTTTCTTAAAAGGGAAAGAGATTGAGCAAGAATTCGGATTTCCTTTGGTAATTCGTCCTTCGTTTACTTTGGGTGGAACTGGAGCGGCGATTATTTATAAAAAAGAAGATTTTGATGCGGCTTTAACTTATGGTTTAGAAGCTTCACCGATTCACGAAGTTTTGATTGACAAAGCTTTAATGGGTTGGAAAGAATACGAATTAGAATTATTACGTGACAGTAATGATAACGTGGTTATTATCTGTACGATTGAAAATATGGATCCAATGGGAATTCATACTGGAGATTCTATTACTGTGGCGCCAGCGATGACTTTATCGGACACGACTTTTCAAAGAATGCGTGATATGGCCATCTTGATGATGCGTTCTATCGGGAATTTTGCAGGAGGTTGTAACGTACAATTCGCGGTTTCACCAGATGAAAAAGAAGATATTGTGGCGATTGAAATCAATCCTCGAGTGTCTCGTTCTTCGGCATTGGCTTCAAAAGCTACGGGTTATCCGATTGCGAAAATCGCTTCGAAATTAGCTTTAGGGTATAACTTAGATGAATTACAAAATCAGATTACAAAATCGACTTCTGCTTTATTTGAGCCGACTTTAGATTATGTTATCGTAAAAATACCTCGTTGGAACTTTGATAAATTTGAAGGTGCGGATAGAACTTTAGGTTTACAAATGAAATCTGTTGGTGAAGTAATGGGAATTGGACGTTCGTTCCAGGAAGCTTTACACAAAGCGACTCAATCTTTAGAGATTAAACGAAATGGGTTAGGAGCTGACGGAAAAGGATATAGCAACTACGATCAAATTATTGAAAAACTAACGTTTGCAAGTTGGGATAGAGTTTTTGTTATTTATGATGCTATTGCGATGGGAATTCCATTAAGTAGAATTCATGAAATCACAAAAATTGACATGTGGTTCTTAAAACAATATGAAGAATTATTCCACTTAGAGAAAGAAATTTCGAAATATAAAATTGATTCTTTACCAAAAGAATTATTACTTGAAGCTAAGCAAAAAGGGTACGGAGACAGACAAATTGCTCATATGATGGGTTGTTTAGAAAGTCAGGTTCACAAATTACGCGATGAAATGAACATTCAACGTGTGTACAAATTAGTGGATACTTGTGCGGCAGAATTTAAAGCACAAACGCCTTATTATTACTCGACTTTTGAAGCAGAGATTGAAAAAGCAGATGGAACAAGATACGTTCATAACGAAAGTATTGTAACGGACAAGAAGAAAGTAGTGGTTTTAGGTTCTGGACCGAATAGAATTGGACAAGGAATTGAGTTCGATTATTCTTGTGTTCATGGGGTTTTAGCGGCTAAAGAATGTGGTTATGAAACGATTATGATTAACTGTAATCCAGAAACGGTTTCTACTGATTTTGATACGGCGGATAAATTGTATTTCGAACCGGTTTTCTGGGAACATATTTACGACATCATTCAGCATGAAAAACCTGAAGGTGTAATTGTACAGTTAGGTGGTCAGACTGCTTTGAAATTAGCGGAGAAATTATCGAAATATGGGATTAAAATTTTAGGAACTTCGTTTGATGCGTTAGATTTAGCGGAAGATAGAGGAAGATTCTCAGATTTATTAACTGAATTAAAAATTCCTTTCCCACAATTCGGGATTGCGGAAAGTGCGGAAGAAGCTACACAATTAGCTGACACGTTAGATTTCCCATTATTAGTGCGTCCTTCTTATGTTTTGGGTGGACAAGGGATGAAAATCGTAATTAACAAACAAGAATTAGAAGAGCATGTAATTGATTTATTAAAATCGATTCCTGGAAATAAATTATTATTGGATCATTATTTAGATGGTGCGATAGAAGCCGAAGCAGATGCGATTTGTGACGCCGATGGAAATGTTTACATTATCGGGATTATGGAGCATATTGAGCCTTGTGGGGTGCATTCTGGAGATAGTAATGCTACTTTGCCACCGTTTAACTTAGGTGAATTTGTGATGCAACAAATTAAAGATCATACGGAGAAAATTGCTGTAGCTTTAAAAACAGTTGGATTGATAAACATTCAGTTTGCGATTAAAGACGATATCGTTTATATTATTGAAGCGAATCCAAGAGCGTCTCGTACGGTGCCGTTTATTGCGAAAGCGTATGGCGAGCCTTATGTGAACTATGCTACGAAAGTGATGTTAGGTCATAATAAAGTAACTGATTTTACTTTTGAACCAAAATTAAATGGATATGCGATTAAGCAACCGGTTTTCTCTTTTAGTAAGTTCCCGAATGTGAATAAAGCTTTAGGACCAGAGATGAAGAGTACAGGAGAAAGTATTTTATTCATTGATGATTTAAAAGATGATCAGTTTTACGATTTATACGCAAGAAGAAAAATGTATTTGACGAAATAAGATTCGTACAAATAAAGAAGATAAAAAAATCCCAATCGAAAGGTTGGGATTTTTTGGTTTTATGTGGTGTTTATAAAGTTTTTTGGGACGTTTTAAAAAGTTCCCGATGCATTTTTAGAACTTCCCGACGCGTTTTTAGAAGTTCCCGATGGGTTTTTAGAAGTTCCCGACGCGTTTTTAGAAGTTCCCGACGCGTTTTTAGAACTTCCCGATGAGTTTTTAGAAGTTCCCGACGCGTTTTTAGAAGTTCCCGATGAGTTTTTAGAACTTCCCGATACGTTTTTAGAAGTTCCCGACGCGTTTTTAGAACTTCCCGATGCATTTTTAGAAGTTCCCGATACGTTTTTAGAACTTCCCGATGCATTTTTAGAACTTCCCGATACGTTTTTAGACTTTTACTTTAGTTTTATAATTAATCTTTATCTCTGAATTTTAATTTTACGAACGCTTTATAATACGGTTGTGCTGCTTGACCTAATGATCTTAAGTAGGCTTTTGTTTCGTTCATTACTTTAATAATATTGATATCTGATAAATACATCGCGTTGTTTCTGTTTAAACGAGCGGTTATAAGTTCATTTCCTGAAGCATTTACGATACTACTTAAAGTACTTAATTCTTGTTGATAGGTTTTTAGATTGGCTATTTTTATTTCGTTTTCGTTAGGTTGGTATTCTGGATGCGAAGCTACAAAGTTTATTAGTAAAGAAAGGTTTGCGATTCTGCTGTCGTAACTCATTTGTGAGGTTGAAAATCCAGATGCTTCTGAAGTTTCTGGGTTTACGGCTTTAATTTTAGCATGGCCTCTGATTTTTTTTACTTGGCTTAGGATGTTTTCTTTGTCGGTTGTAGAAATGTTTAGTGATTTGGAGAAGTTTAGCACTTTTGTTGATGTTCTTCCCAATTTTTCGATAGCGACTTCTCTGTTAGCTACTGCGTTTTTGTAGCTTGGAATTTTGCTATTTATTTGGCTAATTGTATCCTCAATTGCTGTTTTGAAGCTCACTAAATTGGTTAATTGAATGTTGCTGTTTGAAGGATTGTACATAGGGCCCATTTCTTGTAAAATTTGAATGCCTGTGCCTAAGTTTGCTACGTTTTTTACGTGTCCTACCTCTGATGTTGATGCCATAATTTGCTGTTTTTTAGTTTTATAGGTTATTTACTACGATTTTTTTAATCGCATGCAAAATAATTACTTTGAGAATATTTTTATTACGGCTATTCCGTAAAAAATGTTAAATTTTTTTTGTGGTTTAGAGCCCTAAAAGTAACAGATTAATTATCAGGTGTTTTGTGAAATATAGGCATAAAAAAATCCAAATTTCAAGGGTGGAATTTGGATTTTTTGTTGGTATGATTTTTTCTTTGTGGGCACGAGCTAGAAGCTCGCGCTAGCTTAGGATATTATTCTATTTTTCCAAACTTTTTAAAAAATTCATTTCTTCCTTTATCATTATAAACATATAATTTTGTAAAATTATTTTCTAAATCGCCTTTTAATTTATTAAAATCTGAACCAGTAAATTTTTCTAAATCATTTTTGTTTAAATCAATTGAATATGTTTTGGATTTGTATGGTAAAATAATTTTAACAGCATTTATGTAATCAAGTTTAACCATAATTTTTACTGTACCATCAATTAAAGCTTTTTCAATTGCATTTCCACTTTCCCAATATGCTTCAAAATCATTTTCAGTTAATCCAGATTGAGGATTCAATTCTTTATATTCAGCAAAATCTTTAACATAGCTAATTACTGCTTTTCCATCGTTTAGTTCAACATTTTTAACACTTCCACCAGCTCTCAATCTTGAAGATTCGCTTTCTAATTTTTCA
This sequence comes from Flavobacterium facile, assembly GCF_036321945.1. Taxonomy (NCBI): domain Bacteria; kingdom Pseudomonadati; phylum Bacteroidota; class Flavobacteriia; order Flavobacteriales; family Flavobacteriaceae; genus Flavobacterium; species Flavobacterium facile. Next base: position 317,712 of record NZ_JAZAYT010000033.1, read on the forward strand.
AGATTTGGGTCTTTTGATATAGTATTTTCAACTTTTTCTGTGTTTTCTACTTCATTTTTGGAATTTTTACAACTAAATAAAGAAATAGACAGAACTATGACTGCTAAAATTCGATTAAGGTTTTTCATAATAGTTTAATTTATTTTTTTTACGTTTTTTTAGCTAATGGCATACAACGTGCTGGCGTTTGGCAAAGATGCTAGCTTTTGAACCGATTATTTTCTATCAAAGATAAAATTTCTAGGAAATGTAAATGTGTATTTACTATAAAATTTGCAATCTTGGTAAACGTCTGTTAGACACAGTTATATTCTAAATTTATCATTCTCTTCCGATAAATATTTCCAGATTCTTTTTTTCTCACTATTAAAGTTTATATCGCTATCTCTATCTCTAAAATTCAATAATGTTTTTTGTAAAGATTCAAGTTTGTGAATTAAAGCGGACTTTTCCTCTTCAAGTTCTGCTTCATGAATACTTAAACTATGTATGTATTCTTGAATTTCAGGATTCTCTATAGTTTCTTTGAATAAACTTTCAGAATGTTTATTAAGATTGAAAATTTTCTTGTTTAAATCTTCAATTTTATTTCTGAGAAAAGAAATTTCTTCTTTTGTAGTTGCTTCTTTTTCCATAAAATTTCTTTCCTTAAACCTCTTTATTCTTCGCATTTCTTCCATTTCAGCCTTTTTCATTGCTTGAATTTCTTCTAATGCTTGTTGATTAATTTGTTCTTTTAAGAATGATTGTCCGTAACTTAAAAATCTTTCTGATGAATACATATGAAAATCAACATTTGCTTCAGTTTTTATTTCTTCTACGAGTTCTTGTCGTGGTCCCATATTTCTACCATCTTTAATTTTCCACCACCAATCTATCTTACTGTCATCAGTTATAAGAATTATATCTTTATTTAATTCTTTTGCTTTTTCAATTATCTGTTTCCATAATATTAAATCCCCAAATTTTCGAACACCTTCTTTTGTTTTTTCATCTTCAAAACCAGGCGGAATTTTTAATTTGTATCTTTCTTCACCTTCTTTGTAAATTTCATTTAATTTTTCAATTGAAAAAGGCACAGTAATTCTTTCTGAAAATAGTTCTGAAATTCTATTATAGATAGGATCGTCTTTTAAATATTCACAATATTTCTTAATGCTATCTTGAACTTCTGAACTTACATGTTCAAATACAGAATTTAAGTCTTTATCTACTTTACTAGATAAAAAAGGAGGTTTGTTAGTTGATTGAAGGTCTTTTTGTATTTGAGAAATTTTACCTAAAAATTCATTATAAGCTTTTTCCTGTTCAGCAATAACCTCATATCTATTTCTATTATATTCTAATGCAGCTTGATGTGGTAAATAAATTTGTTCTGAAAATTTACTGACTAAATCTAAAATTGTATCTCTAGTTGAATCAGAATATCGATAAAGATTCAATAATACATTAGTATCAAATATTATTACTCCGTTTTCCCAAATTTTTTTGATTTCGAGTTCGTTTTTTTTGTAGTAACCAGGAAATAGTTGCTTCATTGTTTTGTTTTTAATAATTGTGACTAACGTTTCGGCGCATTATGAGGTAAGAACTTCGGAACTGAATATTTTCTGTTAAATATAAAATTTCATGCGAAACGGCAGTTCCACCAAATCCTTGCATCTTGTGTAACTGCTGTTATAACTCGTTTTCATTCTTAACTTTTCGCAAAACATAAATTTGCCATCTACCTTTGTTAATTCTTTCTTTCATCCTTATTAAACTATCTTGCGTTGAAGTTTCTAAAATTTTGGTTTCAACTATTTCTTCCATATGACAGTTGAAATTTGGTACAGTTGTTTCGTATGCTATTGATTCAATTACATCAGGTTTAACAAACTTAATCTTTGATTTCGTATAGTATTTACCATTTTCAGCGTAATCATAGCGAAGACTGTCATTAATAACCATAAAGTATCCTTGTGAAGCTTTTGGATTTTTAATCTCTTGAATGAATTTTCCAGATTTAATCAATTCAATATTAACTTTTTTATCCTTATTCTTCAATTTCATGTCTTGAGAGTAGATATTTAATGATATGCAAATAATTAAAATTGTGAATATGTATTTCATGATTTTTAGTTTTCGTTTGGAAAAATGAGTTATAACTCATAAATATACGCGACTATATTTTGGTTATAAAAACTTAAGCCATTAGCAGCCCACAAAAATATACCAAATACTTGATACGATTTTACGGTTTTTGGCGCTAATGTTTACGGTTTTGGTTTTTTTTGGTTGTTTATTGCTCAAAGTTGTGAGACTTTGTGTAGCTGTGGTCTATTTTCTTCTAAAAAGTAAAATATAATTGCGAAAAATGTACATGAATTTTGCACATTTTTCGCAATTTATTAAAATGACTGTTGTAAGAGGTTTTATTGTTTAGTAAGTATTAATTCTTGTTGTGGTAAGAACATTGGTATACTAGCTTGGTTAGAATAATTAGTGCAATCCCAATTTTGATAATCAAGAAATCTAAAATAACCATATTTGACTTGGTTAGTCTGACCATTAATTTTTTGTAAATGAAACTCTATAGAATTATAGCATTTACTGGCAACATCTTCAAAATTAAAAATAAAATCACCATTTCTTATTGCTAATCCAAGTATCAAATAATCATCATAATTAGTTGCAAATAAGTTATCATATAAAATTTGATTGGTAGTTAAATCTACCACCTTATATTTTCCAAGTATTTCATCCCGATAATAATAATGTGAATTAGCATCTCCTTTTAAATGTTGAATAAATTTAGTAAACACAAATGTATATTTTTTGTTATTTATTGTGCCTTCCCATGTGCCTTCCCAATATGTTAATTCGTCATTAAAATCTTTTAGATAAGCACCATTAGGATAGTCGTAACTGGATATCGGTACAGTTGTTGTTACTTGACAGTTCGCATTGAGTGTTATTAAAAGACAAGCTATTAATTTTATTAAATATTTCATTTTTTTTATTTTAAAATTTAACAAGGTGTTTCTACTGGTGTTGCGTTAGGATTAGTTGGATTTAATGATTTTTTGGTCCAAATTATATCATAAGTGTCAATATTGTCTTGTGCTTCTCCTTCAAATAAGCCAACTTTATTTTCTAATCCTACATTTTTTAGTAATGTCAAAAGCATTTTTTGTAAAGCATTTTTTCTTCCAGTTGCATCTAAATTGGGATTTTTAACAATATTACCAGCTTTTTCTTTGAATTCATCTTTAAATGTATTCCATTTAGGATGTAATTGACCTAATTCGGCTAATGACATTGGCTCTAACAAAGTTATAGCAAAAATACCTTCATTAGATATCATAATCCCAAAAGCTTCAGTTGGATTTATATTTGCACTTACTGAAGCATTTTGACAAGTAGTTATTAATCCTACCACATCAGCTGGGGATAAAATTTTTACACCACCATCATAAGTATCTCCATTTAAGTCTGTAACTAAATGATTATTGTGTACATGAGTATAATTCAACGAATTTTGTGGAACACTTAAAGAGGCTCCATTTGAAGCTTGTAAATAAGAGTAAATTAAAACCCCATTTGTCATTTTTTGAGCAAAACCTGATTCAAAAGGTAAAACAAATTTTTCTGGTATGTTTAAATTCTTAAAATTTTGTTTGTATTTATCACTGTTTGTACCTTTTTGTAATCTACCACAAGGAGTATTGGGAAAAGTTTGTGTACCACTACCACCGTCACCTCCGTGTGGTCCAGTTGAAAAATCTCCACCTAGACTGCCTGAACCTCCACCACCTCCAGGACATGATACTGCCATCATCGTGTAAACATAGCCACTTGTTGTTGCCATATCAGTTGTTCCCCAATAATCACAATTTGCACCATGAGCAAATGTATGGTCCCCTGATGCACATTTCTGTCCAGAAGAGTAAACATAGCCAGGTTCAAAACATTCTTCATTATATGAAAATTTACTATTTATTTCAGAAAGTGATTTTTTTCCTAAATATGTAAAAGTAATATTTTGATTTATAGAATTTTGTATTTCTCCTTGTATTGTTGAACTTAAATTGAGAGCATTTTGATTGTATTGTGCTAAAATTGCATCAAAACCACCTGTTTTGCTCGTTTTTAGTATAAGATTTTCAAATAAATAATTATTTGGAATCCTGTTGATTTTAAATGTATAAGTTTGATGATTCAAAGAATCTAAAGTAAACATTACATTGTCTAAATCAATATAAAAATTATTTATTGAATCATAATGTTGTTTTTGTAAAGTGTAAGTACTTTTTGAAGTGAATTTTTCAATAGACTTCATTAATTTTTTGTTCTTTTTTAAATCTTCAAAGTTTTTTCTTTGAACGAGTATTGAATGTTTATCAGAATTTATATATTCATCATATAAATCTTTTTCGCAGGAAAGGAATATAAAGATTACTCCTAAAGTTAAAGCCTTTTTGATGATTTTCATTTTTTGCCTCATA